>NZ_CP014839.1:956611-1275481 GCF_001931675.1 Pandoraea thiooxydans | reverse complement strand
CATTCCTTGTTGAGATTGGCACGCGGCGCGGGGCAGGCGATCTGGTCCGACAGCCCGCGCCTGCGGCTATGGTAGCGCGTCCGGGCCTGGCCTGGCGCAGGGGCTGCACGAGCCACGCGCTCTGGCGTAACATGACTCGACATACCGACTGATCAAAGGAGCCCGGCCATGATATTGCGAACCCTCGGCACATCGGAAATTCAGGTCTCCCCGCTGGCCTTCGGCGGTAACGTATTCGGCTGGACAGCCGACGAAGCGACCTCGTTCTCGCTGCTCGATGCGCTGGCCGATCACGGCATCAATTTCATCGATACGGCCGACGTGTATTCGGCATGGGTGCCGGGTAACCACGGCGGCGAGTCCGAGACCATCATCGGCAAATGGCTGGCACGCACCGGCAAGCGCGCCGACGTCGTGATCGCCACCAAGGTCGGGCGGCATGCGGCCCGGCCCGGACTGTCGCGCGAGAATATCCTGCAGGCGGTCGACGATTCGCTGCGGCGCCTGCAGACCGACTATATCGATCTCTATTTTTCGCACTACGACCTGCCCGACACCGCGCGGCTGGAGGAAACGCTCGATGCCTATCAACGGCTGATCGAAGCCGGCAAGGTGCGCATCATCGGCGCCTCGAACTACAGCGGCGCGCGCCTGCATGAAGCCGCCGAAATCGCCAGGCGCTATCGCCTGCCCGCCTATCAGGTGGTTCAGCCCGAGTACAACCTGTACGATCGGGCGACCTACGAACGCGATGTCGAACCGACCGCCGTCGCGCTCAAGCTGGGGGTGATGAATTACTATGCGCTGGCCAGCGGCTTTCTGAGCGGCAAATACCGCTCGCGCGATGACTTGAAGAAAAGCACGCGCGGCGAGCACGTCGGCCATTATCTCGATGCGCGCGGGATGCGAATTCTGGCCGCGCTCGACGAGGTCGCGGCGCGGCACGACAGCACGCCCACGGCGGTGACGCTTGCCTGGGAAATGGCGCGCCCCAGTATTACCGCCCCCATCGCCAGCGCCACCTCGCTCGAGCAACTCGCGGCGCTGGGCGAGGCGCTCGAGTTGAAGCTCGACGCCGAGGATATCGCGCAACTGGACCGGGCCAGCATGTATTGACGGCCAGGCGATTCAAATAATGACCGGCGCCCGAAATGACAAACCCCGCCGGCCGGCGGGGTTTGTCATTTACCACACGCATGCTGCGTGCGCGCCGCGACTCTGGCGGCGGCTTATTGCTTGGGCGCCATCGCCGGTTTGCGCGCACCGTGTTCACGACGCTTCTCGTCGCGGCGATGGCGGTACGGCTTGCGGAACAACTTGTCGGCGATCTCTTTCTGCTGATCGGACATGGTCGCATACAGCGCGTTGAATGAAGCGGACAGCTTCTGCATGTTTTCGGCATGCATTTGCGCCAGCTCGGCGTAGGACTGCAACGAGTCCTCGGCATTCATGGTCGGCAATTTTTCGGCACGCGCCTTGAATGCGTCGTCAATGCGCTTCGCATTGTCGCGCATCGTTTGGGCGAAAGCCGACCATTGCGGTGCCTGCTCCAGCGTTATCTTGAGTTGACCGTATAAGCGGTTGATACGACGCTCGACATAGTCTTCGTGTTTTTTCGCATGATTTTGCACATACTCGGCGGCGCGAGACTCGGGCGCCTTCGCGGCGGGTGGCGTTTGCGCCCACGCGGAGGTTGTCAGAAAAGCCAGCGTCAGGAGAGCGGGCACTGCGGCATGACGAATGAGAGAATTTTTCATGTTTTGAAGCCCAAATCGATTGATGGATTAATCAAACGGTTGGGCCTGACCGATGGTTCGGCTGCAGGCCCCACCGTGCGGCTCTGGTCTCTTGTCGTGTGGCTACGCTCAGGCGTCGGACGGGTTGGCGTCTCGTTGAATGCCCGATGCGGGTGGGAATCGTAGTGGCGCCGATCGGATTGCGGCGACAGATGTCGTCGAAGAAAACCGTCGGAATCCAAAGAATTCAAATACTTTTGGCATGAATTACCTGCCTCCTGCGAATTTCGATCTGTTGCCGCACCGCGTCAGCGGCTTGACTCGCCGGCATCTCCGCCTGCTTCAGTGCGAACAATCGAGCTGCGGTGAGACAATGAATCGATGCGCAACGCTGTCGGAAATTTTACTGCTTCGTTGGAGTATATCAGCGATCCGGTTGGATGCCAGCGAGGGCCATGCGCTGACACCGCGGTTTGACGACAATCAAACGCAATGGCAAAAGATGCGTCAGAATAACGTCGGCATGCCCAGGACCCCACAGTTTTCGACACATGAGGAGAAGCACCATGGCACACCGCACGCTGACACGTTACGGCTCGGTCGCTCAGTTCTTCCATTGGGCCACTGCGATCCTGGTGTTGATCGCTTTTATCTACGGCCCGGGCGGCTCCGAGGAACGCGTTTATTCAGCCGCGCGCGACGGCGGCCGGCAACTGCACGAGACGCTGGGCCTGTGCGTGCTCGCCCTGGTCATCGTGCGCGTGTTGTGGCGCTCGATCGACAAGCAGCCCGACCCGCCCGAGGTGTCGCGCTGGATGGGGTTGGCGGCCAAAACCGTGCAATGGGTCCTTTATCTGCTGTTGTTTGCGCTGCCGCTGAGCGCCATCACCGGCACCTGGCTCGAAGGGCATTCGCTGACGCTGCTCGGCGACGTGCAGATCGCCCCTCGTATCGGCCCATCGCATGATCTCGGCGAAGCCATTTCCGAACTGCATGGCTGGTTGGGTGACACGATCATGTGGCTTGCCGGACTGCATGCGCTGGCGGCAATTTTTCATCACTTCGTCCTCAAGGACGGCGTGCTCGCATCGATGCTGCCGCGCTGGCTGCCGCTCGATCATCCGGACGAAAAGTAAGCGTCGGCATCCTCATCAAAAAGCCCACCGCATGCGGTGGGCTCATTTCATTGAGTGCAAGCTGCCGCATCACGGTTGCGGCGAAATGTTGCTGGAATCGTTGCTGGCGATCATCAGCGCGCCGCCGCGCATCACGGCTTCGGACTGCGCCACCGCCACGGCACGCGGATACACGATATCGCTTTGATCAAGCGCTCCGGCAGCACGAGCCTGCGCCAGCTCGCTCTTGACCTGCGCGCGGCTGAGCGCCGAGGCGGCGGGGATGCCGGCCAGTTGTGAACCATCGGGGTAAGCGTCGCTGGCCATCGCCGAGCCGGCAGCCCCGGCGAGCAAAGCGGACAGCAAGGCGGCGGCCAAAAGATTGCGCTTCATGATCATTCTCCTGTCTATTCAAAAGGGGCGATGTGTTTTCATCGTCGACAGGATCAGTCTATTGCGCCGCTGGGCGAAGAAAAACGGCCGCGGACTCAATGGATAATTTCGCTTTTGGCAATAATGCGCGCTCCGCATAAATTTTGATGCAGCCAAAACGCAACGAGGACAACCTAGGTATTACCCGCAGACTAAGTCGGCGCTAAGTCTGCATGGCTACGCTGGGCTCGTCATTCACGCACAATGCAAATAAACGCGAATGACGCGCATCGAGGGTGGCCGCGTCGAGCACGCAAACAAAACCAACGACGCGCTTCCTTCAATCTTTTATGCAGAGGTTTGCCATGCGTCGTTCTTTTATGATGTGTCATCCCCTGATCGCCCTCTCACTGGCGTTGGCCTCGGCCGCGGCGATTGCTTCCGAGCCGCCGTCGGTCACCGTCAAGCTCGCCAACCAGAATAACGGTACGATGTCTCTCACCCTCAGCCGCAACACCGTGCCGGCCGGGCCAGTGGAATTCACGATCGAAAATCTTTCGTCCAACATGAAGCACGAGTTCATGATCGAACCGTGGAAAGGCAACTCGGCGGCCCTGCCCTATGACACCAAGACGCAACAGGTGGAAGAGGATAAGCTGACCAAGATGGTTGGCGTCGAAGATTTGAATCCTCACGAAACGGTAACCGCGCGCTTCGTGCTCAAACCCGGTCGCTACGTGACCTTCTGCAACGAGCCCGGGCATTACAAAGCCCATATGGTGGCCACCCTGACCGTCAAGTAATTCCCGCGGCGCTTCATCGGATCGCATGAACGAAGCGCCGCGCCTCTTCGAACCCCCTGGCAGCGGGGGGAGCCGAAGGCCCGGGATGCCACGGGTTCCACAACGCGCCCGTTAGGCGCTTTCGGTTTGCGATGCAGCCGTCTTGCGGCGTTTGCTTGCCTGCATGTACAGCGCCATTTCCTCGCCGAGCGCCTGCGCCACGCTCGGCCGCTGCTTCAATTGGCCGTAATAGGCATCGACATGCGGCCATGACGATAGCGCGACGCCCGAATACTGTGCCCAGTTGAGCACCGTGAAGAGGTAGGCATCAGCCACGCTGAAACGATCGAGCAGATGATCCTGGTTGGCCAGGTGTTTGTTCAGCATTCCAATACGTGTCTCCAATTTTTCGAGAGCATAGCGCTTGACCTCCTGCGGGGCATCGGGATCCAGCAAGGGCACGAAAATCGCCTTGTGCAACTCGGTGCTGACAAAACCGAGCCATTGATGCAGGCGCGCCCGGTCGGTGCCCATGCCGGCTGCCGGCGCCAACTGGGCCTGCGGATACGCATCGGCCACGTACGGCAGGATGGCCGTGTTTTCGGTCAGCAACACGCCGTCGTCGGTGCGCAGCGCTGGGACCTGCCCCAACGGATTGATCGGCAGAAAGTCGCTGCCGTCGATCAGTTGCTTGAGATCCGTGTCGACTTCAGTGTAGTCGGCTTGCGCACCGGCTTCATACAGCGCGATGCGGGTTGCCATCGAACATGCGAGCGGGGCAAAGAATAAATTCATGAGGATTCCTCCTGGGGCAATTGATTTTGTACTATATTGCACAAAAATAACCATCGTCAATTATTTTATTCAAAATGGTACAAAAATCTGATTCCCCGAAAAAGAGCCGCGGCCGACCGCGCGCCTACGATCCGGCGCAGGCCTTGGGCGACGCCACCGACGCGTTCTGGCGCAGCGGTTATGCCGGCACGTCGCTGGACGATCTGAGCGCCGCGACGGGTATGAATCGACCGAGTTTATATGGCGCCTTCGGGGATAAGCACGCGCTCTACCTCAGCGCCCTCGCCCGCTATATCGACGCCGGTCGCCAGGCGATGGACGCCGCGCTCGACGCGGGTCTGCCGCTGCCGCAAGCGTTGATGCGGGTCTATGACAGTGCGCTGGGACTTTACTTTCCAGCCGGCGGCGTGGCGCGCGGCTGTTTTCTGATCAATACGGCCGCCACCGAAGCGATGACCGACGAGGAGGTCCGTCGATCATTAGGTAACGGACTGCGCACTTTCGACCGCGCCTTCGAGGCACGTTTCAAGCGAGCCCGGGCGCAGGCAGAGATAGCCGGCGACGCCGACCCGGCATCGCTGGCCAAAATAGCGTCGGCACTGTTGCATTCGCTGGCGCTGCGTTCGCGCGCCGGTGACAGCCGCGCGGCGTTGCGCGCCACCGCGCTCGCCGGCGTGGCGCTGCTGTGCGGCACCTCAACGGGCGGTGTCTGACGAGGAAGTGTCTGCCGGCCCGCCTGGTCCGCCGGTTGGCCCGGCGGCATCGGCCGGCCGGGACCAGCACAGCAGTCCGGTACGGCATAGCGTGACGACGACTTGGGCACCGCGCGCCAGCCGGTGCTGGCGCACCCGCTCGCTCGACACTGCCAGCCACAACTGCTCGGTGCCGCAACGCAGCGCCGCCTGATAATGGCCGCCGAGGTTAAGGAGGTTCTCCACGAGCGCCGTCACACGATTTTCAGTGGCAGATGTATCCGTTGCGAGCTCTACCGCCTGCGGCGCAATCATCCAGTGCACTGTTTGTCCCACGGCCAGCTCAGGCTGCAGCGGGAGGTGCAGCACCGCCGCGCCGGCACCATCCCAGCGCAGGCGGGTGACGCCCGCCTGCGGCGCATGCCCGTCGATGCGCCCGGTAAATAAATTGCGATGCCCCAGCAAACGCGCCACCGCCACGCCATTGGGCCGCGCCAGCACATCGGCTGGCGCACCCTCCTGGGCAATGCGTCGGCCGCTCATCACGGCAACGTGATCAGCCAGCAACGCCAGATGCGGATCATGGCTGACCGCCAGGGTCGGCAAGCCGAAGTCGTGAGTCTCGGAAATCAGTTCCGCCATCACCTCGTCGCGCGTGGCCGCATCGAGCGCGGAAGTCGGCTCGTCGAGCAGCAGCAGTTGAGGCTTGCGAGCCAGCGCACGGGCCAGCGCCACGCGCTGCTGTTGCCCGCCCGATAGCGCCGACGGATAGGCGTCGGCCACATGCGCCAGCTGTACGCGTGCGAGCAATTCGAGCGCCTGGGCTCGACGTCGCGGCCCGGACAGAGCGAAAGCGACGTTCTCCCAGGCGCGCAAATGGGGAAACAGCGCATAGCCCTGCGGCAAGTAGCCGATCGCGCGATGTTGCGGCGGCATGCCGCCGAACGGCTCCCCATAGGCCGGCAACAGGCCGGCGATCGCGCGCAGCAGCGTTGTCTTGCCCTCGCCGCTTTGCCCGAGCAGCACGGTGAAGCCGTTGACCTCGAAGCAGGCCTCGAGCCGCACGGGATGATCGATACGGTAGTCGATACGCATGCTCAGAAAAGACGCTGACGACGTGAGGCCAAACCAAGAATCAGCGGCAGAGGCATCGCCACCAGGAAAAACACCCATAGCAGCGGATACACTGCCGGCAGCCCGATATCCTGCAGATTCACCCACAATTTGACCGGGATGCCCTGCGGGTAGTAGGCCACGATCAGGACCACGCCGAATTCGCCAAGCGCGCGCACCCAGGCGAGCGCGACTCCCGCGGCCAGTCCGAGCCGGGCCAGCGGCATGCTGACCAGCCAGAAGGTCTGCCAGGGAGTCTTGCCCAATGTGAGCGCAATATGCTCCAGCTCGCGCGGCACTCCCTCGAAAGCGGCGCGCGCCGCGACCACGAAATAGGGCAACGCGCCATAGCACTGCGCCAGGATGAAGGCCGGCGCCGAATTGGTCAGCTCGATGCCGGCGCGCGCGGCCAGGCTGCCGGCCGGCCCGTAAGGACCATAAAGCGTAGCCAGCAAAATGCCCATGGCCAGCGGCGGGGTCAGCAAGGCCAGCAAAATGATGGCCTCGAGCAGCCATTTTCCGCGAAATGTGTGACGCGCCAGCCACCATGCCAACGGCGTACCGAGCCCGATGATCAGCCCGAGCGATACCAGGCTGTAGACCAGCGACACGGCGATTGCACGGGTATCGCCCGGAAAGAAGTGAAAATCGCGCCACGGGGTGACGCAGGCCAGGCCGATGAACGGCCCGGCAATCAGCAACAGGGTGAGTGCGCCGAGCAGTGCCGGCGCGCGCGCGCGCGGCAGGCCATCGGACACCTGAAGATCAACCTGCGCGCTCATGAAACCCTTACCCTCGCGGTATGCCTCGAACGACGCCGAGGATACACAAATCCGAACCGGCCCGCCCGATTATTTAAGACATCGGCCGATTCAGATCGGACCTCCCTTTGGCGCGCTGTAACCGTGCTCGGCGAGCATCTTCTGGCCCGCCGGACTTTGCAGGAATTTGACGAATTTCTCCGCCAGCGCGTGCTGCTTGCTGTCGTTGAGCACCACGGCATAGAAAACCAGCGGCTGCGTGCTCAGCTCGCTCGTCTTGCCGTTGGGCAGTTTGATGCTGAAATGCGCGCTGTCGTACCAGTTCGCCTGCATGGCCGGATTGCTCAGATTGATTTCATCCGGCAGCTTGATGTAGGGCAAATGATGCGATTGCGCCGCGCTCAGATAACCGGAGGAGGCGTCCAGCTGGCCGGCCTCCAGGCGCGAGAGCAGCGACGGCTCGGCGAAAATCTGCTGACGGTTTTCGACGTCGCCCAGAATCCGCCGGGCCAGCGCCGGCTGCTTGTAATAATGCTGCGCCAGCAGCATCGCGAAAATGATATTGCGCCCCTGCGGATCGGTAGCCGGGTCGGTGCGGCCAAAGCGCAATCCCGGTGTCGTCAGCACCTCGCACCAAGGCTTTTCGCCCCGCGCGGCGGCTTCCAGCGCGGGGGCGAATTTGCTCTTCGGGCTGTAGGTGATGACCATCTGCGTGCTGGCCACCGGCTGCGCGGTGCCCACCATGCCGGCCTTTTTCAGGATATCGATCGGCCCCGGCGTAATCGAGACAAACACATCGGCTTGCAGCAGCTTGCCTTCGAGCCGGCGCGCCAGCCCGTAGGCGCCCTGCCCGATGCCCTGGTACTGCACGCCATTGGCCTTGGCGAATGCCGGACCGATGAAGCGGTCCATCACCACGCCCATCGAGCCCGCGTAGGCCACTCGCAACGTATCGGCGGCCTCGGCCGATACCGCTGCACACCAAAGTCCGGCACCCAGCAGCAGCGCTGCCGCCCAGTGCGATAACTGCAAACGTCTCATCGAAGGTCTCTCCCGGTTACCTGCAAAAGCGTGCACCCACCGTCTGGCTCAAGGCCGACGTTGGTAAAAAGCACCGTTATAAACTCGTGTATATTACGGTTAACCGGAGTCGCCGTAAAGGCTCGCCGGCCGGCGACGGACCGAAGGGGAGCGCAACTAATTCACATATAAAGCAATCCGGGCTATGATGGGCCGATCGAAAACGGAGCGATTCCAATGACTTCTGCCGCAAACATCCCCGCCTCGCTGGACTGGATCAAGAAGCTCGTGAGCATCGACACCACCAGTCGGGAATCCAACCTGGGCCTGATCGAGCTGGTGCGCGACCATCTGCGCGGCGCCGGCATCGAGGCGCTCTTGAGCTACGACGCCACCGGCCGCAAGGCCAACCTGTTCGCCACCGTGCCGGCGGCAAACGGCAACACGCAAGGCGGCATTGTGCTGTCCGGCCACACCGACGTGGTGCCGGTCGACGGTCAGCCGTGGGACTCCGATCCGTTCGCCCCGGTGGTCAGGGACGGCAAGCTATTCGGGCGCGGCACCTGCGATATGAAGGGCTTTATCGGCACCGCCCTGACGCTGCTGCCGGAGATGCAAAAGGCCAGCCTCAAACAGCCGCTGCATTTTGCCTTGTCATACGACGAGGAAGTCGGCTGCGTCGGCGCGCCGGTCATGCTGGCCGACCTGAAAGCGCGCGGCATCAAGCCCGACGGCTGCATCGTCGGGGAGCCGACCTCCATGCGCGTGATCGTCGCGCACAAAGGCATCAACGCCTATCGCTGCTGCGTGCACGGCAAGGCGGCGCATTCTTCGCTCACGCCGCACGGCGTCAATGCCATCGAATACGCTGCCAGGCTGATCTGCTATATCCGCGACGTCGCCGACGAACTGCGCGCCAACGGGCCGTTCGACGAGGCTTTCGACGTGCCTTTCACGACCGCGCAAACCGGTGTCATCAAGGGCGGCATCGCACTCAACACGATTCCCGATTTTTGCGAGTTCACCTTCGAATACCGTAATCTGCCGAGCGTCGATGCGCCGTCCATCTACGCGCGCATTCAGGACTACGCACACGGCACCCTGTTGCCGAAAATGCAGCGCGAGCATCCCGATGCCAGGATTGAGTTGACGCCGGTCGCCGCCGCGCCGTCGCTCGACGCATCGGAGCAGGCCGCGATTACCCAATTGGTTCGTGCGCTGACGGCCGATACCGACAAACGAAAAGTGGCCTATGGCACCGAGGCCGGCCAGTTCCAGCAGGCCGGCGTGCCAGCCGTGGTGTGCGGCCCCGGTGACATTCAGCAGGCCCACAAACCCAATGAATTCGTCGCGCTGGAACAGATCGAAGCATGCGAGGGCTTTCTGCGCAAGGTCATTCGCAGCATGAGCGATTGATAGCGGGACCGTCGCATTGGGCGCATGGCGCCCCCGGCTGATTGCCTGCACGCCAGTCACCTCATGCGGTGGCTGGCGCCCGAACCTCACGGATTTCCCCAATTTTCATCCCTGCTCGCCCATGACCGAAATCGACAACCAGCCTGTTCCCACTCGCGAGACCATTGCGGACCAGCACGCCGCCCTGGCGCCCTATGTGCGCGCCACCCCCGTGATGGATAAAAGCGACTTCGCTGAACTCGACGGCACGACCATCAATTTCAAGTTCGAACTGCTGCAGGCCAGCGGCACGTTCAAGGCACGCGGCGCATTTTCGAATTTGCTGGCGCTGGACGACGCGGCGCGCGCCGCGGGCGTGACCTGCGTGTCGGCCGGCAATCATGCGGTGGCGGTCGCCTATGCGGCGATGCGGCTGGGCATCGGCGCCAAGGTGGTGATGATCAAGACCGCCAGCCCCGCGCGGGTTGCCTTGTGCCGGCAGTTCGGCGCCGAGGTCGTACTCGCCGAGAACGGCCAGCAGGCGTTCGAGACGGTGCATGAGATCGAGGCGCGCGAGGGGCGCTTTTTCGTGCATCCTTTCAATGGCTACCGCACCGTGCTGGGTACCGCCACGCTCGGTCACGAGTGGCTGTCGCAGGCCGGCGAACTCGACGCGGTCATCATTCCGGTGGGCGGCGGCGGGCTGATGGCGGGCGTGTCGACCGCTATCAAGGCGCTTTCGCCAGGCTGCCAGGTATTCGGGGTGGAGCCCGAGGGCGCCGACGCGATGAGCCGCAGCTTCGCAGCCGCCGGTCCGATCAAAATGGGGCCGATGCAGAGTATTGCCGACAGCCTGATGGCGCCGCATACCGAGCTATACAGCTACGCGCTGTGCCACAAGCATGTCGACCGCCTGGTGACGGTGTCCGACGACGCGCTTCGCCACGCCATGCTGTGCCTGTTCGAACAACTCAAGCTGGCGGTCGAGCCGGCTTGCGCAGCGGCCACCGCCGCGCTGCTGGGGCCGTTGCGCGAGCCGCTGGCGGGCAAGCGGGTGGGTGTGCTGCTATGCGGCACCAATACCGATCCGGCAACCTTCGCCAAACACCTGGAGGCGGCGCGCGCGCAGGCGTGAGAGCCTCGCGCACGGCAGCATGCCGGCCCGCCGCGCGCTTGGGTCCATAACGGATTTACAGCTTGCCGAGCACGCCCGCGAGCGGTGCGCCCGCGCCGCCCTTGCCCGCTACTCCGCCAAGGGCACCCGTCAAGCCTGACACCAGCCCGGTGACCGGCGCCAGCGGGCTGCCGCCCCCCGTCGCGTTGCCCGTCGCCCCACCGATACCCGAGACGACACCTGTGACCGGCGCCAGCGGGCTGCTGCCGCCCGTCGCGCTGCCCAGGGCACCTGTCAGTCCCGACACCACGCCAGTAACCGGCGCCAGCGGGCTGCCGCTGCCTGCCGCCCCGCCCAGCGCACCGGTGACACTCGCCACTACCCCCGTAACCGGCGCCAACAAGTCGCTCGCCCCGGATATGCCCGGCAGGCTGCTCAGGCCCGGCAGATTGATCGGCGGCAATATCGGCTTGCCGCCGATCGTATCGCTCAGCTGCACGCCGTCCGTGCCGACCGTGCTCTGGATTGCCACCACCGGGACCGGCAAACTCACCGGCAGCGGTAGCGCGCTTGTATCGACCACCACGTCGTTGGAGGTGTTGGCACTCAGGCCGGATAGCGGCGAATTCGCGACACCTCCGGCCGGGACCGCAAGCCTTTTAGGCTTGTAGTGAATATGCGTGCTCGAATGCACGCTGGTCCCCTCGGGCTGCGCCTGTGACATCGCGACGCTGGTTGGCGACTTACCACTGTCGACCCGGTTAAGTGACACGTCGGTATCGTTCGACACACTGGTGGATCCGGGTTCGCCTGGGACCGCTTTCGATATCGGCAAAACCTCAGCGTTTTGCACAATGCCTACCCTCTCCTGATATTTGCCGGTGCCGGGGGCACCAGCCGTTATCCGGCCCCTGACTCTGACGGCGGGGTTGGAGGATTGACTCTGGGCTTGGACCGAACCGGCTCCCAGGAAGCCGCCTTTCACGGCATTGGCAATGGAGGTAGTCATGGCAGTGTCCTTTTTGACGTATTTGCGCAGCGGTGCGATTCGCCGCGGCTCTCGTACATCGAGAGCAAGTCAAAACGTGCAAAAAACATGCCGTCAGAGGATTTCCTGAAAAGAGTAGTACTCCGTTTTATTATTTAAATTACGATCAGGAAGAATTTCTGTTTTGCGCAGCAAACTCGTAGTGGCAGTTGCGAGACGTTACCTTGACGGCACCATGCGTTACGTAACGCTGCCGATTTGTCCACGCTGCGCGTCGTTACATGAACCGCGCAGCGTGTTGCATAACGAACTAAATCGGTGAATTTACAGCCGGCTTGCCACGGTAGTCACCGGCCCCAGTGGAACGACTCCGCCCCCGGCCCCGGCCAACGCGCCGGTCAGGCCCGACACCACACCGGAGATTGGCGCCAGCGGACTGCCGCCGCCTGCGGCCCCGCCCAGCGCGCCCGTCACGCTCGACACTACACCGGAGACCGGCGCCAGCGGATTGCCACCGCCAGCCGCCCCGGCCAACGCACCCGTCAGGCCAGACACAGCACCGGAGATCGGCGCTAGCGGACTGCCGCCGCCCGCGGCCCCGCCCAGCGCGCCCGTCAGGCCAGACACAGCACCGGAGATCGGCGCCAACGGGTTGCCGCCGCCGGCCGCCCCACCCAGCGCGCCGGTCAGAGTCGCTACGAGGTCTGTGACCGGCGCCAGAGGTCCGCCAGCACCAACTGGCAAACCAGGCAGACCAGGCAGACCAGGTAAGCCGGGCAACGCCCCCAGACCGGGCAGATCGATCGGCGGAATCGCGTGACCGCCAGCCGTGCCGCTCAAATGAATTCCGTTCGTGCCAGCCATGGCCTGGATCGCCACAACAGGCATCGGCACCCCGATCGGCAAGGGCGACGCCGCGCCGTCGAGCGTCACATTCGCGGTGGCATTCGCGCTGATCGGCAGGGTGGGAAGCGATTGCGCCCACGCCCCGGTGACCAGACCGCTCAATGTGAGGGCCGCGGCGGCAACTTGCCGCAGCTTGATTTGAACATAAGGAAAACTCATGAACATCTCCTTTGCATGGTTTGAACGGAAAACCGATAGAGCATCGGATTTCCGCGCGCCCTCCAGCGGATGGGCGGTGTTATTCAGCAAGGACCATGCCATGCTGAAAATGCGCATGCCTAAAAGTATCGACGTAACGCCCGAGGGCCGCGCGACAGGCTCGCGCGTGGCCCTTTCAATGTTTCCTGTTTACCAGACAAGCACCGCCGGAACACAAAGTGGAGTCGCGTTACGTTACACGCTACGTAACCCGTTGCCGCCAGTGCCCGGCCAGCACTCGGCTGCAGCACTCGACCGGCATGGCTTAAAACGTCCGAATCCTGTCTTGGTCCGGTGTATTCCGGAAGACGACCGCGACTTACGATGGAGGCTATTCAACTGACCATGCCAGGAGTTCCCATGACCCCCTCTGCCGCCGTACCCGCCTCCCAAACCGCCCTGCTGGTGATCGATGTCCAGGAATCGTTCCGCCGCCGGCCATACTGGGTGGAGTCCGATGTGCCGGCCTATCTGAGCAGGCAACAGGCCTTGATCGACGGTTGCGCCGCGCGCGGCGTGCCGATCGTCCAGGTATTTCACCATGAGGAAACCGGCGTGTTCTCGCGGGCGTCAGGGTTCGTCAAAACGCTGGCGCCGCTGTCGATCAAGCCAGATTTCGTGGTCGACAAGGTCGTGCACAGTGCGCTTGCCGGGACCCCGTTACAGGCATGGCTGACGCGCCACGGCACCCGGCGCCTGCTGGTCTCCGGCATTCGCACCGAGCAATGCTGCGAGACGACCACCCGAGCGGCTTCCGATGCCGGTTATCTGGTCGATTACATCACCGAGGCGACACTGACCTTTCCGATGACCCATCCGGGTTCCGGTCAGGTGTATTCGGCCGCCGACATCAAGGCCCGGACGGAGCTGGTCCTGCACCAGCGCTTCGCACGCATCGCCACGGTCGAGCAGGTGTTGGCCGAGATGTGACAGAATCCGTTTGCATGCGGTGGCGTAAACAGTCCGCCCCGCGCTTTCGGCAAATCCCAGTGGAGTCCGCTTGCATGCAGCGCCGCCAACCGGTTTATTTTCTCGTCACACCGCACGTTCTGATGCTCGACCTGGCGGCGCCAGCCGAGGCGCTGCGCATGGCCGGGCAGATGCAGGACGAAGTGGCGTTCGAGTTGAGTTACGTGAGTCCGGCCGGCGCCACGCTCGACACGTCGATCGGGCTCACGCTCGGCCCGTTCGAGCCGCCGCCCGTCACGCTGCCCGAGGACGCGCTGCTGGTGCTGACCGGCAGCGTCGCTCACCCCTTGCCCGTCGCGGCGCGGCCGCTCGATGCGCAGCACGTCGCGGCGGCCGAGGCACGTGCCGTGGCATGGCTGCGCGAGACCGTGAAACCGTATCACCGGCTCGCCTGTGTGTGTACCGGTGCATTGCTGGCCGGCCGCGCGGGTTTGCTCGATGACCGGCTGTGCACGACCCATCACACCAGTTGCGACGAACTCCAGACACTCGCCCCGAAGGCGCGGGTGGTTGCCAACCGCCTTTATGTGGAGGACGGCAACGTCTACACCAGCGCGGGCATCACCGCCGGGCTGGATCTGATGCTGCATCTGATCGGCCGCCTGACCAATCCGTTATGCGCGGTAGCCGTGGCGCGTCACATGGTGGCCTATCTGCGCCGCACCGGGGGCGATCCGCAATTATCTCCGTGGCTGGAGGGGCGCAACCACATTCACCCGGCGATTCACCGCGTGCAGGATGCGGTGACCGCCGACCCGGCGCGCCCGTGGAGTGCCGCCGATATGGCCGAGCTCGCCTGCACCAGCGTACGTCATTTCACACGGCTGTTCCGCGAGCATACGGGCACCAACCCGGTTGACTATGTGCACCGGCTGCGGATCGGCCTGGCGCGCGAGCTGCTGGCCAATTCCCGTCTAGGCATCGAGCGCGTGGCCGAACAGGCCGGCTTCGGCTCGGGACGCCAGCTACGTCGGGTCTGGCACAAATTCGACACTGCGCCGCCCGTGCAGGCGCGGCAGGCGGCCCGGGCCAGTAAGCTAAAATAGCGCCCTTGCCCTCTTCCATCGACGCCGGTCACACAGCCGGCGCTGCTTTCATGAATCTCGTTATTCTCGGCACCACGCCGTTTACGCCCCCGCAACTGGCCGCGCTGCGCTCGCTGCTGCCCGACCATGACATGTCCGTGGACGACGCCCTGGCTCATATCGGCTCGGTGCGCATCGCCGGCGTCACTGCTACCCAGACGCTGCAAGCGCAACTCGAAACCCTTGGCGCCCAGCATCGCTGGGACTACGCGCTGCTGCCCGAGGGGCGCCGGCTGACCGATTTCCGGCTGGTGGCGATGGACATGGACTCGACGCTCATCACAATCGAATGCGTGGATGAAATTGCCGACTATTGCGGCTTGAAGGCGGAAGTCTCGGCAATCACCGAAGCGGCCATGCGCGGCGAGATCAAGGATTTCAACGAAAGCCTGACGCGCCGCGTGGCGCTGCTCAAGGGGCTCGACGCCGGCGCGCTCGAGCGCGTCTATGAAGATCGCCTGCGCTTCTCGCCGGGTGCCGAGTCAATGCTGTTGGGGGTGCAGGCGCGCGGCCTGAAAACCTTGCTGGTGTCGGGCGGCTTCACTTATTTCACCGAGCGGCTCAAACCGCGTCTGAAGCTGGATGCCACGCGCGCGAATACGCTGGAGATCGTCGACGGCAAGCTGACCGGCCGGGTGCTGGGCGAGATCGTCAATGCGGAGGTCAAGGCGCGCGCGGTGCGCGAGATGTGCGAGCAGATCGGCGCGGCCCCGCATCAGGCGATCGTCATCGGCGACGGCTCGAACGACTTGCAGATGATGGCCGCCGCGGGCCTGTCGATCGCATTTCGCGCCAAGCCGGTAGTACGCGCCCAGGCCAGTGTGGCGTTCAACCATGTCGGGCTCGATGCACTGCTGCGCCTGTTCGACGCGTAAGGACGGTTGCGCCGGCCGCTCCGGCGCCCACCGCCATCAGCCGGCCAGATGCGCTTCGATGCTTTGCGCGAGGTCGGCGATCAGGTCGCCGCTTTCTTCCAGCCCGATATAGAGCCGTACCAGTGTGCCGCGATGCGGCCAATGCGTGGCCGTGCGCATGGTCGAAACACGATACGGCACGGCCAGGCTGTGCGCGCCGCCCCAACTGAACCCGATCGCATATAGCTTGAGCCCTTCGACGAAAGCGTCGATCTGAGCCGGCGTATAGCGTTCATGGAACACGACCGAGAACAGGCCGCCGGCGCCGGTGAAGTCGCGGCGCCAGACATCGTGCCCGGGGCAATCGGCAAAGGCGGGGTGCAGCACGGCGGCGACTTCGGGGCGCGCCTTGAGCCACGTGGCCACCGCCATCGCGCTGCGATCGTGCGCCTCGAAGCGCAGCTTGAGGCTGGCCAGGCTGCGCAGCACCAGAGCGCATTCGTCGGCGGCGACTCCCAGCCCCAAGTGCATGCGGGCTTGCTTGAGGCGGTAATGCAACTCATCGTCGCGCGTGGTGACCGAGCCCATCAGCACGTCGCTGCCGCCCGACTGATATTTGGTCAGCGCCTGAACCGAGATGTCACACCCGTGCCCGAAGGCGTCGAATGCCAGGCCAGCCGACCAGGTGTTGTCGATCGCGCTGACCACCCCCCGTGCACGCGCGGCCTGGGTCATGGCCGGCACGTCCGGCACCTCCATGGTGACCGAGCCGGGCGCCTCGAGCCACAGCAGCCGTGTGCTGGGCTGAATCAGCTCGGCGATGCCAGCGCCGATCATCGGGTCGTAATAACGTACCGAGATACCGAAGTTGCGCGCCAGCCACTCGCCATGCGAGCGATTCGGGTCATAGACGTTGTCCGGAATCAAAACGTCGTCGCCCTGCTTGACGATGCCGAAGTAGACGTTGGAGATGGCCGCCAGGCCCGATGGTTGCAGCAGCGTGTGCGTGCCGCCCTCGAGCGCCGCGATTTGCTGCGCCAGGGTCATCGAGGTCGGCGTGTGATGCAGGCCGTAGCGCCATTGCGTATCGCTGTGCGGGTCGTAGTTGCGCAGCGCGGCCAGATTGGGAAACACCACCGTCGAGGCACGCGCGATGGGCGTCGAGAACGAGGCAAAACCATCGGGTATGTCGTTGCGCGGGTGAACCACACGCGTTTGCAGATCGTGCGCCGGCATGCCGTCGGCAGTATCGGAAGACTTGTGCGTCATGATGAATTCTGAAATGTCCGGTAATGGCGATAGTGTCGCCGATGCCGCCCAAATACGCTACCCGGCGCACACTCGCGCCGGGCGCCGGGCATCACACCAGATCGATCTTGCCAGTCGCCAGATCGTAGACGCCGCCGGCCACACGAACCTTGCCGGTCTTGACGAGTTCGCCGATGATTGGCCGCGACACCATCAACCGGTGCACGTTCAGACGCACATTCTCGACGGTGGCGTCGGCCACCAGATCGCCGCCTTTTTTTCCTTGCGCGATCCTGACAGCGGGCTTGATGGCATTGACCAGCTCGGGCAGGTGCCCCGGCAGACGGGCATTTTCCTTGACCACCTTGACCGCGGCGCCAACGGCACCGCAGTTGGTATGTCCCAGTATCAGGATGAACGGGATACCGAGGAATTTCGCTCCGTATTCGAGGCTCGCCAGTCCGTCATCGTTGACGAAGTTGCCGGCCACCCTCACCACGAACAGGTCGCCAGGCCCCTGATCGAAGGCCAGCTCGGGGGCTACACGGGAATCGGCGCAGCTGACGATCGAGGCGAATGGGTACTGTGCCCGGGTCCGCGCCGCACGCCCGGCGGAGAAGTCCTTTCGTGCCGGCGTATTGGCAACGTAACGCGCATTGCCCGCGAGTAGGCGCTTGAGCGCTTGATCGGGGGAGATGGCATTGGGCGGGGTGTCGATCGCTGTCTCGCCTTTGGCCAGCGCGTCGGAGGCGGACCAGCCCATCAGCGTGGCGGTGGCGGCACCGCCCAGCAGCACCTGGCGGCGCGACGGCGAAGCGGGAGATTCGGAGCGGCCGAGATTATGTTGGTTGCACATGGATCTTTTCCTCGTCAGTGATTGACTTGCATCGTTAGAGATACGAAAGACAAACTGAAGCAAAGAGACCCGCGCCCGGTGCAGCGGAAAGGTTAAGTGGGGGGGCGCGAACGCAAGCACCACACGAAGCAGCCCTGCGGCACGGCAAGCCGTGAGCAATGATCCGTCAACTACGAGAAATCGGACGGATCAAGTGGCAGAATGCCTGCGTTGCGCGCATTGTACCCCTCGGCAGGGAGGTAAGACCAGCCGATTATTTCGTTACCCGATGTAATAAATGGAGCTCCGCCATGGCATTGGCAGCGATGCAACGCCATGGCGGAGCCCGTTCGATACTGCGGTGTCAACTTCAACCGTGGCCGAGATATGCTGCCTGAATCTCCGGCGATGCCAGCAATTCCTTGGACGAACCTTCATGCTGAAGACGCCCGACTTCCAGCACGTAACCGCGATCGGCGAGCTTGAGCGCCATGCGCGCGTTCTGCTCGACGATCAGGATGGTCACGCCCGTGGCGCGCACCTCGCGCAGCACCTGGAAGATGTTTCGCACGATGATCGGCGCCAGGCCGAGGCTCGGCTCGTCGAGCAGCAACAGCTTGGGCTTGGTGACCAGCGCGCGGCCGATCGCCAGCATTTGCTGCTCGCCGCCGGAGAGCGTGCCGGCCAACTGAGCGCGCCGCTCATAGAGCCGCGGAAAAATTTTGTAGACGTATTCGCAGCTCTGGCCGATCTCCGCCGGCGGGCGGGTGAAGCCGCCCAGACGCAGATTTTCGGCGACCGACAGCGTGCCGAACACGCGCCGACCCTCGGGCGATTGCCCGATGCCCAGCCGGACGATCTTGTCGGCACCCAGCCGGGTCGTCTCGGTGCCGGCGAAGGTGATCTTGCCGGACTGCGGTGTGATCAATCCGCTGAGCGTACGCATCAGGGTGGTCTTGCCGGCGCCATTGGCGCCGAGGATGGCGACCACCTCCCGTTCGGCGACCTGCAGGGAAATCCCCTTGAGCGCCTGGATGTGGCCATAGTTGACACGCAGGTCTTCGACTTCGAGCAGGCTCATGAGCTCACCTGTCCGGTATGTACCGCATGCATCAGCGGATCTTCCTCTTCATCGTCATCCTCCTGGCCGAGATAGGCCTCGATCACCAGGGGATTGTTGCGGATTTCCGCGGGCTTGCCTTCCGCGATCTTCTTGCCGAAATTGATCACGACGATGTTGTCGGTCACGTTCATGACCACGCTCATGTCGTGTTCCACCAGAATCACGGTGACGCCCGCGTCCCGAATCGCGCGAATGGTGTCGTTAAGTCCCGCCGATTCGAACTCGTTCAAGCCGGCTGCGGGCTCGTCGAGAATGATCAGTTCCGGACGCGCGACCAGCGTGCGCGCCAACTCGACCCGCCGCTGCACGCCATAGGGTAGCGAAGTGGCATTTTCGTGTGCCACATCGACGAGATTGAGCTGTTGCAGCACCTCCATCGCACGATCGACGAGCGCTTGCTCCTCGCGCCGCTGCGCGGGCGTATTCAACAGGCCCTGCCACCAGCGCTGCTTGATCTGCAGATGCTCGCCGGCGACGACGTTTTCCAGCACGGTCATGTCGGCAAACAGGCGGATCGTCTGAAACGTGCGGCGAATGCCCTGGGCGGCAATCTTGTCCGGCTGCAGGCCGGTAACCTCCTGGCCGCGCCAGCGAATGTGGCCGTTGGTCGGCTTGTAGACGCCGGTGATCAAATTGAACACGGTCGTCTTGCCGGCGCCGTTGGGGCCGATCAGGCCGACGATCTGGCCGCGCTGGACGCGAAAGCTCAGGTCGTCCACCGCGCGCAGGCCGCCGAAGCTGATGCCCACGCCCTCCAGTTCGAGCAGGGTCTCACCGGACACGGCCGGGATCGTGGTCGTTTGAGTCATTGCCCGCCCCTCCTTGCCGGCCAAATGCCCTGAGGCCTGAGCACCATGATGACGATCATCGCGAAGCCGAAGGCCAGGTAACGGTACTGCGCGAGGTCGGTAAAGATCTGCGGCACCACGAACATCATTGCGGTACCGAGCAGCACGCCGGGCACCGACGCCTGACCGCCGACCAGCACGATGGCAAACAGCGTCACCGAGTCGGCGAACTGGAACGAGCCAGGGCTCACCGCCGACAATTGCATGGCGAACAGGGAACCGGCCAGACCCGCGACGCCGGCGGCCAGGGCGAATGCGGCCACTTTATAGCGGTGCGCGTTGACCCCCAGCGTGGTGGCGGCGAGTTCATCGTATTTCAGGTAGCGGAAAGTGCGCCCGAGCGCCGAGCGGTCGAGGTTGCGCATTACCCACAACACCAACGCCAGCGCCACCCAGTTCAGATAGAACAGATCGCTCTGCGAATCGAACGCATGGCCGAACACCGAGGGCCCGCCGATGCCGAAGATGCCGTCGGGACCGCCGGTCAGGCCGAACAGATTGTTCTTCATGGCGAGCACGAAGATCGCGTTGAAGCCGATCGTCACCACCAGCAGATAATCACCGCGCAGCTTGACGATAGGCGCCGATAGCACGGCGCCGAGCAAAGCCGCGACGACGATCGCCACGGGAATGGTTGCCAGAATCGGCCAGTTGAAGGTCGGGGCCAGGATCGCCGTGATGTAGGCGCCGATGCCGAAATAGACCGCGTGGCCCATGTCGTACATGCCGGCGCGGCCCAGCACGATGTCTTGCGAGAGCGCGACGATCGCATAAATGGCGAAGATGCCGCCGACGGTGATCCAGGCCGGCGACGATACCAGCGGCAGCGCCAGACCGAGAATCCAGAGCAGCGGTCCGATGGTGCGGCGCAACTTGTTGGGGCCGGGCGGTTGTGACGCTGTTTTTGACATGGGGTGCGATGCCGTCGACGGCGCGGATGTGGTTTCAGTAGCGCGGTTGGTCATGGGCTTACACCTTTTCCGCGACACGTTCGCCCAGAATGCCGGACGGACGTACCAGAAGAATCGCGATGAGCAGCGCGAAGGTGATCGCGTCCTGCCAGGAGCTCGACACGTAACCTGCGGCAAACGCGTTGAACAGGCCCAGCAACAAGCCGCCGAGCATCGCGCCCGGGATATTGCCGATCCCGCCGATGATGGCGGCGATAAAAGCATTCAGGCCATACGACCAGCCCATCGTAAAGTAGGTCTGGCGATAGTAAAGTCCGATGAACAGGCCGCCCACGGCGCCCAGCACCGGCCCGATGACAAACACGCTGGCGATCACGCGATTGACGTTGATGCCCATCAGGCGCGCGGCGTCCTGGTCAATCGCGGCGGCGCGAATGGCCGTGCCAAGCCGGGTATGGTGAACGAACAGATACAGCGCGATCATCAGGATGAAAGCGCCGATGATAATCAGCAGCTGGACAAAACTCAGATAGGCACCGGCGATATGCCAGGTCGAAGTGGGCAGCAGATTGCTGGGGAACACCCGTACGTTCGGGCCCCAGATCAGCATGATGCCGTTTTCGATCAGCATCGATGCGCCGAGCGCGGAGACCATCGGCGAGAGCCGGTGCGCGCGGCGCAGCGGCTTGTAGGCAAGACGCTCGAGCACGGTGCCGGCCACCCCCACCACGATCACCGCGATGATGAATGCCAAAGCTAGGAGCACGGGTGTCGACAGGCCGCCGAACACGCCGGTGGTCAGGGTCGTCAGGCCGATGAAGGCGCCGAGGATGCAGAGGTCCCCGTGCGCGAAGTTGATCAGCTTGAGCACCCCGTAGACCATCGTATAGCCGAGCGCGATCAAGGCGTAAATGCCGCCGACCGTCAGCCCGTTGATGAATTGCTGCAGGATAAAGTCCATCGATCCATTTCCGTGGATGGCCGCCTGGCGGCGAGCGGGAAATCTCGACGCGGGGCGCCGGCATCTGGCGATGCGGCGCCCGCGTCTCAGGCATTACATCGGATAGACCGTCTTGTAGCTGCCGTCAGCCTGCACTTCGAACGCTGCCATCGGGCTGCCGATACGCTCGCCCTTGGCGTCCCACGAGAAAGGCCCGGTCACGCCCTGGAAGCCCTTCATGTTGTGCAGCCACGGAATCAGCTTGGCGGTATCGGTGCTCTTGGTCGCCTTGATCGCAGCGATCACTGCCCGGAAGCCGTCGGCATTGGTGAAGGTGTAGATGCTCGGCGGCGCGGAACCGTAAGCCTTCACGTAGTCGGCCAGGAATTTCTTGGCTTCCTTGTACGGCAGGTTTTCCGGCGAGGGAATGTTGATGATGATCGCGCCCTTGGCGGCCGGGCCAGCGATTTTGGCGAACGCGGCGTTCTGGTTGGCATCGCCGCCGACGAACGCGGCCTTCATGCCCAGTTGTTCCATTTGCGCGCGGATCAGGCCGCCATCGGTGTAATAGCCGGAGAAGTACACGACATCGGGGTTGGCGGCCTTGAGCTTGGTCAGCACTGCGCTGTAATCCTGCGTGCCAGCCGTGATGTAGTCCTTCGCAACGACATTGCCGCCGTCAGCCTTGATAGCCTTGTCGACGCTGTCGGCCAGCCCGGTGGCGTAGCTCGAATGGTCGCTCAGCACGACGATACGCTTGTAATGCTTGGCCTTGACCAGGTATTGCGCGGTGAACACGGCTTCGGCGCTGTTCGGCGGCGCATTGCGGAAGAAAGTCTTCCAGCCCTTGGCGGTCAGCTCATCGCTGGTGCCGTCGGAGGTCTGAATCACGTTGGCGGCCGAGTAAATCGGCGCGGCCGCCAGCGCGGCGCCGCTGGTGTACGTCCCGATCACGGCGATCACGCCGTCGTTGACCAGTTTGCGAGCGCAGATCGCGGCCTGAGCCGGCTTGCCTTCGTCGTCGCAGACCACCACGTCGATTTTGCGGCCCAGCAGCCCGCCAGCGGCGTTTTGCTCATTGGCCAGCAACTTCACGCCATTTTCGATGCCCTGGCCTTCGCCAGCGTAATCGCCCGTGATCGGCGCCTGGACCCCGATCTTGATCGGGCCGCTCGCGGCCAGTGCGGCGCCTACCCCTACCGTCAGCGAAAAAACGGAAACTGCAGAGATTCTCGCAAACCTTTTCATTCTCTATTCTCCTGATCTAACGACGTGCATTTGTGCAGCAGCTATCTTTATGTCGGGTTCGTACGCATTGCACGCGCTCGCCCCCGCACGAAGACGCGACATTTACCTCAAGCTCACTCAGTTACTTGCCTCGACAAGATGAGGTGCCCCATCTTAATCCGAACTCAACTCGAAGCAATCCTTCTTTTGCCACTAAATCGAATCCGCAAGCGCTGCAGCATGATGCGGGCAAAGCGCCGCGCGCGCCCTCGCCGCGAGCTTTTTCGTCAAACGGACCGTCTCTGAAGTGATTCACCGCTCAGCAGAGTACAACCCACCAAAAACAAAAAGCGCAACCCAACGAGTGGGCGGAGTATAACTTGTCAATTTAAGTGAGTACAACCCGTATTACTCATGAAAGTATACGAATGTGTCGGCGTCATGTCTTGCGCTTTTGCCCTGCGCTCAATGAGAATTTCCGCACAATCGACAACAGGGTAGTACAAACCCTAAGGTTGTCGATCAGCGTACTTGAGAGTCCGAAACTCGGCGACAAAGCCAAGCTGGATCGTCATTTGCATCGGATGAATAAATCGACGCAACGATCGTGACGCCAGCTTTTCGGGATTCTGGTCGAACGCAAGTCGAAAGATGATTACAGCATAGCCCGGATCTTGCGAAGATACTCGGTGCATTGGGGCAAACCCCTAGTCGAGCCGCGCGGCCGAAGCGGTTGCCCACCCCGGCGGCGCGGCTGGTGCTCAGTCTGGCTAGATACGCTCGAAGATCGCGGCAATGCCCTGCCCGCCGCCGATGCACATGGTCACCAGCGCATAGCGCCCGCCCACGCGCTGCAGCTCGTGCAGCGCCTTGACCGTGATCAGCGCACCGGTCGCGCCGATCGGGTGCCCCAGCGAAATCCCGGAGCCATTGGGATTCACCTTGGCCGGATCGAGTCCGAGATCGCGCGTGACGGCGCAGGCCTGGGCGGCGAATGCCTCGTTCGCTTCGATGACGTCGAGGTCCTGCACGCTCAGCCCGGCGCGCTCGAGTGCGCGGCGCGTGGCCGGCACCGGGCCGATGCCCATATAGCGCGGATCGACACCAGCGTGGGCGTAGCTCACCAGACGCGCCAGCGGCTTGACGCCACGCTGCTCGGCGGTGCGACGCTCCATCAGCACCACCGCTGCCGCCGCATCGTTCAGGCCCGATGCGTTGCCAGCCGTGACCGTGCCGTCTTTCTGGAATACCGGACGCAGCTTCGCCATATCGTCGAGTGTCGCCTCGGCGCGCGCATGCTCGTCGGTGACGAAAGCGACCTCTCCCTTCCTCGTCTTGAGCATCACCGGCACGATCTGATCCTTGAAGTAGCCGTTGGCGATGGCGCGCGCGGCCCGCTGGTGGGACTGCACCGCCAGCGCGTCCTGGTCGGCACGGGTGATCTGCCACTTGGCCGCGACATTCTCGGCCGTCACGCCCATATGGATCGCATCGAACGGGTCATGCAGCGCGCCCAGCATCATGTCGACCAGACGCGACTCGCCCATGCGGGTACCCCAGCGCGCACCGGGCATCAGGTATGGCGCGCGGCTCATGCTCTCCGCCCCCGCACCGATGGCAATATCGGCGTCGCCCAGCAGAATGTTTTGCGCAGCCGAGACAATTGCCTGCAAGCCGGAGCCGCACAAGCGGTTGAGCGTCAAAGCCGGCGCATCCTGGCTCACACCGCCGCCGATCGCGGCCACCCGTGCCAGGTACATGTCCTTGGGCTCGGTGTTGATCACGTGACCGAACACCACGTGCCCGACTTCTTCGCCCGACACGCCGGCGCGCGCCAGCGATTCTCGCACCACCAGCGCCCCCAGCTCGGTTGGCGCGACATCCTTGAGGCTGCCGCCAAAATCTCCAATGGCAGTACGCACTCCGCTGACGACCACGACTTCACGTTGCATTAGCTCACCCCTTTCAATGATTGCCCGGCACCGGACAGGAAATTTTTCCTAAAAAGTTCAGTATAGCGGGCCTCGATGTCGCGCGCCGTGCGCGGCCCGAACATTCCGAAGGGCGACGAGATAAAACGATCGCACTCGGGCCGGGTTTGTATCGATAAACCAATCGCTTGCACGCGCGCCAGCGCGCAGCAGCTTGCCTCGCGGGGATGCGATGGCCTACGGTGCAAATGCCGTGTGCCATCCCGGCGCACGGCATTTGCTCCTCGCCTATCCCCCTCTACATGAGCCGACATCATGAGCCACCATGCCCTCCCAGCTTCCAATCACCCGCACAACGTCATCGAACGCTATTGCTATAGCGGCACCGGCTTGCGCTCGGGAAAATCCAATGTGGCCAGCGCCCCCCCGCCGCGACGGTCAAGCGCGCCCGGCGCCTGAGTCCACCTGTTATTTGCCAGGCCTGGAAATCCGGCGCGCCGCCACGCAGCAATACCTTGTCGTCGTTGCCCAGGCAGGCTCCCAGATGGCGCGCGTCCTGCGCTGGCGTGCCGGCAGACCGCCGTCGTTGCCGGACAATCAGGTGCGTTTTGCCCTTTCCGACGCACTCGCCTCGACCACTCAAGAGCTCGACGCCAGCGCCGCGCAATTGACACGGGAGAGCTACTATCCATTCGGCGGCACGGCATGCTGGATGGCCCGGCATCAGTGCGAGGCGCGTTACAAGACCACGCGCCATGCCGGCAAGGAGCGCGATGCATCGGGTTTGAGCTATTACGGCTTCCGCTATTACGCGCCCTGGCTCGGCCGCTGGCTCAACACCGACCCGGCGGGACCGGTGGACGGCCCGAATCTGTTCGCGATGACCGGCAACAATCCCACCAGTCGCACGGATATGCTGGGCCTGATCACCTGGCCAGAGCGCTGGCGGGCCGCTGGCGCGGCTTTCCTGCGGGATGGCGCCAGCACGCTGGCTGGTGCGGTCGCCAGATACGGCATTTCGTTCGGGCTGGGGACGGTGGCGGGGAGCGGCCCGGCCAATGCAGTCTTGACCGCGGTCGGCGCGACGGCCGGCGCGGTGGCCGGCGGCTATGCCGGTGCCGGACTGGGCTCGCGCGCGGCGGATGCGCTGCCCGAGACCTACGCGAATAACCGCGGCGTGCGTTTCATTCTGGCCGGCGGCGGCGCGCTCAGTGGTGCGGTGACCGGGGCCATGCCGTCGCTGCTGGGTTATTTCACCAACCCGGGCGGGCTCAATCCGGAGGCGATCCGGCAAATTGGCAGCCTGGTCTATGCGGGCGTACGCGACACCAGCCAGCAGACAGTCGCTGAACTGGGCCCGCGCGTGGCCTGGAGCGGATCGCCGAGCGCGGTTGGCGTGGCAGCGTCGATGGGTCCCTATAGCGTAGCGCTCGCCGGCGTCGGCGCGCTGCGTCCGCACCTGCCGCGGTGGGTCGACGGGACTTTCTCGACCGCCCTGATCGAGGGACTGGACGGTGCCGGCGGAACCCTGGTGCGCAGCCTGCGCAGCGACACCCGCTATGTCGACGGGAGTAATCGGTTATCGGTGCCGGATCCGCGGGGCACAATGCATGCCGCGCTCATGCGCATGAACGGCTCGACCGTGATTCAAGGCCTGGATGGAGCACTCGCGCATGGCGGCACGCCGGCCGATGCAAATGCTGCCGGGGTGGTGGGCCGCATAACGACGTTGCCGACCGAGTGGCGCACTTACGTGGGCACGCAGGTCCAGCAAGGCATTGCCGAGGTTTTCCATACGCAACGTTGGGGCGGCTTCAGTGGCGATGCCGCCACACTGAGCGCACCGGACGACTGGGATCACCCAGCCTCGCCGCTCGATCCCTCTATCGAACTACGAGCAGTGTGGAATCTCGATCAGGAGGGATTGACGCAGGCCGGCGCCCGGCGTGCCTAACCGGCGCACCGGACGGTCACGGAGCCTCAGACCTCACCCCACAGATCGTGGCCGTCGGCGCCGGTGATCTTCACCGACACGAAGTCGCCGGCCTTGTAGCGCTTGGAGGCCTTGGTGGTTGGCTCGATGTAGACCATGCCGTCGATTTCCGGCGCGTCCCCCATCGAGCGCGCCATGCCTCCGTCCTGATTGACTTCATCGACGAGCACTTTCAGGGTTTTGCCGACGTGCCGCTTGAGGCGGCGCGCGGAAATCGTCTCCGCGACCTCCATAAAACGCGCGCGACGCTCTTCGCGCACCTCATCGGGCAGCGCGCCGGGCAGCTCGTTGGCACTCGCGCCTTCGACCGGCGAATAGGCAAAGCAGCCCACCCGGTCGAGTTCCGCCTCGCGCAGAAATTCGAGCAGCGTCTCGAACTCGGCTTCGGTCTCGCCGGGAAAGCCGGCAATGAAGGTGCTGCGGATCGTCAGGTCCGGGCAGATGGCACGCCAGGCACGGATGCGCTCCAGGTTCTTTTCGGCGCTGGCCGGCCGCTTCATGCGCTTGAGAACGTCGGGGTGGGCATGCTGCAGCGGCACGTCGAGGTACGGCAGAATCTTCCCTTCGGCCATCAGCGGGATGATCTCGTCGACGTGCGGATAGGGGTAGACGTAATGCAGACGCACCCACGCACCATACTGCTGCGCCAGTTCACCCAGCGCGCTGACCAGTTCGGTCATGCGCGTCCTGACCGGCCGGCCATTCCAGAAGCCGGTGCGGTATTTGACGTCGACGCCGTAGGCGCTGGTGTCCTGGGAAATCACCAGCAACTCCTTGACACCCGACTTGAACAGATTTTCCGCCTCGAGCATCACTTCGGCCACCGGGCGCGACACCAGATCCCCTCGCATCGACGGAATGATGCAGAACGTGCAGCGGTGGTTGCAGCCTTCGGAGATTTTGAGATAGGCGTAGTGCTTGGGCGTGAGCTTGATGCCCTGCGCCGGCACCAGGTCGATAAACGGATCGTGCGGCTTGGGCAGGTGCTGGTGAACCGCCTGCATGACCTCATTGGTCGCATGCGGGCCGGTCACCGCCAGCACCTTGGGATGAACACTGCTGACGATGTCCTGGCCGGCCGCGTCCTTCTTGGCTCCCAGGCAGCCGGTCACGATGACCTTGCCGTTTTCCGTCAATGCTTCGCCGATGGCGTCGAGACTCTCCTGCACTGCCGCATCGATGAATCCGCAGGTATTGACGACCACCAGATCGGCGCCGTCATAAGTGCCGGAAATCTCGTAACCCTCGGCGCGCAACTGCGTGAGGATCTGCTCGGAATCGACCAGCGCCTTCGGACAGCCGAGCGAGACGAAACCGACCTTGGGCGTGGCGGCGGGAGATGACGGGTTGGACATGGTACGGTTCCTGAAGCGATATCGGCGGCAAACGGCAGCCCGCGAGGCTGCGAAGGCCGGTATTGTACCCTGCCCCCGCTATCTCACTTGTTCGGATCTTTCGGCTGCCCCGGCCCGCCGGGCGGGAACGGAAAAGTGCTGAACATATTCTTGGCCTGGCTCTGCATCTGCTCCTGCATCTGCACGAAGAGGTTCTTCGATTGCTCGATGTAGTTGGTCATCATGCCCTGCATCATCGGCGCCTGCATGTTCATGAATTGCGACCACATATCGGGGTTGAAGGTAGCTCCGTCGTACAGCCCCTTGCCCTGGTCGGCCAGCTTGTGCTGGATCTCGATGAAAGTCTGGATATTCTTCTCGAGATAGGTGCCCATCATGCCTTGCAGCGCGTGACCATAGAAACGAATGATCTGCGCGAGCATGACGCTGGAGAACATCGGCATGCCGCCGGTTTCCTCTTCCAGAATGATTTGCAGCAGGATGCTGCGGGTGAGGTCTTCGCTCGATTTCGCATCGACGACCTTGAACTCTTCATTGTCGAGCACCAGTTGCTTGACGTCGCTCAAGGTGATGTAGGTACTGGTCTGGGTATCGTAGAGCCGGCGGTTTGGATATTTCTTGATCAGACGTTCGTCGGTTTTTTTTTGCGTGCTCATTCGCGGTCTGTCCCTCTCTTGCGACGGCGCCGGTTGGCCGGCTATTGACGGGTACTGGACGGCCGTGGGGTACCGAAGCGTCCAACCCGTGTTTTTCGATTGTAGGCCGCTTGCTGCCTTGCGGCAATCCCGAGTCAAAACAAGCCGCGCGCCGCGGACGGTCGGTCCGCGGCGCGCGGCTTGCCCGACTCCGGCATTACGCCATGTGCAGCCCGCCGTTCAGGGAAAAGTCAGCGCCGGTCGCGAAGGCGGATTCCTCGGATGCCAGCCAGGCGCAGATCGAGGCGATCTCGGAAGGCTCACCCAGACGCTTGACCGGGATCGTCGCGACGATCTTCTCGAGCACTTCCGGCCGGATCGAGCGCACCATATCGGTCCCGATATAGCCGGGCGATACGGTATTGACCGTCACGCCCTTGGTCGCGACCTCCTGCGCCAGCGCCATCGTGAAGCCATGAATACCGGCTTTGGCGGTCGAGTAGTTGGTCTGCCCGAACTGCCCCTTCTGGCCATTGACCGACGAGATGCTGATGATGCGCCCCCAGCCGCGCTCGACCATGCCTTCGATGACCTGCTTGGTCACGTTGAACAGGCTGTTGAGATTGGTGTCGATCACCGCGCTCCAGTCTTCGCGGGTCATTTTGCGCAGCACGACATCGCGGGTAATGCCGGCGTTGTTCACCAATACATCGATCTGGCCGACTTCAGCCTTGACCTTGTCGAACGCCGCGGTAGTCGAATCCCAATCCGCGACGTTGCCTTCAGAGGCGACAAAATCGAAACCGAGCGCTTTTTGCTCTGCCAGCCATTTCGCTTTGCGCGGGGAATTGGGGCCGCAACCGGCCACCACACGAAAACCTTCCTTGTAGAGTCGCTGGCAAATGGCGGTACCGATGCCGCCCATACCACCGGTAACGTAGGCGATGCGTTGTGTCATGGAATGCTCCATTTATTAACTGACCATTTGAATTGAGATCACGGATGCCGCTCGCGCGTCAGGCGCGCTCGACCGCCAGTGCAACTCCCATGCCGCCGCCGATACACAGCGAGGCAAGCCCCTTCTTGGCACCGCGCCGCGCCATTTCATGCAGCAGCGTCACCAGGATGCGGCAGCCCGATGCGCCGATCGGATGCCCCAGGGCGATCGCGCCACCGTTGACATTGACCTTGCTGGTGTCCCAACCCATTTGCTGATGCACCGCCAGCGCCTGCGCGGCAAACGCTTCATTGATCTCGAGCAGGTCGAGATCGTCGACACGCCAGCCGGCACGCTCCAGGCAGCGGCGCGAGGCCGGCACCGGTCCCATGCCCATGACCTTGGGGTCGACCCCGGCGTTGGCATAGGCGGCAATGCGCGCCAGCGGCGTCAGGCCCAGTTCGGCCGCGCGTTTGGCCGACATGACGACCACGGCGGCGGCGCCGTCGTTGAGCCCGGACGCGTTACCGGCGGTGACCGAGCCATCCTTGGCGAAGGCCGGCTTCAGGCCGGCGAGCGATTCCAGCGTGGCGCCGTGGCGAATATATTCGTCGTGCTCGAACAGCACCGGATCCCCCTTGCGCTGCGGGATCGCGATCGGCACGATTTCGTCCGCGAAGCGGCCCGCTTTCTGCGCGGCCTCGGCGCGATTCTGCGATTCCACCGCCAGGCGATCCTGGGCCTCGCGCGTGATGCCGTATTCCTTGGCGACGTTTTCCGCAGTAATGCCCATGTGATACTGGTTGTACACGTCCCACAGACCGTCGACGATCATGGTATCGATCAGCTTGGCGTCGCCCATCCGAAAGCCGTCACGCGAACCCGGCAGCACGTGCGGCGCCGCGCTCATGTTTTCCTGGCCGCCGGCCACCACGATTTCGGCGTCGCCGGCCTGAATGGCGTTGGCTGCCAGCATGACCGCCTTGAGTCCCGAGCCGCACACCTTGTTGATGGTCATGGCCGGCACCGCACTGGGCAGCCCTGCCTTGATCGACGCCTGACGCGCCACGTTCTGACCCGAACCTGCCGTCAGCACCTGACCGAGAATGACTTCGCTGATCTGCTCGGGCGCGAGCCCGGCGCGCTCCAACACCGCGCGCACGACCTGAGCACCGATCTCCGGCGCGGGGACCTTGGCCAGCGAGCCACCGAATTTTCCGACCCCGGATCGGGCCGCTGAAACGATAACGATATCTGTCATTACGATCACCTTGACTTCATGAAATTAAAAACGCCCCGCTTTTACCTGATTTTCAAGCCTTGGCCTTGACATAGCTGCCAGGCGCCGGCTCGACCGGCTGGTATTGGACATTACCATAGCCGGATGACGCCTTGACGCGTCGCCCGCCATAAGAAGCAAGCCAGGCGTGCCAATCCGGCCACCAGCTGCCAGGATGCTCCTCGGCACCGGCCAGCCAATCGTCAGCGCTCGCCGGCAGCGCATCGCCGGTCCAATAGCTGCGGCGCTGCTTGGCCGGCGGGTTGATAACCCCCGCGATATGGCCCGAGGCACCCAGCACAAAGCGCTTCGGCCCGCGGAGCAACGCCGTCGACGCGTACGCGGCACGCCACGGAACGATGTGGTCCTCGCGCGAGCCGAAAATATAGACCGGCACATCGATCGCACCGAGATCGACCGGCACGCCGCACACCGTCAGCCGGCCAGGCTGCTTCAGTTCGTTCTGCAGGTACATGTGGCGCAGATACCAGGCAAACATCGGCCCCGCCAGATTGGTGCTGTCGCCGTTCCAGTACAGCAGGTCGAACGCTGGTGGCGACTGGCCCTTGAGATAGTTATCGACCACATAATTCCACACCAGCTCGTTGGGCCGCAGGAATGAAAATGTGTTGGCCAGCTCGACACCGCGCATCAACCCGCAGGGCCCATTGCTGCCGCCGATGGTCTGCTCGCGCCACTGCACATGGGCATCGTCGATGAAGACGTCGAGAATGCCGGTATCGGAGAAATCGAGAAACGTAGTCAGCAGCGTCAGACTCTTGAGCGGAGCCTTGGCACCGCGCTCGCCACGCCCGGCCAGTACCGCCGCCGCGGTCGCCAGCAGCGTGCCGCCAACGCAAAAGCCCAGCGCGTTGATCTGGCTCTGCTTGCTGATCTGACGCACCACTTCGATGGCTTTGAGCGGGCCCTCGGCGATGTAGTCGTCCCACTGTTTGTCGGCCAGGGTCTCGTCGGCATTGCGCCAGGACACCATGAAAACCGTGTGCCCCTGCTCCACCGCGTGGCGCACCAGCGAGTTGGCGGGCTGCAAATCGAGGATGTAATACTTGTTGATGCACGGTGGCACGATCAGCAGCGGGCGCTGAAACACCGTGCCGGTCAGCGGCTTGTATTGAATCAGCTGGATCAGGTCGTTCTCGAACACGACCGCTCCCTCGGTGCTGGCCACGTTGCGGCCGAGCTCGAACGCCGTTTCATCGGTTTGCGAAACTTTTCCTTTGCTGAAATCGGCCAGCAAATGCCGCAGTCCGGCCAACAGACTCTCGCCCTGGGTTTCGACCAGACGCTGCTGCGCATCGGGGTTGGTAGCGATGAAATTGCTCGGCGCGGCAGCGGCGATCCACTGCTCGACGGCAAAATGCAGGCGTTCGCGTGTCTTCGCATCGGCCTCCACCGCAGCGGCAAGGCGTGTCAGACAACGCGCGTTGAGCAAGTACAAGGCCGCCGGAATCGCGTACATTGGACTGCGCCAGGCGTCACCCGCGAAGCGGCGGTCGGCAAGTGCGAGACCGTCGGCGGGTGGCGCCGAGCAGCGCGCCATCAGGTCGGAGAATTCACGCCAATAATCGGCCTGTATTGCGCTCAATTGAGCCGGGTCCATTTTGAGCGCCGGCATCGCCGGCCGGTCGTCGCGCGTCGCGCCGGTGGCCGAACCATCGGGCATGAGTGACGAAAGAAATGTCGGATCCAGTGTGCGGCGCAATGCGCCGAACCATTCGGACATATCGGATGCCTGAGCAGGGGAAGCCCCGAATCCAGGGAAGAGACCCGCCATGAAGGGAGGGTCGACACGAGCGCTGGCGGATTTCATGATGGCTTAAAGGCAAAGAATCTGTACGTCACCCGGAGTATCCGGAAAGCTTCGGTCATTCTTGCGTCTGGCGCCAAGCGTGTCAATGACATCGCTCACGACAGAGTTCATTGTGAAGCCCTTCCTTTACTTTTTGAACGCAGGTTTATCCCAATGGGGCGTCGCGATTTTAGGCGGACTGTGTGTCACTTTCGTGGTCGGTATCGCAGCACGCCCGATTTTCCGACGGTTGACCGTCTGCCCGCACGAGCGGCCCGGCTTCGATCGCTTTACCCTGTCATCGAACGGCGGCCAACGCACTGCCCCCGGGCGCCCGATGCCGTCGAGCAGCGCTCAGCGCCCCTTTTCCAACCAGACCAGCGCGGCCATCCGGCCGGTGACGCGATCGCGACGGTATGAATAAAACCGCGCCGGTGCGTCGTAGGTGCACCACGTGCCGCCGAACACTCGCGTCACATCATGGCGAGCCAGACGCAAGCGGGCCAACGCCGGCAGGCTGGCGAGATATTTGGGCGGCAACGCGGTACCTTGACCGGTGCCTGGCACGGGTGCGAAGGCCGCCTCTGTGGCGGCGGCCTCGCCCGGCAACGCGGCCGCCAAAAACGCGTCGCGCACTTCCGCGCCGACCTCGAAACGACCCGGGCCGATCGACGGGCCAAGCCAGGCCAGCAATTCGGCGGGCCCACCCACGCGCTGGCGCAGTGTTGCCACGGCCTGCTCGATCACGCCGGCGCACAAACCGCGCCAGCCGGCATGCACGGCGCCTACCGCCCGGCCTTCGACGTCACACAGCAAAACCGGCAGGCAGTCCGCCACCAGCACCGCGCACGCCACCCCGGGCGCCACCGTCACGCTGGCGTCGGCCGCTGGCGCCGTGGCGGCATAGGCGGCTTGATCGGCGTTGGCGACGGCGGTCCCGTGGACTTGAGCCAGCCACCCTGGGCGTGCGCCGATGGCCGCAACCAGGCGTGCGCGATTGGCCTGCACCGCCGCGACGTCATCGCCGGCATTCAAGCCAAGATTCAAGCTGGCATGCGGGCCGACGCTGACGCCGCCGGCCCGGGTGGTAAACAAAGCGCGCACCCGGGCTGGCGCGGGCCAATCGGGCAAAATCCAGTCAGGATGAGGCGAAAAGGTCATCGATATGCTCTGATGCGAATAATTCGTTCATATCGAAAGATAACCCCAAGGCGCCCAGCAAGTCACGCATATCGTCAGGCAACTCGCTCTGCCAGGACATCGGCCGTCCGTCGGCCGGATGCAACAGGCCGAGTCGCCAGGCGTGCAGCGCCTGGCGCCCGAACGCCCCGGGCAGTGCCGGGCGGGCGTGGCGACCGCGATATACCGGATCCCCCAGCAATGGATGGCCCAGATGAGTCAGGTGCACGCGGATCTGGTGCGTGCGCCCGGTGTCGAGCGAACACAGCACCAGCGAAACGGGCTGCCCCTGCCAATGACCGCTGGCCAAGGTCGCCAGCCGGGTGCGAGCCGGCTTGCCGGCGGCTCCGTCGACCACCGCCATGCGAGTGCGCTCGCGCGGGTCTCGCCCAAGTGGCGCGTCGACCAGCGCACGAGCCGGCGGCGTGCCCCAAACCACGGCCGCGTAATAACGCTTGACCGTGCGCGCCTGCAATTGGCGAACCAGATCGGTTTGCGCGGTCAGCGTGCGCGCCACCACCATCAGACCGGAAGTATCCTTGTCCAGGCGATGCACGATGCCGGCGCGCGGCAATCCTGCGGCTGCTTCGCCATACCGGTGCAATAGTCCGTTGAGCAGGGTGCCCGACCAATTGCCGGCGGCCGGATGTACAACCAGCCCAGCGGGCTTGTTCAGCACCACCAGTTGCGCATCCTCGTAGACGACGTCGAGCGGCACCGGCTCGGGTGTAAAGGCCATCTGCTCGGGCAGCGCGGCGGTCCGCACGACAACCTGCTCACCACCGAAGACGCGCTGACGCATCCTGGCAGGGGTGCCGTCGAGACTCACCCGCCCCGCATCGATCCAGTCCTGCAGACGGCTGCGCGAGTAGGCCGGAAACAGGCGCGCCAGCACTTTATCGAAGCGCTCGCCGGCCGCTTCGGGCGGCACCGTGCCGGCCAGCGTCGCAGTCTCGGCCACATCGAGTGCCGCAGCGCCCGTATGGATCGGCGCGTCGTCGTCGCCATCGTCCGGAATTTCGGTGGCAACGGGAATGGTTAGGCTATAATCCGGGACTGTCGAACGGGTCATTGAGAAGTGAAGCGAAAAGCATGCAAGCCCTGAAATTTTCTAAGTTGACGCTGCTGGCGGTCTGCCTGACCAGCGTACTCGCCGCATGTGGCGTTCTGCCGGAGAAGGTCGACGAGACACAAAGCTGGTCGACCAGCAAATTATACGCGGAAGCCCAGAGCAGCATGGCCGATCGCGACTACTCGAAGGCCGCGAAATACAACGCGATGCTGGTAGGTCGTGATCCGTTCGGGAAATTCGCCGAGCAGGCACAGATCAATACGGCCTACGCCCACTACAAGGATGGCGACACCGATCAGGCAATGGCCGATGTCGACCGGTTCATCCGGCTGCATCCGTCGAGCCCGATCATCGACTACGCGTACTACCTGAAGGGATTGATCACTTTCGACGACAATCTCGGTCTGTTCGGCCGGTTCAGCGGCCAGGATCTGAGTGAACGCGATCCGAAAGCCCTGCAGCAATCGTACGAAACCTTCAAATATCTGGTCGAGCATTACCCCAACAGCCAATACGCCAAGGACGCGGCCGAACGCATGCGGTACGCGCTCAACGCGATGGCCAAGCATGAAGTGCTCGTGGCGCAGTATTACTACGACCGCGGCGCCTATTTGGCTGCCGCCAACCGTGCGCAGGACGCAATCAAGAAATTCAACCGGGCGCCTGCTGTGGAAGACGCTCTGTGGATCATGGTCGAAGCCTACAAAAAGCTCCACCTGACCAAACTGAGCGACGACGCTCGCCGCGTACTGGCCGCGACCTACCCGAAGAGCGACTACCTGACGTACGGCTACAAGCGCAGCAAGCGTTCCCACTGGTGGCAATTCTGGGGCGGTACCACCTCGTAATCCCTGAGCGGGTAACAAACCTGACCATACAGAAATGCCGTTCAACGAAAGTTGCGCGGCATTTTTCTTTTGGGGCAGGCGCCGGGCGCTCGGCCCATCGCCGTATCGTCGGCAAACGACAATTTCACTGCGCGCCGGCAGCCTCGACGTGCTCGAAGAACGACAGTACGGTCGGCAGTTCCCGAGTACGCTTGAACGGCGGCAGGCTTTGCCAGATTCGCCTGCCATAGGGCTTCTCGACCAGGCGCGCATCACAGATCATCAACACGCCACGATCACTCTCGGAGCGAATCAGACGGCCCGCACCCTGCTTGAGTGTAATCACCGCCTGCGGCAATTGATGCACGGCGAAAGGACTCAGCCCCTTCCTGGCAAGCGCGTCGAGCCGTGCGGCGAGCACCGGGTCGTCGGGCGGGGCAAAGGGCAATTTATCGATGATTACCAGCGAAAGCGCTTCGCCGCGCACGTCGACGCCTTCCCAGAAACTTTGGCTGCCGATCAACACGGCATTGCCAAGCGCACGAAAGCGATCGAGCAATTCGGTGCGGCTGGCATCGCCCTGCACCAGCAACGGATACGACCAGCCGCGCCGATCGAATTCGTCGCGCAGGCGTTCGGCCGCGCGTTTGACAGCACGTAACGTGGTGCACAGCAGGAACGCTCGGCCGCCGCTGACCTCCAGCACCGGCAGCGCCGCTTCGAGCACCGCATCGGTAAAGCCGAGTGCCGATGGCGCCGGCAGATTGCGCGGCACGTACAGCAGGCTCTGCGCTTCATAGTCGAATGGGCTGGGCAGCGAGATCGACTTGGCGGCGTCCAGCCCAAGCTGGGCTGCATAATGGGTGAAGTTGCCCTTGACCGACAGCGTCGCGGAGGTGAATATCCACGCGCGCGGCGCGCCGCCGCGCTGCTTGGCAAAGATCGGCGCGATCGACAATGGCGTCAGGTGAAGCTGCACGGCGTGCGAGAACACCTCGACCCAGCGCACGCTGGCCCCTTCGTCCGCACTCCCGCTCTCGCCTCCCCTGCCGCTTTCGTCGCCCTTACCGAGTGCGTTCGCGGGCGCCTTGCCGATCGATGCCACGGCCTCGCCGGCGGGCGGCTCGGCATGCTGCCACTGCGCCAGCAAGCGATGCAAATCAATGGCTCTACGCAGACAGGCGCCGAGCGCCTCGGCCCGCTCAGCGTGCGCTTCGAGCGTCGCGATCAGGTCGAGCAAAGCCGACTCCAGCTTATCGAGTGCCTCGAACAACGCATGCGCTTCGCCGAGTTGCGCGGCTGACACGCGCAACGCATCTTGCGAAAAACACAGCCGCACATCGCGCGCGGCACGCTCGAGCGCGGCACCCAGCGCACTCCACTGCGCGGCGTCGCGCGCATGCACCAAGCCCTCCGCAACGGTGTCGCGGGCAAGCTCCAATAATTGGCCGGTCGACAGGGTTTGACCGAAAAACAGCGTAGCCGTCTCCGGCAATTGGTGCGCCTCGTCGAACACGATTGTGTTGGCGCTTGGCAGCAGCTCGGCAATGCCGGTATCGCGCAGCATGACGTCGGCAAAGAACAGATGATGGTTGACCACCACCAGATCGGCCTGCTGCGCTTCCTTGCGCGCCTGCATGACGAAACAGTCCTTGTAGCGAGGGCAGTCGGCCCCCAGGCAACTGTCGCGCGTCGAGGTCACCTGGGACCAGATCGGCGCATTCTCCGGCACACTGGCCAACTCGGCCTTGTCGCCGCTGCGGGTGAGCTTGGCGAACTGGACGATCTCGCGCAACTGCGCGATCTCGTGGCGCGAGCCGAAGCGGCCTTCGTGCTCGGCACGCTCCAGATAATAGTGGCACAGATAATTAGCCCGCCCCTTGAGCACCGCGACCGAGACAGGCACTGCCAACGCCTCGCGCACAGTGGGAATGTCACGTGCGAACAACTGATCTTGCAGATGTTTGGTGCCGGTCGAGATGATCGTTTTGCCGCCCCACAGCATGGCCGGCACCAAATACGCGTAGGTCTTGCCGGTGCCGGTGCCGGCCTCGGCGATCAGCGTGTCGTGGGTGGCCAGCGCAGCGCTCACGGCGCGCGCCATTTGGAGCTGCGCCGGACGCGGCCGATATCCATCGATGGTCCGCGCGAGCAAGCCGTCGGCACCAAAGATCGTTTCCAGTTCGCTCGCATGTTGCGGCGCCGGTTGCGGCAGGATGCTGTCAGCCGTGGCGGCGTCGAGACTGGCGTTGGAATTGGTCAAAACGGTTCAGTTAGCAGGGGTAAAGCATTCAAGCCGGGGTATCGGGCGCCTGCTGCAATTGCAGCAATGTAATCGCATCCTTGATTTTGAGCCGACGCTTCTTCAGCCGCCGCAGTTGCAGTTCGTCATAGTTGTCTTCTTCCATCAATTTGTCGACCAGATAATCGAGATCGCGGTGCTCGATCTGCAGTTCGATGATGCGCCGGCCGATCGAATGAAGATTATCTTGCATAGCCATTCCTTACGCGCCGCCAGTGCGGCCGCGTCATGACGATCCGAAGGTTACTGCCCCTGTGGCGTCTTTTGCTGTTGCTGTTGCTGTTGCTGTTGCTGTTGCTGTTGCTGTTGCTGTTGCCGCTGCTGCTCCTGCTCCTGCGCCTTGCGCCGTGCCGCGGCCCGACGCGCCGCGACGTCCTTGGCCCGCTGCGCGGCGTCGGCCTGCTTCTGCTGGAATTTCTGCACGTTCTGCGCTCGCTCCTGCGCCCGACGCTCGGCGGCAGCCCGGTCCTGCTCGAGCTTCTGCTGGAACTCGGCCTGCTTGGCATCATAGGCCTTCGCATCAGCCGCGCGCTGCGGCAATTCGCCGGTGCGCTGAACCTTCTTCTGCTCGAATTCGGCCTGCCTGGCCCGATAGTCGGCAGCGTTCTGGCGTTGCTGGGCTTCGCGCTCCGGCGCCTGCGCCTGAGTCTGCGCACGCTTCTCGGCCAGTCGCTGGTCACGCGCCTGGGCTCGCGCAGCCCGCTCGGCCGCGTCCACTTTCAGGCGTTGCGCGCGAATTTTCGCCAGGGCGTCACGCTCGGCGTCCTTGGCCTGATCGATACAGTGGTTGACGAAAAACCGGTCGTAGCAATCCCGCTCGGCAACCTTGTAATGGTAGACAGCCCACGCCTTTTGGTTATCCAGTGCTGCGCGTTGGCGGGTGAACTCGGGAGAATTGCCCCCCGTGGCGGTCGCGCCGGTCAATGGAGCAGCCGCCGAGACGGCCGAACTGGGGGTTTGCGCCCGCACCGCATAGGGCCAGCACAGGCTCACAGCCAGCCCGATGCCAGCGAGGAAATTTTTCACAAATGAAATCATGCGTTTGGGCAAAGTAATGGCAAATTTTAACATCGCACGCCCGGCCCTGCCGGTTGTTTATGGCAAAATGCGTCGCTTTGCTGATCGCGATATTTCACGACGAATGACCGATAACGTAGCTCAACAGATCATCCAGCGCATTGCCGCCGAACTCGGTGTGCAACCTCGTCAGGTCGCCGCTGCCGTGCAACTGCTCGACGAAGGCGCGACGGTGCCGTTTATCGCCCGTTACCGAAAGGAGGCGACGGACAACCTGGACGACACGCAGCTGCGCAACCTGGAAGAACGTCTGCTGTATCTGCGCGAGCTCGAAGAGCGACGCGCCGCCATCCTGCAAAGCATCGATGAACAGGGCAAACTGAGCGACACGCTGCGCGCGGCCATCGAAGCGGCCGAGACCAAACAGGTTCTGGAAGATCTCTACCTGCCCTACAAGCCCAAGCGCCGCACGCGCGCGCAGATCGCGCGCGAGGCCGGTCTGGAACCGCTGGCGCTGGCGCTGCTGGGCGACCCGATGCTCGATCCGGCGCTCGAGGCCGCCAGGTTCGTCGACGCCGAGAAAGGCGTGGCCGACGTCAAGGCCGCGCTCGACGGCGCGCGCGATATTTTGTCCGAACAATTCGGCGAGACGGCCGAGCTGCTCGGCAAAATCCGCGAATTCATGTCGGCCGAAGGGGTCGTGTCATCCAAAGTCGTGGAGGGCAAGGAGCGCGAGGAAGGCGAAAAATTCCGCGACTATTACGACTACGCCGAAACGCTCGCCACCGTGCCGTCGCACCGCGCGCTGGCGCTGTTTCGCGGCCGCAATCTCGGCATCTTGATGATCAAGCTCGGATTGGGCGAAGAACGCGACGCCCTGGCACCGCATCCATGCGAAGGGATGATCGCGGCGCACGTCGGGATCCGCCAGCAAAACCGCCCGGCCGACAAATGGCTGGGCGACGTGTGCCGCTGGTGCTGGCGGGTGAAAGTGCAGCCGCACCTGGAATCCGAACTGCTCACGCAATTGCGTGAGAGCGCCGAGAGCGAGGCGATCCGGGTGTTCGCGCGCAATCTCAAGGCGCTGCTGCTGGCCGCGCCGGCCGGCCCCAAGGCGGTCATCGGTCTCGATCCGGGCCTGCGCACCGGCGTCAAGGTGGCGGTCGTCGATCGCACCGGCAAGCTGCTGGCGACCGATACCATTTATCCGCACGAACCCCGGCGCGACTGGGACGGATCGCTGGCCAAGCTCGCTCGCCTGGCGCAAGCGACCGGCGCCGAGCTGATCAGCATCGGCAACGGCACCGCATCGCGCGAGACCGACCGCCTGGCGACCGAACTGATCAAGCGCCACCCCGAACTCAAGCTGCAGAAAATCGTGGTGTCCGAGGCCGGCGCGTCGGTCTACTCGGCGTCCGAGCTGGCTGCCAAGGAATTCCCGGAACTCGACGTCTCGCTGCGCGGCGCGGTGTCGATCGCGCGGCGCTTGCAGGATCCGCTGGCCGAACTGGTCAAGATCGAGCCCAAGGCAATCGGCGTCGGTCAGTACCAGCACGACGTCAACCAGCGCGAGCTGGCGCGCATGCTCGACGCCGTGGTCGAGGACTGCGTCAACGCGGTGGGGGTCGACGTCAACACCGCCTCGGTGCCGTTGCTCGCGCGCGTGTCGGGGCTCAACAGCGCACTGGCGAAGAACATCGTCGAGTTCCGCGACAGCAATGGCGCCTTCCCGAGCCGCGAGGCGCTCAAAAAAGTGCCGCGCCTGGGCGACAAAACGTTCGAGCAGGCCGCCGGCTTTCTACGTGTGAACGGCGGCGAAAATCCGCTCGATCGCTCGTCGGTTCACCCGGAAGCCTACCCGGTCGTGGAGCGGATTCTGGCGCGAATCAGCAAGCAGATCAGCGAGGTGATGGGCAACCGGGAAGCGATTCGCGGCCTGTCGCCGGCCGAATTCGTCGACGAACGCTTTGGCCTGCCCACCGTCAAGGACATCCTGGGCGAGCTCGAAAAACCGGGGCGCGACCCACGTCCGGAATTCAAGACCGCGTCGTTTCAGGAAGGCGTGGAAAAACTGTCCGACCTCAAGCCTGGCATGCTGCTCGAGGGAGTCGTCACCAACGTCGCCGCGTTTGGCGCGTTCATCGATATCGGGGTGCACCAGGACGGTCTGGTGCACGTCTCGGCGATGTCCACGAAATTCATCAAGGATCCGCACGAGGTGGTCAAAGCCGGCGATATCGTCAAGGTCAAAGTGCTTGAAGTCGACGAAAAGCGCCAGCGCATTTCCCTGACCATGCGGCTATCCGACGATCTGCCGCCCGCCGGCGAGCGCAGCGGCGCACGCCCGCAAGGCTCTGGCGGCACCCATCGTCCGCCGCGCCAGCGCGAGGCCGAACCGGCCAGCGCGATGGCTGCCGCGTTCGCCAAACTCAAACGGTAGGCAACATACTAGCGCGGCCGGCTCATCGATCCGGCCGCCGACTCCTGCTCGAACACCTCGACGATCGCATCGGCCACGGCGCGCACTCGTGCCGTGCGGTTCAGATCCCCGTGCATGACCAGCCACATGTCATAAGGGTCGGCGCGCTCGGGCCACACACGCGCGAGCAGTGGATCGTTTTGTGCCACGTGGGTCGGCAATTCGCCGATTCCGAGTCCCATACGCACCGCGTGCAGCAGCATCAGCCCCGAATTGACCTCGAGCGCCACACGCGCATTGGCGATTGACTCCCCGCACAGGGCCTCGCTCTGATAAGCGGCCACCGCGCGTTGATAAATCACCACGTCGTGCCCAGCCAGCGCATTGCCGGGCACCGGCATACCATGCGTATCGAGGTAGGCTCGGGCGGCAAATAACCCGACTTGCCGGCGCGCGAGGTGCCGAGCGATCAGATCCGGACTGTCTGGCCGCACCGTGCGCACGGCCAGATCGGCCTCGCGACGCGTCAGATTGGTCAGGTGCGTGGCAGTGCTCAGCACCATGCGGATATCGGGATGCGCGGCATGCAGCTGTTGCAAGGCACGCATCAGTGAGGCGAACGCCACCGTGTCGGTGCAGGCCACGCGCACTGTGCCGGAGAGCCGCTCGTCAATGCCCTGCATTTGACGCTGCAGCTGATGCGCAGCCAGCTCCATCTGCTCGGCCGCCTGGCAGGCGTGTTCACCGGCCGGCGTGGGCACGTACCCGGCGGGGGTCCGTAGAAACAGGCGCGCATCCAGGGATTTTTCCAGCGCGGCAAGGCGTCGCCCGACCGTCGCCTGATCGATTTGCAGGACGCTGGCGGCGCCGCGCAGTGTGCCCTGACGGTAAATGGCAAGAAAAATACGGGCGTTGTCCCAGTCCATGGCATGATGCATTTTTGCATTTGATCGCCGCGATTTTATCGCTTTTTTGCATCAACAGAAGTCTTTATGATGGCGACTTCTCGCCCCTCGCGGTCAACCTCCCAAGGAGTTGCCATCATGTCCAACGACTGCTGCCCCACCGCCGCCACCGCTGCTGCCGCCCCCGCCGCAGCTCGTTCGGCGAACGCCGCCCGCCAGAGCGCCTGGCCATTGATCACCGTCGCACTGGGTTTCGTGATGGCGATGCTCGACGTCACGGTCGTGAACGTCGCCTTGACTCACATCCAGCGCAGTCTGTCGATTCAGCTCGCGGGCCTGGTCTGGGTGGTCGATGGCTATACCCTGACATTCGCCGCCTTGCTGCTGGTGGGCGGCGCGCTGGCCAACCGCTTCGGCGCGCGAACCGTCTACATGGCAGGACTGGCACTGTTCATCGTCGCCTCGCTGCTATGCGGCGTGGCGCCCAGCGGCAATGCCCTGATCGGCGCGCGGCTGCTCCAGGGCGTAGGTGCGGCGCTGTTCATGCCGAGCTCGCTGAGCCTGCTCAGCCAGGCCTATCCCGATAATGCGGTGCGCATCAAAGTGCTCGGCCTGTGGTCGGCGATCGTATCGGTGGCCGCGGCCATGGGGCCGATGGTGGGCGGGGTGCTGGTGGCTTCGCTCGGCTGGCGCAGCATTTTCTGGCTCAATGTGCCGATCGGTATCGTTGGGCTGCTGCTTACGCGCTGGTGCATTGCCCCGTCGCCACGGCACGCCCAGGCGCTCAATCCCGCCAGCCACGCACTGGGCGTGACCGGCCTGGCAGCCCTGGCCTTCGCTTTGATCGAGGGAGCGCCGTTGGGTTGGCGATCGGCACCGATCATTGCCGCGCTCTCATTGGCCGCAATTGCGATAGCGGCCTTCGTCGTACGCGAGCGTCGCGACGCCACGCCGGTCGTGCCGCGCGCGCTGTTTCACGACAGCCGTTTTCCAGCGGCCAATGCGATCGGATTCCTGATCAATCTGGGTGCGTTCGGCCAACTGTTCCTCTTCAGCCTGTTTCTGCAACAGGCGCGCGGCACCGACGCCTGGCACACCGGCGTCGATCTGCTACCGCTCATGGCGGTGTTTACGGTCGGCAACCTGCTGTCGAGCCGCATTACCGCCCGCTGGGGCGCCCGCTCGCCCATGCTGTGGGGATTGCTCGGCTCGGCGGTCCTGTCATTGCTGCTGGCCGCCTGCGGCGCGCAGCTGCCATACGGATGGTTTGCGCTGGGCGCGGCGCTGGCGAACTTCGGCGTGGGCATCGCCGTGCCGGCGATGACGGCGACCGTCATGCATGTGGCCGGTCAGGCACACGCCAACATCGCCGCGGCCTCGCTCAACGCCAATCGTCAAATTGGTGCGCTGATCGGCGTCGCGGCGATGGGCGCGGTATTGCACACGGTACCCAGCTGGCCGCACGCGCTGCCCATCACCTTCGGCATCATCGGCCTGGCCTACGCATGCGCCGTGCTGTTGGTCACCCGGTACATCCGGTTGCACGCGTAACAGGCGCGGAGCAACAGCGACCGCCGCCTGCTTACCCTGCTGCGGCCAGCGTGCGCCGGCTGAACCACCAGCATACGCCGGCGAACACCAGCAGGCCGAGCCATTCGGCGGTCGGCGCGAATCCCGCGCCCACGATCGCCAGCGGCGCACTGCTGCCGCTCACGCCGATGACCCCGGCCAATATCACGCCAACCAGACTCTCTCCAACGATCAGGCCAGAGGCGATCAGCACGCCGCGCCGGTTCGCATGAGCGGCGTATTGATCGTACGCAACCCCGGCCGCCACCGCGCCGCGCCGCAGGCGTCGCTCGAGCAGCCAGGCAATGACCGCGCCAATCACCAGCGGCGCGCTGATGGTGGGCGGCAGGTAAATGCCGATACCCACGGCCAACACGGGCAAACGCGCCACGCCCCCGCTGCGCTCCTGGCGCCGCTTGAGCAGGAGATCGATGACGATAAGCACCACGCCGATCAGCAGCCCCGTCACGATCATGGTCCAGTTCAATTTGTGCGTGAAAATGCCCATGGCGATGGCCGTCATCAGCGTGGCCTGCGGTGCTGACAGCGCCTGCCCCGGGTCCATGCCGGCATGCGGCAGCGCGCCGGCAAAACCATAGGCGTTATAAAGCAGCACGAGAATCGGTGGAATCACCAGCGCTCCAACCACGCAACCGATCAGCAATGCCACCTGCTGCCGCCAGGGCGTCGCGCCCACCAGCCAGCCGGTTTTCAGGTCCTGCAAATTGTCGTTGGAGATCGTCGCCACCGCCACCACGGCCGACGTCGTGAAAATGGCAAGTGCAATCGCCAAACGCCTGCCCGCCGGGTCATGCAGCATGCCGTTGGCTTGCCCGATTGCCAGCAACAGCAGCGAGACCAGAATCACCGCAACGATCCCGATACCCGAAATCGGACTGGCGGAGGAGCCCACCAGTCCAGCCATGTAGCCGCACGCCGCAGCGATCAGAAAACCGAAGACGAACGCGAAAATCACTCCATAGATCACCAGACTGGCGATGACCCCGGAGGTCAACGGCACATCCGAGAGGAAGGCCCCGAACACCACGGCCAGCGCGGCGACCAACGCCAGCGTAATGACGATGATCCAGCGCGGCGACAGGTCGCGCTGCGTGCGCGGCCCGCCGCCACCCATCCGGCCTGCGCCACCCGCGTCGCGCAGCGCTGCGAACGAGGTCCTGACCCCGGCCACCATCGGCTTGAAGAGTGTGGCCAGCGTCCAGATGGCTGCGATACCGATGACGCCCGCCCCCAGAAACCGTACTTGAGTGCTCCACAGTCCGGTGGCGAACTTGGCGATCGACATGCCCGGCGGCATGGTCGCGCCGGCGGTCAGGATCGGCACAGCGAGGCCCCAGGAAATCAGCAGGCCGATCAACATGGCGATGCCTGCCACGATGCCGATCAGATACCCGGCGCCGACCAGCGCCAGCGAGAAACCCAGCGGCAGTCGGAACACCGCCGAGCCGACCGAAAACCAGCCGCTGATGCTGTCGGCGAAGATCCGCAGTCCGCCGGTTGCAAATGCCATCAACGCCGACACCACGCCGCCGGCGGCAATATCCTTGACGCCGGACCCGGCAGTCTTGCGCCCGGCGCCCGCTTCGGCCGTGGCAATCGTGCCGCCTTCCGCACCGGCGGCATGGTCGCTGCCGATCCGCAGGATTTCCGCCGCCGCTACCCCTTCCGGGTAAGGCAGGTCGCTTTGCACCACCATTGCGTGGCGCAAAGGGATCGTGAACATGACGCCCAACATGCCGCCTGCGGCGCAGATGCCGAAGGTTTGCCAAAATGGAAAGCCCTGCCAGTAGCCCATCATCACCAGACCCGGCAGGATAAAGATGATCGACGACAGGGTTCCCGCCGCAGACGCCTGGGTCTGCACCATATTGTTTTCGAGAATGTTCGCGCTACTGAACATCCGCAGTACCGCCATGGAGATCACGGCGGCCGGAATCGCGGAGGAGAAGGTCAGGCCGACTTTCAGGCCGAGATAGATGTTGGAAGCGGTGAATACGACGGTGAGCAAGGCCCCCAGAACGATGCCCCGCAAGGTCAGTTCGGGTAGCGAAATATCATCGGATATGCGATCGGTAGTCATACTGTGCACTCTGCATAGGATGAGAAGTGCACAGTCTACCGCAGCAAAAGCGCAAACGCCGCGAAAGCAGGCGGCGATGCGCTCGCTCAGATTTCGATCTTGGTGCCGAGCTCGACCACGCGATTGGCCGGAATGCTAAAGAAATCCGTCGGCTTTGCGGCGTTTTGATGCATCCAGGCGAAAATACGTTCGCGCCATATCGACATGCCCGGCAGCTTGGTCGGCACGACGGTCTCGCGGGCCAGGAAGAACGACGTATCCATCAGGTCGAACGTCATGCCGGCATACTCTTCGAGCAAACGCAGCACATCCTTGACATCGGGCGTTTCGTTGAAGCCGAACGCCGCCACCACGCTGTGCAGGCCGCCGCCGAGGTCTTTTATCTCGATGCGCTCCGCATCTTCCACATAGGGCACGTCGAGCGTGCGGATGGTCATGAAGATCGTCCGCTCATGCAAAATGCGATTGTGCTTCAGGTTATGCAACAGACTGACCGGCACCAGCGTATTGCCGCCGGTGAGATAAATCGCCGTGCCCTGTACGCGATGCGGCGGATGGGCCAGCAGTCCCTCGACGAACGGCTTGAGCGGAATACCGTCGACCGCGGTGCGCTCGCGCACGAGCATGCGGCCCGTATGCCAGGTCACCAGCAGGAAGAAGATAAAGCCGCCGAGCGCCAGCGGCAGCCAGCCGCCCTCCTCGACCTTGATCAGGTTCGCGCTGAAAAAGGCGAAATCGACGATCAGGAATCCGGAGATGATCAGCGCCACCAGAAGCTTGTTCCAATTCCACACCTTCACCATCACCACGCAGGCCAGAATGGTCGTGATCACCATTGTGGTCGTCACGGCAATGCCATAGGCCGCCGCCAAATTGGTCGAGCTCTTGAAGGCCAGCACGATCCAAATGATCACGAACAGCAGCATCCAGTTGATGACCGGCATATAGATCTGGCCGATTTCATGCTCGGAGGTATGCTGGATCTTCATGCGCGGCACGTAACCCAGTTGAATCGCCTGGTTGGTCAGCGAGAAGGCCCCCGAAATCACTGCTTGCGACGCGATCACGGTGGCGATGGTCGACACCACCACCAGTGGTATCAGCGCCCAGTCGGGGGCCATCAGGAAAAACGGATTCTGAACGGCTTTCGGGTGATTCAACAGCAGTGCGCCCTGCCCAAAATAATTCAGCACCAGCGAGGGGAACACAAGGCCGTACCATGCAAAACGGATCGACCGGGCACCGAAATGCCCCATGTCGGCATACAGCGCTTCAGCCCCCGTTACCACCAGGAACACCGATCCCAGCACGAAATACGCCTGCAACGCGTGTCGCAGCATGAACTCGATCGCATAGTGCGGGCTCAAGGCCTTGATGATGGCCGGCGCTTGCGCAATGTTGTAGATGCCGAGAATTGCAAGCACGGCAAACCACACCAGCATGATCGGCCCGAACAGGCTGCCGACCTTGGCCGTACCGGATTTTTGCATCGAGAACAGCAGAACCAGAATCGCCAGGGTGATCGGAATGACATATTCGGTCAGCGACGGCGCCGCGATCTCCAGCCCCTCGACGGCCGAAATGACGGAAATGGCTGGCGTGATGACCGCATCGCCATAGAACATGCAAGCGCCGAAAATTCCCAGCATCATCAGGATGCCGGCGAGGCGCCCGCCCGCCCGCACGCTGCGCAGGCTCAGCGCCATCAAGGCCAGCACCCCACCCTCGCCCTTGTTGTCGGCACGCATCACGAACAGGACGTACTTGATCGAAACGACGATCATCAGGGCCCAGAACAGCAGCGAGATGATGCCGAATACCGAGCTGTCGCTGAATGGAATGCCGTGATGCTTATCGAAGCATTCCTTTAGCGCATACAACGGGCTCGTGCCAATATCGCCAAACACCACGCCTATGGCGGCGATGATTACTGCGGGCAAAGCTTGCGGGCCGGGCCCGTGTCGTTGGGTTTGCGTCATGACAAGTTGGTGGTAGTCGATTTTTTGCACCGCACAAACGGCGCTATTCTAACCGCCCCCGCAGTTCGCAGCCACTATACATCGCCCAACCGGCGTCCCGAAACCCTTACTCGGAAACGGCGTGGCGTTTGGACCCTTTCTTTATTTCAGCATAGGATTTGTGCCGCTGAATGTCTTGCACCGCCTTCAAATCAGCCGAATTCTGCTGATGCTCGAGCAAGCGGATCTGCTGCTGGACCTTGGCCAGCCGGGCTTGGGCCGCGTTACGCTCGGCATCGAGAGCGGCAGCCTGCTCGGCGACTTCCTGATGATTCTGCGCCAGTGCGGCTTCCTGTCGCCGCTGGATGCTCAGGTCGGTCTGCAAACCGGCCAGTCGACTTTCATTGGCCGCCATCAACTGCGCGATATGAGCATTTTGTGCATCGAGCAGGATGCGGCGAATCTCGACCTGGGACAGTTTGACCGTCTGCTCCACGAAATCATGATAGAGCGCCTCGCTGCGCGCGGCGTCAGTCAGCTTGGCTACCCGCCAGAACTGGCCATCGTGAAACAACGCCACGTAATAAGTCAGTGTGCCCGGATGAAACAGCAGGCTGGCGCCGTATTTGCCATTGTAGGTGGTGCGCAGCTCGCTCAATTCGTGCTGCTTGATCAACGCCTGCAGTTCCTGGACCGCGCCGGACGGCGCCGCGGCCGGGGCGGCGTCAGTGGCGCTCGTTTGAGCCAGCGGAGCGACCGAGCCTGCCTGGGCCTGAGCCAACGGCACCACCGCAGTCGCCTGCGCGCGGCTTGCCGACTGCGCCACGGCAGCCAACGGCACTGCCAACATCATGCAACCCAATACACCGATCCATCTGCCCGCGCGCCCTTTTCCCCCAAAAGCACTCATCTGTTCTGGTTCCCTCGTTATCCGTCTATTTGTTGATATCGCTGCGCCGCAAATATACGCGACATCCGCTACGTTTCAAACTCGTTCAAGGTCTCGGCGTCGGCCCCGACGATCTGATACTTGCGCATCTTTTCCCACAACACCTTGCGGCTGATGCCCAAGGCATTCGCCGTGTCCTGGCGGCGCCAGCCGTTGCCGTCGAGCGCGGAGACGATACGCTGACGCTCGGCCAGATCCCATCTCGAGCGGTCCACCGGCTCGATCTGTGCCGACTCGCGCGCCGACGCGTCGCGCCCGGCGCGCAACGCCGCCAGCGTGGCAAATATCTGCCGGATACGTGACTCGTCCCAGACGCCGAGCTGACGATAAACGATCCCGACGCGTTCGGCAATATTTCGCAGCTCCCGTACATTACCCGGAAAAACCATATTTGCCACCAAATCCAGCACCCACTGTGGCGCTTGCGGCACACTTTGTCCGACATCCGGCCCGGCCACTCGGCTCAGGAAAGCGTTGAAAACGGCAATTTTATCGATTGCGCCGCGCTCTTCCAGATTCGGGATGCGAATCTCGATCACGGCAAGCCGATAATACAGGTCGGCCCGGAAAGTCTCCTGCCGCACCATCTCCTGAAGATTCCGGTTGGTGGCGGCCACCAGCCGGAAATCCAGCTGGATCGGCGCGGCCGACCCGAGCCGGGTCACCGCGCTGTCTTCGAGCACGCGCAGCAGCTTGACTTGCTGGTACAGCGGCAAATCGCCGATTTCATCCAGAAACAGCGTACCGTCGTTGGCCTGCTCGAAATAACCCTTGTGCGCGTAGAGCGCGCCGGTGAACGCCCCCTTGGCATGACCGAAGAAATGCGACTCGAACAGACCGTCGGGAATCGCGCCGCAATTGACCGGCACGAACGCGCCCTGCCCGTAGCGCCGATGTTTGTCGTGCAGCAGCCGCGCGATGCGCTCCTTGCCGACCCCCGTCTCGCCATGGATCAGCACGTTCGAATCGCAATCGGCAAACGCGTCGACTTCGCCCAGCAAGGCAAGCATGGCCGGCGAATTCGCGACCAGCGGCTCGCTCTGAGCCACCTTGCCGTCGGCCGACCGCAGCTCCGCGGCGAGTTTGAAGATCAGCGTGCGCAACTCGGCGCCCGTGAAATCAAGGGTCAGTATGTTCGAATATTCGGGCGGGTACACGCGCGGGTCCTTCTCGCGCGGCGCGGCCGACACCCAAATCACGGGCATGCCCTGGCCGAGCTGCCAGTCGCGCGCCTTAAGACGGCTGCCATCGATATTGGTCACGCTCACCACCGCCAGCGCGGGCCTTGCGACCGGCCGCTCGGGGAGCACCTCCAGGCCATCGGCGCGTATCACGTCGATGTCGAAACTCGCCAGGCAATGGGCCACCCGCTCGGCAATGTCAGACTTGCCTTCCCATACATACACGTCGAGGTCGTCCAGCGGCGGCTTGATACTCATTGTCTTTCCATTCAATACACCAGTTGCACGTGATTGGTGCCACAGTCGACCGACAGCAGCGAGACATCCGTGACACCGATCTTGATACCCAGAATATCGTTGAACAGCAAGTTCTGGATAAGCGAGGTCGAGAGCGCGTTCAAGGTAGGCTGCAGCACTTGCAGCACCAGCCCCGACAGAGCCGTCAGCGCATTCTGTCCGCTGTTGGCACCGACCACCGGCTGCACGAACGTCACCCGGCACGCCTGCTGCGCCGACGGAATCAATAACGCGTCGCACGTGACGTCGCCCAGCAGATTACCCAGGCCGCTGAGCAGCGCATCGGCGGTGCCGAGCACATTACTGACCAGCGAGTCGACGCTGCTCACAGTCCCGCCGATGTTCAGGGTAAGCACGTTGGTGAGCGTGCTGCCGAGACTATTGGCCACGCCAGTGACCTGATTCTCGGCTGTGCTCAGCGACTGATTGATCTTGCTCAGTGTCAGCGGGTCGCCATTCAGGGCGGTGACCAGATTGGTCGCCAACTGATTTTGCTGGCTGGTCGTCGCCACCGGGTTGGTCGCGCCGATGCCATGCATCAGCGCCAGCAACAGCGCATTCGTTACGCTGCTGGCGGTCGTGCCCAGATTCACATTGGTATTGGTGGTTTGCGTAGTACCCACCGCAAACGGCGGATTGGTCGTCGACTGCCCGAGCAGACTGAGATTGACCTCGGTGCTGATCGGAAAACCCAGCACGGTCGCGATCGTCGCCGGGCCGGTCATCGTCGCGCAGCTGCTTTGCGAATCGAGCACCCCATTCTTGAATGAGCCCACACACAGGTTGGCCACACCCGAGCTCACGTCGATTTCCGCCTCGTTGGCAGGCAGGCCCGCTTCGCACATATGGCTGAGCGTGCCGGTCGACTGCGCAACCTCGATGATCAGCGGCAAGTTCACGTTAATCAGGCTGCCGAGCAGCGGTACCCCGCTGGTGCTGATATCCAGGCGTACACGCACCTGGGCATCGCTGGCCGTGGTGCCCACGCCGCCGATGCCGATCGCCGGCGGCTGGATCACGCTGACATTGCCGCTCACGCTCGATCCCAGCACGTTCAAATTGGTGGTCGGAATGCTCACCGCGCCGCTACCCGTCGCCACGCCCAGTGTGGTGTTGACCAGGTCCAGCACATTGACTTGCGCATTGAGCGCCGAGGCTACGTCGGGACTTCCATTGGCCGAAGTGATGTTCGCGAAGATACCGGGCGTCGTGCCGTTGCCAAACAGTTGAATCGGCAAATTCAAGGCCGCTACGCCAAGCTCGGCCTGCAGCGTCGAGAGCGCGCTGACCGCCAGATTCGCAGTGCCGTATTGGCTCACCACGTAGGATTTGCTCGCATCGAGCAACTGCCCGATGGTCAGATGCTGGATGGTCGCCAGGCTGTTGAGCGTAGCCACGTCGATGTTGGCCGTCACGGAAATACCGAGTTGCTGGAGCAAACCGGCCGGCGTGATGTTGGCATTGGCCAGCCCCGCGTACGAAACCAGATCGATCGACGTAGGGTCGACACCGATGTTGGCCAGCAGTTGCGGCAGCAATCCCGTCGAGTCCATGCGCAGCAACCCGCTGCCCACCGTAAAGGCGGCTACCGGCGCCGCGCTGCGCGCCACCGCGTCGACCTGCACGACCCGTGTGCCAATACCGGCAAACAGCGAAGGTACGCTCTTGCTCAGTTGGACCAGCACCGCGTTGGCGTTGGTCGAGCCCGCCGTGAAGCTGCTCAGGGTGCGGGCGCCGGCGGTCCAGGTACCGCACTGGATCTTGTCCTGACTCACCGTCAGATAATCGGCGGCCGACAGATTGGCCTTCAGATTCGTCTGAACGCTGGCGGTAATCTGCGTGCAGTCCGGCAAGCTCTGCGCGCCAGCCAGCGCGGCCAGATCGGCCACCTTCTGCAAATTGCGCTTGACGTAAAAAACGTAACCGGTGTCGATCGCCAAGCCCAGAATCACCGCCACCATCACGAAAATCACCGAGACGATCGCCACCGACCCCCGCTGCCGATGCGGCAACGGCGACATAGGCCTGGCTGACGAACGTGCTGAACTCGGCTTCACGGCGCGCCTTATCTCGACTGACTGCCTGAGGTGCCCGAGACTTTGCTGCTGAAGAACTCGGGAATCGGATGACGGAAGCTGTCGAGATAGCGCCGGTAACTTGCGCTGGCCTCGGCGCCGAGCATCGGCAAGGCGGGGCCGGCCCATCGGCCATCGGCCTGGGCTTGCAGCAGCTCCCTCGTCGTGCCGCCGATTTCGGCATGGCGGCGCGGTTGCTGCCCGGACGGGCGCGCCGGCGGGGCGAGCGCAATCGGCGCAGAACCGGCCTGCTGCCGCGTCGGTGCGGGTATTGGCGTCGGCATCGGCGTGGGCGTTTGCATCATTGTGCCGGTCAACGGCGGCGCAGGCTGCGCCCAAGTGGGCGCGCAGCCCAGCCAGGCCGTTGCCAGCAGCGCCACGCTCAGTTTGTTCAGGGATATCGTCATGGGTTCTTTCCTCTACCAGCGTGGTGGGTCGGCACGCTCGAGCAGCGGCGGCGTCGGTCCATCCCAATTCCGGCGGCCGCCGTCCGTCGCGTCGGCCACGCGGGTCGGGTGCGTCGCCGCGGCTGCCGCCGACCGGGCGCGGCGCACCTGGGCTGCGCGGCGAATACTGGCGGCCAGCCTGGTTACCGCCTCGCGGGTCGCCGGCGGCATATGGGATTTTTCCATCACCGCTCGGGCCTTGGCCGGCTCCCCGGCCACGAGCAGGTAAATCGCCAGGTTGGCGATGATCTTGCCGTTGCCCGGCGCCAGTTCAGCCGCCTGGGCCAACGGTACCCGCGCGCCGGCGACATCGCCCGTGCGCAGCAGGGCAAAGCCCAGATCGTTCAGGTAGAGCGGCTCGGTCGGGGCGCGGCCCACCGCGTTGCGCAATGCGATCACCGCCGAAGGAAAGTTCTTCGCACCCGCGTCGAGCAAGCCCAGTCCGTGCCACGCAGCCGCCGCGTCCGCGGTATCCAGCAACTGATCGTAAACCGTGCGCGCGGCGTCGTTTTGTCCGGTCTCGCGCAGCGCATCGCCCTTCATCAATTCCACTGCAGGCGTCGAGCCATATTTTTGCTCGTAGGCGGCGATATGTGCCAATGCCGCAAAATACAGGCCCTTGGACTGCATATCGCGGATCAGCGACGCGTAGACCTCACGATCGTTGGGTGCGGGCTGCTTGTCGGCGGCCTGCGCACGCATCGCGGCCTCGACATTGGCGTTGTTCTGCGCCAGCCCATAACCACCGCCCGCGGCAGTCCCGCAACCGGCGAGTGCGGCCGCCAGCAATCCTGCGAACAGCATGGGCAACGTGCGCCTGCAATCGATCATCTCAAACTCCCAAGCGTGTGTGACAGCGACAGCAATGCGGGGCCGGCGATCACCAGCACCAGCGCCGGCAACAGCGTGAGCATCATCGCCAGCGTCATCTTCACCGTCAGCTTGCCGATGCGCTCCTTCATGGTTTGCCGCCGCTGTTCGCGCAGGCGGTCGCTGAATTGCTGCAGCGGTTCCTGCACCGCGCCGCCGTGCCGCTCGACCTGCACGATCAGTCGCACCAGCGCACGCAGATCATCGTTGTCGTAAACATCGCGCAGGCGTGCCAACGACTGCTCGCGCGAGCGCCCAGTACCGTACTGACGATTGGCGGTGGCGAATTCGGTGCCGAGAATCGGCAAAATGACATGAAAATCGCTGACGATCACATACAGGCTTTGATCCATCGACAGGCCGACGCCCTGCAACAGGCGCAACAGGTCGATGAGCAACGGCAACTCGTCGATCACCTTCTCGCGGCGGCGCCGGGCGCGCCCGTGCAACACCAGCTTCGGCAGGATGAGCCCGACGGCCCCCGCCGACACCAGCCGTACCAACATGTTCGCACCGTCCGTACGCAGCCAGAACCACGTCAGCACCGGCAGCAGCCCGGTCAGGGCAACGCGGGACAACAGGAACAGCGCCTGCCCGCGCGCGCCACCTTCCCCGCATTGCTCGAGCAAGCGGCGGTCTTCGTCGGCGATCAGATACTCGCCCCAGCGTGTGGCCGACCAGCGCTGCCCGACGGATACCACCATCTGCTCAAGCCGGCGCGCGGCGCGCGGCGGCGGCGCGTCGACCGCGGCCGGCGAAATCTCGCCCTGGCCGGGCGCGGCCAGACGCGTCTCGCGCGCCGCCAGCATGCGGTCGATCATCCTGCCGCTGCGCAACTGCTGGTAGGCACGCATGGCGAGCGCCCCGCCAGCCAGCAGCAAGCCGCCGGCCATCAGCAGCATCGCCAGCGTCAGCAGTTGGTGAGCAAGAGAATGTGCCATGAGCGCCTCAGATCGACTTTGCCAGGCGGTACAGCAAAAAACCGCCCAGCAACTCCAGGCCGAGCCCGATCAACAGCATTTGCTGGCCCGACGAGGTATAAAGCATGGGTTCGAAAAAACCTGGATTGACCACCATCAGAAAACCCGCGACGCAAATCGGCAGCAGCGCCAGCACCCATGCCGAGACGCGCGTCTCGGAGGACAGCGACGACAGTTCCTGCTGCGCTTGCTCGCGGTCGCGCATGAACGCGGCCATGCGCGCCAGGATTTGATCCGCGCGACCGCCAAAGCGCGTGCTCAGATCGACGATGGCGGCGAACAGGAATAATTCGTCGATGCGATGCACCCGCGCCACCTGGACCAACGCCATATCGAGATCCATGCCGGCCTGCACCTGCGCCGCCGCGCGCTGCAGCAGTCCGGCCAGCGGGTCCTCGGTATTGCCGGCGGCCGTCTGGAACGCCGAAGGCAGGCTGTTGCCGACCGTCAGCAGCCGTACCATGCTGTCCAGAAACGATGGCAATTGCCGCACGATTACCTGGTAGCGCTTCTCGGCCTTGAACCAGAAACGGAAATACACGAGCAACGTATAAAGCGCGAGTGCCACCGCCGCCGACAGCACGCCGCCAATCAGCAAGGCCAGCGCGGCGACGACCGCGGCCGGAATCAGCCACTGCGCATAAAAGCCGGGGCTCGGCAACACGCCGGCACGCTCGAAAAACCCTTCCCAGGGCCGGGCCTGCTGGCGAGCGCGCCAGGTCGGCCCGGCCTGCGCGCCGGCCTCCCTGCTTGGCACGTTGGCGGCAACCTGTCGCTCGATGAACGCCCGGGTGGCCTGATGCTGCGCCCGCAAAGCCGCGCGGCGCCACATTTCGAGGCCCGCGCCGAGCAACAGCAGCGCCGCGCACGCGAGCCACAGGAACAGGCTCATTTGTTGCGCCCCCGCCCGAAGAACCCGCCGCCGCCCACGCCTGCACCGTCCGGCACGGCGGATCCGGCACCGCGCGCCAGTTCGCGAAAGCGCTGCAATTTGGGCGAGTGGGGCTGGATGCCAAGCGCCACCCAGCGATCCTTTTCCTCGCCGTCGGGCGCGATGTAAGCCTCGTGGCGATAGAGTTCCTGCGTCGAGATCACCGCGTCGCTCACCCCGGTGACCTCCGTGATCGATAGAATCCGCCGCCGCCCGCTCGAGAGGCGGCCGATCTGCACGATGAAATCGATCGCGCTGGCGATTTGCCGGCGCAGGCTCGCCTCGCTGCCCTGGAAGCCGGCGAAACCCGCCAGCATCTCCAGCCGGTACAGGCACTCACGCGGCGAGTTGGCATGGATGGTGCCCATCGAGCCTTCGTGCCCGGTATTCATCGCCTGCATCATTTCCAGCACCTCGGCACCCCGCACTTCGCCGACGATGATGCGGTCCGGGCGCATGCGCAGGCTGTTGCGAATCAGGTCGCGAATCGTCACCTCACCGGTGCCCTCGTAGCCGCCCTGACGTGCCTCCATGCGAACCACGTGCGGGTGCGCCAGCGAAAGCTCCGCGGTGTCCTCGATGGTCACGACACGCTCGGCGTTCGGGATGAAACTGGCCAGTGCATTGAGCAGCGACGTCTTGCCCGAACTGGTGCCGCCCGAGACCAGGATGCTGCAACGCGCCTTCACCGCCGCATCGAGCAATGCATAGATTTCCTCGTTGAAGCTGCCCAGCGCCAGCAGGTCGGCAGGCTTGAGCGGATCCTTGCGAAATTTGCGGATCGACACCACCGGCCCATCCACCGCGAGCGGCTCGATCACCACGTTCAAGCGGCCCCCATCGGGCAGCCGCGCATCGACCATCGGATTGGATTCGTCGAGCCGGCGGCCAATCGGCGCCAGAATGCGGCGCACGATTCTTAGCAGATGCTGGTTGTCGGCAAAGCGCACCGGCTCGTGCTGCAGCACGCCATGACGCGACACATAGACATCGTTGTAGCCGTTGATCAAGATGTCCTCGACCAGCGGGTCGTTGAGCAGATCCTCGATCGGACCGAACCCCGCCAGCTCCTTGGTCAGCGCATCGGCGATCTGGCGCAGCTCGGACTCGTTGATCGGGATCCGGCGCAGTCTCGCGAAGCTGTCCATCTCCAGATCGACGAACTGCTGAATCGCGCCGCGCGTCCAGCGCCCGAACTCGGCGCCGAGCTCCTCGATGCGGCTGAGCAAATGCTCGTGGGCGGCATTCTTGATGTCCTGGAATTGCTGCGTCTGGGCAAAGGCGCGGTTGTCGTCGGCAAATTCAATCGCATCGCTCATGTCGAAGTCACTTTCTCATCAATTTGCCAAGCCAGCGGCGGCCCTGCGGCGGCAGAGCCGAACCAGGGCCGGACAGCCTTTCGGCCAAAGGTTTGAGGGCGCGCACGTACGCATCCTGGGGAGCGGTCTCACATGCCAATTTGCCCTGGTTGGCCGCCGCCAGCAGCGTCACCGGCCGGTCCGGCAAGACTCCGCACAGCGGCAGCTCGAAGCGCCGCGCGATCTGGTCGGCCGCCATGCCGTAGCGCGGGTCGTAACGGTTGACCACCAGTTGCATGACGCCGCGCGGCACCTCGCTGTCTTCGAGCTCGCGCAACAACGACGCCAGCGACACGATCGCCCCGACACTCTGGTCGGTCACCAACCACACTTCGTCCGCCGCGCGCGCCAGATTCGCGAGAAAGGCCATGTTGGAGAATCCGCCGAGGTCCGCCACCGTGACGTCGAAAAAACCCCGCAGCCGGTCCGTCAGCGCCAGTGCGTCGGCATGGGCGACGCTGCGCATTTCGGTGAGGTCGCGCGGCAGCGGCAGCACCACGAAGCCGCTCGCATGATGCCCCATGGCGGTATGCACCAGCGTCTCATCGAGCCGCCGCAAATTGAGCACGGCCTGGGCAAAATTGAAGTCGCTTTGGGTATTGAGGTACAGCGAGCAGTCGCCGGCCGGCAAGCCGAGATCGAGCAGCGCGGCATGACTGGCCAATGGCGCGTCCGGTGCGTTCGAGGCGCCCGCCGACGCCGCCACCGCTTCGCCGTGACTCCTGATGCCATGCGCCTGCAGCATATGCGTCAAATGGGCACTGAGCGTGCTGCAGCCCACGCCCGGGCGCACGCCCAGCAGTACGACGAACCGGCCGTGACGCAATGGCGCCGCCGCCGGCGCGGTGTGAACGCCTTCGAGCACGCGACGCACGACCTCCAGCGCCTCGTCGGCGCCGCGCGACATGTCGATGAATTCATGCACGCCGGCACGCAAGGCGGCAACCGCACCTTCCGGACACGTCGTCGAGCCGACCGCCACCAGCGGCACGGCAGGCATGCAACGCGTGAGCACCCTGGCCAGTTCGGTCGCATAAGTAATGCCGCCGCCACCGCCCTCCTGGGATGTGGCGGGATCAGCGTCACCCGAAAAATCGAGCAGCACCACTTGCGCATCGAGATCCATGACACGCTGCTGCAACAGCGCAGGCCGATCGCTCTCCTGCAGCACGATGCCGGCACCGCGCAGCGCGCTGGACAGCCACTGGCCATGCGCGCCATGCGATGAGCAGAACAGAAAACGATGCAGCTCGGTCATGGAATTCAGTATTTTGCTCGGAGCATTCATTTGAGCGCCCTCATACACCCCGCTACCGCTTATTTCGAAAAACCCGGCACTTCCGAGGAGCCGGCCGCGCCCATCAGGTAGTCGCCCCACACCGGGCCGTCGCGCTGCTCGCGGTCCTGCCCCGGCAGCGGCAACGCCACCCCCTTGGCAATCGGCTTGACCAGATGGGGCGTCACGATAATCACCAGTTCCTTTTCATCCTGCGAATACTGCAGACTGCGAAAGAAAGTGCCGATGATGGGCAGATCGCCCAGCAATGGCACCTTGTCGACATTCGACATCGTGGTGCGCGAAACCAGGCCGCTGATCACAAAGCTCTCGCCATCGCCGAGCTCCACCGTGGTATCGGCCCGGCGCGTCGTGATGGCCGGAATCTGAATGCTGTTGGTGGTAATGGCATTGCTGAAATCGATCTCGCTGGCCTCGGGCGCGACCTTCAAGGCAATGCGGTCGTGGGAGAGCACCGTCGGGGTGACGGTCAGGCCGATCCCGTACGGTTTGTAGACGATATCGGTAGTGCCCAGGCCGCCCGACTCGGGGATCGGCAGCTCGCCACCCGCCAGGAAGCTGGCACTCTGTCCCGACAGCGCCACCAGCGTCGGCTCGGCCAGCACGCGCGCCAACCCGTTGCTTTGCAGAAAGCTCAGGTTGCCGGCAAAGCGCAGCCAGCCGGAGGTGGGTGCAATGACCAGATTGAAGGCGTTGGATAGCGGCCCGCCGCTGCCGCTGATACCCGATACGCCGTTCTTGCCGTTGTGCTGCAACAGGAAACCGAAACCGGCCTGCTTGAGCGCGGTCTTGCTGAATTCGACAATCTTTACGTCGACCTGAACCACGCCGCGCGTACCCACCGTCGAGGTGTCGAGCACATGACCCTTGCTGCCCGCGGCATCGGCTGCAGCCATCGCCGTGCGCTGATGCGACAACATCGAGGATGCCTGCCCGCTGATCACCGCGGCGCCGTCGCTGACGGTAAGCGCGGCATCGCCGCGCGCATTCTGCGGCGGCAATGCCGATTCGAGCGCGCCGCGCACCTGCACGTGCCACACCCGGGTCGTACCGTTGCGCTGCCACGCAGTGACCGTCGTGGTGCCGGCCTTCTTACCAACCAACAGCACGCCGCCGCGCGCGCCGCCCTCGCCGCGCAGCACGAGCACGTCAGCCACCGCCGGGTCCGCCACCGCAATGCGTGCCAAACCAGCCGGCAGTCGCAGTTCACGCTGCTCATGCAGGCCCAGCACCAGCGTCGACGCGTTGTCTCCAGCAGCAACGGCGCACCAGGCCAGACACATCAACAGCATGCCGGCGAGAAATCTTGCGTAGCGTATGGGGCTCATCTTCATCCTGTCTTGGCTCATCCTGTGGTGAGTGCCGGTGGCGTGTGGCCCGAGCTTGATTGACTCACGTATTTCGGCAAACGAATTAATAAGGCTCGGCCTGCTGGCGCGCCCCCCGGATCACCTGCACGGTTCGCTCGCGCCGTACTTCGCCATTCACGTGCACGGCTGGCGCCGGGTGCGACGCATCGTCCCGGCCGGCCAACTGCCCCAACGCCAGCCCCGCGTAGGCCCGGTTGTCGGGGTTTTGCAGCGCCTCGTGCTGCGCCTGATCGAGATTGCTTCTGGCCATCAGCACCGTTGCGGGTCGGGGAAACAGGGTGGGATCGGACACTTCGTTATCGTTCGGCGCGCGCAGCGCCAGCGTCAGCTTGCCGTTTTGCGCCGCCAGCGTCAGCCGGTTGACGCTGTTGACCGGTACCGCGAGCACCGCGGTGGACGCTGGGGCCGCCGTCGCGCCCTTCTTCGCGCCGCCGTTGCGGTTGTCCAGCGTCGCCGCGCCGTAGGCCAGCACGCGCACACGGGAGGCCAGCAGACGCGACTGGGCAACGGCGGGGTTCTGGCCAAGTCGCAGCGAGAAGAACACATCGACATAGTCGCCCGGCTTGATACGATTGCCCACGGCAGACAGCGCGTTGACCGGCACCGCCACGGCGCGCTCGCCATCGGCCAATTGTGTTGCCAAGCCATGCGCCAGCGTGCTGGGCATAATCGGCGCACCAGCGGCCACGGCCACTACCGGCACTTGCCCAATGACATCAGCGGCGCTGGCGTAGCTGCCGGCTGGGGGATTCGTCATGGGCGTAAGCTTGAGCGCCGCGGCCGTGATCGGCACACCCGGCGCCAGCGCCTGCGCCGCGACCACCACGGCGTGCTGCGCGGCCAAGGCCGGCGAGCCCGCCGGCGGCACTGGCGGCGCGGGCCGGTGCCCCAGGATGAGCGCGAACACGGCAAGCGCCAGACCCGCTAACACCAGCGCAATTGCTATGATCTTGGTGGCTTTGTTCATGGATTTTTGTAGTAATGGAAATCGGGGCGAAATTCAGCCGCTCACGCACGTGCTGCCAGCGCCCAGGTCGGAAGTATTGAGCGTTACTGCAGCACTCGCATTCAACGTCTGCGGAATCAGATCGCCCAGTCCTGGCCAATTCGCCACCAGTTGCTGCTTGACCGACAGCGTGACGTGCAGGATGCATTGCGCCGGCGTGCTCGCGCTCGTGGTGCCATCGGCCGGACACGGATATTGGGTGTCTTGCACGAACTGTGGCTGGCCCACTGGCACGGCCGGCCATGACAGACCATTGCGCACCGCCTGAGTCGCCAGATTCTCCCGGTCGGCCAGCGAGCAGCCGCGCAACGCGGCACGGGCACCCTCGGCAGTCGCCTGGGTCACCATTTGCTGCGCCAACAACGTGACCGCAAAGGCCACGCCTACGTAAAACGCCGGCAGCAACACTGCCATGATGAGCATGAACTCGATTGCCGCGACTCCCCGTTGTTGGCGCGGCACCCGGTGGTTAGCCACCCTGGCCCGCTTTAGCGTGCATTGCATGTTTCTCCTCGAGCCCACATTCCCACACTGTCTCAAATGCTCGCGATCACCAGCGCCGATAACGCAAGGAACGCCGCGTACGGCATACCGTGGCGCCCCGCGCGCATCTGCCGCAAGCGCTCGCCGCAGGGACGTCCGGCCAGCTTTGCCTCGACCAGTGCCAGCGCGGGGCGGCTGCGCGCAAACCACAGCGCCACCAACGCCGCACCATTGAGCAGCGAGGCGAGCGCCCAAACCGGCAGCAGCATGCGATAGCCGAGCAGAAAACCGATGACGGCAAACAACTTGACATCCCCTGCCCCCATCCAGCCGATCACCCAGAAAGGCAACAGCGCCAGCAGGCCGAGACCCAGCCCCAGCAGATGCACGCTCGCGCTGTGCCAGGAACCGCCCTGGATTAATTGCCATGCCAGCCAGCCGGCCTGCAGCAACATGATCGCCGCGAGCAGCGTGTTCGGGACGCGGCGCGCCAGCAAATCGGTGCACAGCGCCGGTATGCAAAGTATGGCAAGCAACAGCATTGGCACATGGAAAGACAAAGACTTGCTCCGTCTCGCGTTGCTGTTGAAACTCAACTGCCACCAGATGCGGCTGTGGCCGCTTGCACGTTCGTGTTGACGGTGCTGAACAAAGATTTCAGCGTCGACTGGAATTGAGTGTAGAAAAACGACCCAATGACAGCCGCCACCACGGCCGCCAGCACGCCATACTCCAGCGTCGTTACACCGTCTTCTTCACGCAGAAACTGAATAATTTTGCTTTTCATGACAATCTCCTATCCCAGCTCAACCACAATTAAAACGTAATTCGAATTAATCACAACGATGCGCGCGACCGCCAGCCCAGCACGACAGGCGCAGTCGGGATACACGGTAACCATGGATTGTGCGGCGCCCTGCACGGGGCACCATTTGCCGGGCAAGCGCGCCGGCAATCTCGCTATTGATGAATTCCAAATGCATTGGCCGCCCCCGTTCCTTTCGCATTCAACCTATGCCCGCAACAAGGCACGGCGGAAGCAAACGCATCCGGGATCGGCCACTTTGCGGAGAGACCCTTAGCAGGGTTCTTTATTGACTATACGTTTTAAATACCTATATCGGCATTTTGCTACAACACTAAAGCAATTATCCATGCATTACTAAAGAATTCCTATTGAAGTTTTAGTCAAATGTAAGAAATCGTTAATGTAAAGCATGACCTTACATTACTCCAAAATGATTTTTGCGCAATATGCATTGGGGAAAATCAGGATAACCACCTGGCGTGCAAAAGACTCATTTCATAGTGGGTTTTGAACGTTTACTGCAAGCCAAAGCCACCGCCCTTCCCCCCCTCCCAGGCGCCGCTTCTTTCGCGTTTCAAATCAAATTGTTAAATAACGCTGAGGTTCTTGACTTTTGCCTGCCAACTCCGTAGTTGGCAGGCTGAATGCCCTGCGCCGCAACGATCCCCGCCAAACCTGAACGTTACGTAACAGGCCCCGTAACCCGTAACGTGTAACGGGCTTTTTGGCGCCGCGCCCGACACCTATCGAGCCATTTCGCGGATCGCATTTACTTTGAAAGTAGAGATTCTTGAATTTCTTTTTTCAAATAAAACCAAGCGTTTGCGGCCGTTTAGAGCTTTTAATCTAATTCCTGGGTAGCGCCCCCATCGAAAGCTGGCATCGATATTGCTCATCTCCCCGTATCAGGACCGGAACACGATGGGGGAGACATGTTATTTCGCACGACAAAACAATATGGGCAGTTATATCGCTCCGCGATGATTCCCGCGGCAGCATGCGACGCAGCCCAAGGCGATACCGAACGTAGTTGCGGGAGCCCGGGGAGGGGCGGATGCAAAGGCGGTGGCGCACGCGCCACCGCCGCTCCGTTTTCACCGTGCGAACTGCCCAGCGGCATGGCAGTGCGTTTTTCACGGCAATTTTCCACACTGCTCGAGCAACATCATTTCATTTACCACACCGGCCGGACGGCGTTTGCGCGCCACGCGATCGGCACACGCTTGAACTGATCACTGGGGGAACGATCATGAACCATTTCAATATCAACAGGAAACTCGCCATCGCCGCTTGCGCCGGCGCACTGCTGGCTTTGGCCGGCTGCGCCTCGGATGGCTCCGGCACGATGAGCAGCTCGCTCGGCGGCGGCAGCACGACCGGCGGCAGTCCCACCACGGGGGGCAACCCGGGCAGTAGCACCACCGGCACCACCACACCAAGCGGTGGCACCACCGCCAGCGTCAATCCGATCGGCACGGTGGCCAGCACCGCCGGCACCGGCGTCGTATCGCAGGCCGGTCAAACGGTCTCGGATCTCGGCACCGCCCTTGGCACGGTACCGGTTCCTGGCGTGAGCACGCAAACGACGCAGGGGCTGAGCAACGCTGTGGTCGATACGGGGAACGCGGTTTCTTCCCTGGGCAGCGGATTGACCAATGGGCTGGGCCAACTCGGCGCGGTGAGCGATCCATTGAATCCGACGGTGGCCAGTGTCGGCGGCGTGGTGTCCAACCTTGGCACCGCAGGCGAGAGTCTCGGGAGCGCCGTGAGCGGCCTCGGACAAAGCGGACCGCTGGCCAATACGCCGATAGCAGGCCTGACCGGCTTGCTGGGCGGCGCTGTATCGAGCGTGGGACAAATGGGTGTCACCGGCGGCAATACGCTGACGCAGGCCCTGAGCACCGGGCCGGTTGAGCAGCTGACCTCAAGTCTGAGCCAGGTCATCACGCCGATCACGTCAACCGTTACGAGCGCGACCCAAACCATCGGCAGCACCACCGGCCTCGGCTCGCCGGTCAACGGTCTGCTCGCGACACTTGGCGGCGCGGTCAATACGGCCGGCATCCAGTTGGGCAGCAGCGTCAACAACCCGATCGCCAAGGACGTCGGTGGCATCGTCAGCGGCGTGGGCAATACCGTGGCCAGCTTGGGAGGCGTCGTCAACGGAACGGGCAGCTCGAGCGCGGGCAATCCGCTGGGTGGTTTGCTCGGCGGCCTCGGGGGCTCGCTGGGCGGTGCCACCGGGGGTAGCGGCAGCGGCCCGCTGGCGCCCGTCACCGGGCTGGTCGGCAGTTTGACTGGCGCGCTTGGGGGCGCAGCTGGCGGCACGGGCAGCAGCCCGCTGGCCCCGGTTACCGGCCTGGTGAACAGCCTGACCGGCGCGCTCAGCGGCGCAGCTGGCGGCACGGGCAGCAGCCCGCTGGCGCCGGTCACCGGACTGGTGAACAGCCTGACCGGCGCGCTCGGCGGCGCGGCAGGCGGCACGGGCAGCACCAGCCCGCTGGCGCCGGTCACCGGACTGCTGAACACCGTCACCGGAGCGCTTGGCGGCGCAGCTGGCGGCACGGGCAGCACCAGCCCGCTGGCGCCGGTCACCGGATTGCTCAATACGGTGACCGCCCCCCTCAGCAGCGCCACCGGCAGCACTGGCAGCAGCAATCCATTGGCGCCAATTACTGGCTTGCTTGGCAAGCTCTAACCCAACTTCAAATTCATTAACACATCTTCATATTCAAAGACTTCGGGAGACCAACATGATCACGACATCGAAAACATTGCTCGCAGCCGCAGCCTGCGCCACTTTTGCCCTGAGCGGTTGCGGCGGCGGCGGCGGCGGCGCGGCCGACACCACCGGCAGCACCACGCCCAACGCGATCGGCACCACCTCGGGTTCGCTGGGCGGCGTAGTCAGCAGCGCCGGCAACGCCGTCACCGCGCTGGGCAAACAAGCGGCGAGCACCAACCTGCCGGTGGTCAGCACGCAAACCACCCAAGGTCTCGGCAACTCGCTTGCCTCCACCGGCACCGCCGTGTCCGATCTCGGTACTGGGATCACGAACGGGCTGGGTCAGCTCGGCGCATCGTCCGACCCGGTGGGAACTACCGTGGCCAGCACCGGCAACGTGGTGACGGATCTGGGCAATGCCGGCATCAATCTTGGTAGTGCCGTATCAGGCGTCGGCCAGAGCGGGCCGTTGGCCAATACCCCAGTCGCGGGGTTGACCGGCGCGCTCGGCAACGTCGTCAGCGAAGTCGGCCAGGCGGGCGTGGCAGGCGGCAGCATTCTCGGTCAGTCGGTGTCCGGCGGGCCGGTCAAGCAATTGACCACGGCGCTGAGCTCGGCGGTCACGCCGATTACGAACACGCTGGCCAATACGACGCAGACGGTGGGCGGCACTACCGGTCTTGGCAGCCCTCTGGCGGGCCTGCTTGGCACCGTGGGCGGCGCAGTCGCTACGGTCGGTCAGCAAGTGACCGCCTCCGCACCGGCGCCGTTCGTCGGCGACCTAGGCCTGACCGTCGGAGCACTGGGCAACACCGTGGCCAGCGCTGGCGGTTTGCTCAACGGCAGCACCGGCTCGGGTAGCGTGAATCCGCTCGGCGGCCTGCTGGGCAACTTCGGTAGCGGCTTGACGGGCGGCGGCGGCAGCGGCAGCGGCACCACGGGTAATCCGCTGGCCCCGGTCACCGGCGCGCTCGGCGGGTTGGGCGGCGCCGGCGCCAGCGGCAATCCGCTGGCACCCGTGACCGGCCTGCTCGGCGGGCTGGGCGGAGCCGCCGGTAGCAGCGGCAGCAGTCCGCTGGCGCCGGTCACGAGTCTGCTCGGCAGCACCGGCGGGTCCGGCGGCGTCGGCGGCCTGCTGGCCCCGGTCACCAGCTTGCTGAGCTCGCTGGGCGGTGTAACCGCCACTAAATGAGGGGGAACAGATCATGGCTCGCTATGCCCACGATATCGGCGCTTTCTTTAGCGGCCATGGCGACCTCGCAAGCGGCGCCGCGGACTCCGTGGCGCCGTTCGAGGCGACCGAGGCAACCGTTTCGCCGTTTTGCTCATCCGTCCCCACTATGAATGACCGACAATCGAATCGCGGCGACCTGCTCAATGGCATTGCCCGCTCGCTGGGCCGCCGTCTGAGCGTCTATACCGCCTTGTATCATGCCGCGCTGGCCGACCAGTTGGGGCTGAACATGACGGACCTGAATGCACTCGACTTGATTCTCGAACTCGAGTCGGTCACTGCGGGGCAATTGGCCGAACTCATGAGCGTGAGCTCCGGGGGCATCACCACCGTCATCGATCGCCTGGAACGTGCCGGCTTTGTCGAGCGCGAGAAGGATCCCAGCGATCGACGCATCGTGGTGGTTCATCCGGTCGCGCAGCGCTGCGAGGAAATTTCGCGCTTCCTCTCGTCGATCACGCGCGAGATCACGGCCATCAGTGCGGCTTACGACCACAACGAACTTGCCGCGATTCACGATTTCCTGGTGCAAAGCATCCGGACGCTGAAGAGCGAAACGCTCCGGCTTCGCATCGAGTCCCATCAGAACGGGGCGACCAACCCGCGCAAAGCGAAAGGGGAACCCAAAGGCAAGTCATAGCGATGAGACGAGTTCGATGGCAGGCCTGCTATCGATCCCAAAACAAAGCGCCCGCCATTCGGCGGGCGCTTTGTTTCGGCATGCAAACCGTTTAGATCACTGCTCGCGGATCCACGTCTGCGTACGCCCCAGCAGCGAAATACCGAGGTACCCGCGCACTTTGAGCTTCTGCCCGCCGTCGACGACTTTGAGCTTGCAGCTGTAGTTCATGCCATTTTCCGGATCGAGGATGTGGCCGCCGTCGTAGACGTCGCCATCCTTGTGAATGCCCTCCATGATTTCCATGCCGAGCATCTTTTGGCCCTTGCGTGCCCCGGTGCAGGCGGTGCATACGCGATTGGGATCGTCGTTGGGCTCGAGCCCCTTGATGATGGTGCCCGTGTATTCGCCGTTTTGCTCGGCGATCTTGATCAGCGCCTTGGGTTTGCCGGTCTTGTCGTCGATCGTGCGCCACACGCCCACCGGGCTATCGGTTGCCTGGGCCCAGGTAATCGCCGCACTGCCGATCAAAGCTGCCGCTACTGCCAACTGCATGCCTGCGCGGCGCGCTCGGCCGCCTAAAATCGAGAAACGCATGATGTCTTCCTCCCAATTGAATCGAATGATTTTGTGTGGCGCCGCATGAGATGCGGCGCCATCGTCAAGAGTACGACAAGATCGACGCAATGTGCAGAGGAAGGGCTCTAGTCCGGGGCGATCGTCACAGGCCCATATAGTAGGGCTGTACTTCCATCTCCTCGGCCCAGACCTGCACGTCGATCATTTCGTGAAAGTTGATCGGCTCGCCGTGATAAACGCAGCAGAAGCCTTTGGCGGTGCGATAGACAATGACCCATTCGGGCGTGGCTGGCTCCAATCTCTCGACATTCAAGAGATCCTTCAGCATCGTGAGGTGCAGCGACTTGCCAATGCGCCGGCAGGCGGCGTCCAGTCCTTGCATCAGTCTCATTTGGCGCTCCTTGATCATCGACACGCATGCCCTCGGGCAAGCACATCGTTCATTGCGTCGGCCACTCGCAACGAAAACGGCCGATAACGCTTAGCCAGGAAATATTTTGATACTGCTCGCCACAGAGTCGGCGATATGCTCTTTGGCAATGATGCCAAGCACGCGCGCCGGGCCCTGCCCCTGCTGTTCCCCGACCACCACCGCCATCACGGCATGGCGCTTCCAGAGTTGCGTAATGACGCCAAACGCCGCGTCATGCTCGTGGACCACGATGAAGTTGCGCTGCGCCAGTTCACCGACCGCAATGTCCGCTGCGCCCTGACTGACCGCCCGCCGCAGGCCCGTGTTGATGCGCAATACGCCGGAGATCTTGTGCTCTTCGGTCACCACCACATGCCGAAATGCCGACCCGCCAGCGCGTGTGACGATGTCGCGAAACGGTGTTTTCGTATCGAGCACAAAAACGTCGGTATCCATGATCTGCGCGGCACTCTGCACGAGAAACATATTCGCATGCAGTGCATTCGGAATCCGGTGCCCGCGTCGCACCAGCTTGAGGGTATAGATGCTCTCGGCACACAGAATGCGCCGGGCTCCCAGGCTGAACGCCACGGCGATGATCATCGGCAGCACGATGTCATAGTCGCGCGTCATCTCGAAGATCATCACCACCGCCGTCATGGCCGCACCGGTGCCGCCGCCGACCATCGCGCCCATGCCGACCATGGCGAAGGCCGGCGCGCTGACCGGCGCCCCTGGCCATGCCAGGCTGATCAGTGCGGCAAACGAAGCGCCGAGCGTCGCGCCAATATAGAGCGACGGCGAGAAGATGCCGCCGGACGATCCCGAGCCAAGGCTGACCGACATGGCCATCGCCTTGAGCAGCGCGAGCAGCAGCAAGAACGCGCCGCCCTGCAACTGGCCATAGAGAGTCGCCTGAATGGTCGAGTATCCAACGCCTTCGATATAGTAATGACCCGCGTGGATCCATAGCAGGTACATCGACACGCCGACGATCAGCATGCCGCCGGCGTGGCGTACATAGCGCCCCGGCACCAAATCGAACAGGTCCTCTGCCCAATGCAGCGAGCGAATCAGCAGCGCCGCCGCCGCGCCGGTAATGATCCCCAGCAGCGCATACAGCACCAGCGTCAGTGCACTGCCCGGCTGGTTGGGAATGGCCCCGAGCTGCGCGGGCACGAAGAATGCCGGCGCCGCGCCAAAGTAAAGCCGCCCGATGAACGTGGCCGTACCGGTCGCGATCGCCACCGGCAGAAATGTATTGACGCTGATCTCCGGCATCATCAATTCGGTGGCGAAAAGCACGCCGCCGATTGGCGTATTGAACGTCGCCGCAATGCCCGCGCCGGCGCCGGCCACCACCAGGGTGATGCGTTGCCCGGGCGTCATGCGCACCACTTGCCCGAGGGTCGAGCCCAGCGCCGAGCCGATCTGTATGATCGGCCCCTCACGACCGACTGCGGCTCCCGACCCAATGGCCAGCGCCGATGCAATCGACTTGACCACCGCCACCACCGGGCGAATCACGCCGCGGCTATAGTAAATGGCATCCATGACTTCCGGCACGCCATGGCCTTTCGCCTCGGGGGCGAAGTTGCTGACGATCCATGTCACGCCGAGCGCGCCGACGACCGGCACAAGGATGACGAACGCGCCCCACGGCGAGGCTGGATCGAAACGGCTGGCGTCATAGGAAAACGAAAACTGCCCGAGAAAGAGCAGGTTGTGGATAAGCCCGATCAAGCCGCGAAATACGATGGCTCCGAGGCCCGTCACGATCCCGACCACGAAAGCAAACAGGCAAAGCCATCGCAATCCGATGGGAGCCGGGGTGTCTTCGTCGGCCTGTGCGGCAGGGCGCGGTTGGATCGGAGCGACCTTCACGTGCCGCGCATCGCGCAGCGTCGTGTTATCGGATTGCTCGGGATCGCCCGCCATCGTCTGCCCTCCTCAGAGGTTGGCGTCGCCCGTCTCGGGATTTGCCGGCTCGCGCCGCAGTGGCGCGAGGGAAACGTCCTGCGGGCTCGCATACTTTCTTATGATAGTACAGCGCCTGATTGGACACGCCCAAATTGGATCCGCCAAATCGCCGCGGGTGAGGCCGGCTCCGGTCAGCCCTGATGCAAGCGGGTCAGCTTGTAGACGTCGGCGATGCGCTCGCCGTCCCAGTGGTAGACAAGATAGGCGGCATGCACACAGTGGCGCAGCAACGCCGTGCGAAACGCGGCAATGCACTCGCCGCCGTCATCCCGCACGCTCGGATAAAGCACACCGAGAGCGCCCTGCTCGCGCAGCTGCCGGCCAATACGTTGCCCTGTCGCGTAGCTGTGCGGATCCACGATCGCCGGCATCTCGCGGCAGGCCTGTCGCAAATCGACTGCCTCGCCGCGAACGCCGACACGATACAGGCGCGTTTGCAACTGCATCGCGCGCTCCCGCGTCGCCTGCAAAAAGAGCGTGCTGTGGTAGACGGTTTCGGCGATTGCCGTGTGTTGCGCGCGGGCGGCGTAGAACACACCGTAACTGCCGTCGGCAAAGCGGCTGCCGGCCGGGTTCAGGTGCGTGAAAGCGGCCATGATCGGCCCCGACCCCGGGCCATACAGGCGCTCCTGCGCAGGCACCCGGCCGATCTCGCCCAATTCGTCGCGCACACGCTCGTTGGTCATGGCTTCGAGCGCGTAGAGCGCTTCGAAGTCATCGGCATCGGCGACCCTATCGAACAGATTCACCGCCGGATAACGCGTGGGCACGACCCGGTAGCCGGGCCGCCATTCGATCGATACGCGTGGATAGGTCATGCCCATCCGCCGCGCGCAGCGTCGAGATACTGGCGCACGACGAACAAATCGCCGACATTGCCGCAAAGCATTCGATCGAGCGCGCTGCCCCCGCCGAACAGGGGCGCCGAGTTCGCCTTTTTCAGCCAGGCGTCGGCTGCCGCCGGATCGGGCAGAAGGATCTGCAGCGCCTTGTAGATGCCCAGCAGGTACGAAAGGCGCTCGAGCGTGTCGTGGCCCAATTGCGCCTTGTCGGGTGCGGCACGCCACTTGAAAAAGGTCGAGCGGCCGGGCGAGCCCAGCAGCACGATCTGCTGCTCGGTCGATAGCGCCCAGTCGCGGGCGATATTGAAAAAAGCGCGCAAGCCCGCCGCGGACATGGCCTTGAGATCGGGCTGGGCTCGGGTCGGTGGGTTTGCTTGCGCTCGGGGCATGACGATAATTCGTCCATAAATAGACTATTAATCCATTTTAGGACGAAATTGCCGTTATTGCCAAAAACCAATTACAAGGGCGGCAGTTGGATTGCCGTCAACTTCCAGTCGAACAATCCCTGGCGCGTCATGGTGAACAGCACCGGCTTGTCGGGCTGGCCGCGGCGATAGACGCGAATCACGAAATGGCTGAAGTCCTCGTAACCGGCGCTCAGCTTCGCGCGCTGATTGTCGCTCGTGCCCGGCCCGGACGATGCCGGAGCCGGCGCGGCAGGTTGCGTGGATGTGCCGGACGAGTCGGCCGCCGACGGCGGCGGAACCGTCGCCGGCGGGTTGCCAGACGGCTCCAATGGCGAAACTGACTCGCCACGCAACAGCGCGGCAATGCTCTGCGGGCTCAATAGCGCTTCGACCATGCGGTCGGAAACCCAGCCGCCCAACGCCAGGGCAAACCCCTCGAGCGGATTCTGCGACTGTCGATTCAGTTGCTTGCGCAGCGAATCGTGCAGGGAGGTTTTCAGGCTTTCCTGCACCTGCGGGAAATCGACATAAGCGGACAATGTTGCTGCGTCGTGCTGGTCCGCGGCGCGCTTGATGCGCTCGAGCGCCCAATACGGCGATACGGCCACGGCGGCGATTGCCAGGATCACCGCGAGAACGGCGCCTGTCCAGATTTTCTTGCGCATGAATACGTCACCAGGAAAGAAGATGGTTGACGCTGATCTTAACTCAGGCGGCCGGGCTCGATCACCCGATGGGAATCGATTTACACAGAATTACAAAGTTTTACAGTACCGCGCGCGCCGCTCTCCTAGGCTGGAGACAAAGAGTCAAGAATGATGAACCCGTATTTGCCGCTTCCCGGACCATTGCATGAGCCACGTCATATCGATGCAGATTATCGCGTTTGCGGCACTGCTGTGCAGTCTCGGGGCGGCGCCGATCAGCGCACTGGCCAGCAGCGATTCGGCAGCCGCCGCGAGCAGCGGATATACGTCAGCGCGCTACCTGGATCGAACCACATTTCTGGCGCGCGGCCCTGCACCGGCACGCGCCGGCGCGACACCCGAGTTCCGGCCGCACGGAGACCTGCGCGCCGATATCTATCGTCATTTGCAAGATCACGAGCGCGCCGCGCAGACCAGGCAGGCTCCGCGGAAAAGCCCGCCGGCGGGTGCCAGCCGCAGGGCCGCCCCTAGGTAAGCGCGGTATCGACGACTCGCCGGGGCGCTTCGAGATACTCGGTGGACTGCATTTCCATCAAACGCGAGACGGTCCGCGTGAACTCGTTGGCCAGCGTCCCCTCCGGGTAAAGCTGCTCAGCCGGCACGGCCGCCGACATCAGCAACTTGACCTTGTGGTCGTAGAACACATCGACCAGCCAGGTAAAGCGCCGCGCCTCGGACGCCATGCGTGGCGTCATTTGGGGCACGCCCGACAGAATCACCGTATGGAAGCGATTGGCGAGCTCCAGGTAGTCGTTCTGCGAGCGCGGACCGCCGCACAGGGTCTGGAAATCGAACCAGACGACGCCGCCCGCGCGCCGCAGCGCGCGCAACTCTCGCTGCTCGATATGCAACAACGGGCTCTCGTCAGGCACTTCGGCCAAATGCGTGAAGGCCGCTCGCAGCGCCTTGTCGGCCGCCGCGCCCAACGGCGTGTGATAGACCTCGACTTGCGACAGCGTGCGTTGCCGGTAGTCGACGCCAGCGTCCACATTTAGAACATCGAGCTGCTCGTTCAGCAGGTCGATGGCCGGCAACAACCGGTCGCGATGCAGCCCGTCGGGGTAAAGCGTGTCGGGGCGATAGTTGGACGTCATCACGAACTGCACGCCGTTTTTGAACAACTGGTCGAGCAGGCGATACAGGATCATCGCATCGGCCACGTCCGAGACGTGGAATTCGTCGAAACAGATCAACCGGAAACGCTTGGCGATGCGGCGCGCCAGCTCGTCGAGCGGATCGGCCTGCCCCTTGAGAATCAGCAACTGGTGATGCACTTCACGCATGAACTCGTGAAAATGCAGGCGCGTTTTGCGCTGCACCGGCACCACGGCGTAGAAGCTATCCATCAGAAAGCTCTTGCCGCGCCCCACACCACCCCACATATAGACGCCCTTGGGCAATTCGGGGCGGATAATCAGTTTTCGCAGCGCACTGGAGCGGCGCGCCTTGTAGGCCGACCATTCATCGTAGCAACGCTGCAGCCGATCGACCGCCCGCTGCTGTGCGGCATCCGAGCGGTAACCGCGCGCGGCCAATTCGTGCCGATAGTATTCCTGAACGTTCATGCCAGCGTTGGAGGGAGTAAAAACAAGGAAGGCGAAGCGGGTTGCCTCGCTTCGCCTTCCCGGGAGTGACGCGTCAGTTCGGAACCGTCACATGTTCAGCGCGCGCTTTTCGACCGCCAGCGCCGCTTCGCGCATGACTTCGGACAGCGACGGGTGCGGATGGCAGACGCGCCCGATATCTTCGGACGAGGCCTTGAACTCCATCGCGGCGACCGCCTCGGCGATCAGGTCCGACGCATTCAGGCCGATGACGTGCACGCCGAGGATCTCGTCGGTGCTGGCGTCCGCCAGCATCTTGACGAAGCCTTCCGGCGCGCCCATGCCGAGCGCGCGGCCATTGGCCATGAACGGGAACTGCCCGGTCTTGTAGGCGCGGCCTTCCTGCTTGAGCTGCTGCTCGGTCTTGCCGACCCAGGCGATCTCGGGCGACGTGTAGATGACCCAAGGAATGCAGTTGTAATCGATGTGCGGTTTCTGGCCGGCAATCAGTTCGGCCACCATCACGCCCTCGTCTTCGGCCTTGTGTGCGAGCATCGGCCCGCGCACCACGTCGCCAATCGCGTACACGTTGGGCAACTTGGTGCGGCAGTGCTCGTCGACGTCGATAAAGCCGCGCTCGTTCACGCCCAGGCCGATCGCCCCCAGGCCGAGATCGTCGGTATTCGGCACACGGCCGATCGAAACGATCAGGCGGTCGACTTCAAGCGTGTGTTCCTTGCCGTCCTTGTCGGCGTATGCGAGGCTCACGCCCTTTTTGCTCGTCTTAACCTCGCCGATCTTCACGCCGAGCTGGATGTTCAGGCCTTGTTTGCCGAACAGCTTGGCCGCTTCCTTGGCAACCGTCTCGTCGACCGCGCCGAGGAACGCCGGCAGCGCTTCGAGAACCGTTACTTCGGCACCCAGGCGGCGCCATACGGAGCCGAGTTCGAGTCCGATCACGCCGGCGCCGATCACGCCGAGCTTCTTCGGCACGCTCGGGAAGTTCAGCGCACCTTCGTTGTCGCACACGAGGTCATTATCGACCTTGATGTTCGGCAGATGGCGCGCCTTCGAACCCGTGGCGATGATCACGTGCTTGCCGCTGATGGTCTCGCTGCCCTCGTCCCCGGTGACTTCGAGCTGATAGCCGGCGTCGGTCTTGGCGACGAATTTGCCGTTGCCCTTGAGCCAGGTGATCTTGTTCTTGCGGAACAGGAATTCGATCCCCTTGGTCATCTTGGTGACGATGCCGTCCTTGCGGGCAAGCATCTTCGCCACGTCGATCTTGGCGCCCTGCACGCTGATGCCGTGCTGGTCGGCGTGATGCTGGATCTTCTCGAATTCTTCGGACGACGCCAGCAACGCCTTGGAGGGAATGCAGCCGACGTTCAGGCACGTGCCGCCCAGGGCCAATTCCCCTTTCGGGTTCTTCCATTTTTCGATGCAGCCGACCGAGAAACCCAGTTGAGCTGCGCGAATCGCGGCGATGTACCCGCCAGGGCCGGCACCGACGACAACGACGTCAAATTCTTTAGCCATTTGTCCAATAACACTCGCAAATTGAAACGCGTGAGACAGAGCGGACCCGGGCGCACGGCAACTGCCGCGCGGACCCGGGCCTGCCGCGAATTACAGGTCGAGCAGCAGGCGCGCCGGATCTTCCAGCGCTTCCTTCATCGCCACCAGGCCGAGCACCGCTTCGCGGCCGTCGATGATGCGGTGGTCGTAGCTCATCGCCAGATAGTTCATCGGCCGAATCACGATCTGGCCGTTTTCCACCACCGCGCGCTCCTTGGTCGCGTGCACGCCGAGAATGGCCGACTGCGGCGGGTTGATGATCGGGGTCGAGAGCATCGAGCCGAACACGCCGCCGTTGGAAATGGAGAACGTCCCGCCGGTCAGTTCTTCGATCGAAAGCTTGCCGTCCTTGGCCTTGCTGCCGAACTCGGCGATTTTCTTCTCGATGTCAGCCAGGCTGAGCTGGTCGGCGTTGCGCAGGATCGGCACCACCAGGCCGCGCGGCGATCCGACTGCGATACCGATGTCGAAATAGCCGTGATAAATGATATCGGTGCCGTCGACCGAGGCGTTGATGGCCGGATATTTCTTCAGTGCATGCACGGCCGCCTTGACGAAGAACGACATGAAGCCCAGTTTCACACCGTGCTCCTTCTCGAACTTGTCCTTGTATTTGTTGCGCAGCTCCATGACCGGCAACATGTTGACTTCGTTGAAGGTCGTCAGGATCGCGTTGGTCTGTTGCGACTGCAGCAGGCGCTCGGCAACCCGGGCGCGCAGGCGCGACATCGGCACGCGCTGCTCCGGACGGCCATCGAGCATCGCATCGCCGCTCAGATTGGCAGCGACCTGCGGCAACGCCGGGCGCGCGGCGGGCGCGGCGGCGGCCGGCTTGGCAGCAGCAGCCGGCTTGGCGCCGCCGGCCACCGCACCAAGCACATCGCCCTTGGTGATGCGGCCGTCGCGGCCGGAGCCGGCCACTTGCGCGGCGGAGAGATTGTTTTCCGCCATCAGCTTGGCCGCGGCGGGCATCGCCACGCCGCTGGCGGCGCCGCCCGTGGCGGCCGCCGGCTGCGCGGCCGGGGCCGCGGCAGGCGCGGCTTCAGCCGGCTTGGCGGCGGCCGGGGCCACGGCCTGCGCCTTGCCTTCGCTGTCGATCCTGGCGATCACTTGGTCACTGGTCACGGTCGCGCCGTCGGCCTCGACGATTTCGGCGAGCACGCCAGCCGACGGTGCGGGCACTTCCAGCACCACTTTGTCGGTTTCGATTTCGATCAGGATTTCATCGATGGCCACGGCTTCGCCGGGCTTTTTCTTCCACTGCATGAGGGTGGCTTCAGCGACCGATTCGGACAGCTGGGGGACTTTGACTTCTACGATTGACATTATGTGTTCCTGAATACTTTACGAGTTCAATTGGCGGATGGCGAAGCGGCCGGTTTGACCCGACCGCTTCATTACGTCGTCACTGCACCAGCGTGGCGCCCTTGAGGCGGCCGAAAGCGGCTTCGAGCAAAGCCTTCTGCTGTTCGTAGTGTTTCGCGTAATATCCCACCGCCGGGGACGCCGAGGCCGGCCGGCCGGCATACGCCAGCTTCATGCCTTCTTTCATGCCTTCCATCAGGTGGTGCTCGATGTAGAACCAGGGGCCCTGGTTTTGCGGCTCGTCCTGGCACCACACCACTTCGGTGAGATTCTCGTATTTCTTCAACTCGTTCTCGAACGCCTTGTGCGCGAACGGATACAGCTGTTCGACGCGGATGATCGCAACGTCCTTCGATTTGACTTCGCGGCGATGAGCGATCAGGTCGTAGTACACGCGACCCGAGCAGGCAATCACGCGTTTGACCTTCTTGGCATCGACGCTGGCGTCGGTCTCGCCGATGATCGGCTGGAACGAGCCGGTGGCCAGATCCGCCAGATTGCTCACGGCTTCCTTGTGGCGCAGCAGCGATTTCGGCGTGAAGATGATCAACGGCTTGCGGAACAGGCGAATCATCTGGCGCCGCAGCAGGTGGAAAATCTGCGCCGGCGTGGTCGGCTGGCATACCTGCATGTTGGTTTCCGCGCACAGTTGCAGATAGCGCTCGATGCGGGCCGACGAATGTTCCGGCCCTTGCCCTTCGTAACCGTGCGGCAACAGCATGGTCAGGCCCGACACGCGGCCCCATTTCACTTCGCCGCTGGAGATGAACTGGTCGATCACCACTTGTGCGCCGTTGGCAAAGTCGCCGAACTGCGCTTCCCAGACCACCATCGTGTTCGGCTCGGCCGTCGAGTAGCCGTATTCAAAGCCCAACACGGCCTCTTCGGACAGCACCGAATCGATCACGGTGAACTGCGCCTGGTTCTCGGAGATGTTTTGCAGCGGAATGTACGTGCCGTCGTTCCAGCGCTCGCGGTTCTGGTCGTGAAGCACTGCGTGACGGTGCGTGAACGTGCCGCGGCCGCTGTCCTGGCCGGTCAGGCGCACGCCATAACCGGACGACACCAGCGACGCATACGCCAGATGCTCGCCCATGCCCCAGTCCAGCGCATGCTCGCCCTGGCCCATCGCACGGCGATCGTTGACGACTTTCTCGACCAGCGGATGCAGTTTGAAATTTTCCGGCACCGTGGTGATGCGCTCGGCCAGGCGCTTGAGCTCGGCCAGCGGCACCGCGGTATCGGCGGCATCGGTCCACTTGCGATTCAGGAACGGCACCCAGTCGACCGCGTATTTGCTCTTGTAGTTGGAGAGCACCGGGTCGATCGTATGATGGCCTTCGTCCATCGCCTTGCGGTACTGCTTGATGTACGCATCACCCTCTTCGGCCGTGATGACGCCCTGCGTGACCAGCTTTTCGGCGTACAACGCACGCGTGCCGGGGTGCTGGGCGATTTTCTTGTACATCAGCGGTTGCGTGACCGCCGGCGTGTCCTGCTCGTTGTGGCCGAGCTTGCGGAAGCAGACCACGTCGACCACGACGTCCTTCTTGAATTCCTGACGGAAATCCAGCGCCAGCTGCATCGCCAGCACCACGGCTTCGGGATCGTCGCCGTTGACGTGCAGCACCGGCGCTTCGATCATCTTGACCACGTCGGAGCAATAGATCGTCGAGCGCGAATCGCGCGGATCGGACGTCGTAAAGCCGATCTGGTTGTTGATGATGATATGCACCGTGCCGTGCGTGCCGTAACCGCGCGTTTGCGCCAGGTTCAGCGTTTCCATCACCACGCCCTGGCCAGCGAAGGCGGCGTCGCCGTGCACTTGCACCGGCAGCACTTGCGAGCCCTCGAGGTCGCCGCGGCGTTCCATGCGCGCCTTGGCCGATCCCTCGACCACCGGATTGACGATTTCCAGGTGCGACGGATTGAATGCCAGCGACAGGTGAACCGGGCCGCCGGCAGTCGAGACGTCGCTCGAGAAGCCCTTGTGGTACTTCACGTCGCCGGCCGGCAGGTCATCGACGTGCTTGCCTTCGAACTCGGCGAACAGATCCGCAGGCATTTTGCCCAGCGTGTTGACCAGCACGTTCAGGCGGCCGCGGTGGGCCATGCCGATCACCATTTCCTGCACGCCGCGCTCACCGCCGCGGCGAACCAGTTCGTCCATCGCCGCGATGAAGCTCTCGCCGCCTTCGAGCGAGAAGCGCTTCTGGCCGACGAACTTGGTGTGCAGATAACGCTCGAGCCCTTCGGCAGCGGTCAGGCGTTCGAGAATGTGTTTTTTCTTTTCGGCCGAGAAGTTCGGCGTGGCGCGAATCGATTCCAGCCGCTCCTGCCACCAGCGTTTCTGGGTCGGATCGCTGATATACATGTACTCGGCGCCGAGCGTGCCGCAGTAGGTGTCGCGCAATGCCTTGAGAATGTCGCGCAGGCTGGCCTGCTCGAAACCGAAATACGTGTTGGAGGCGGAGTACACCTCTTCCATGTCGGCTTCGGTCAAATCGTAGAAGGCGGGTTCGAGTTCGGGCAGGTGCGGGCGTTCCTGGCGCTTGAGCGGATCGAGATTGGCCCAGCGCGCGCCGAGGAAACGATAGGCGGCGATCAGCGACTGCACGTGTACCTGCTTGCGGGCCACGGCCATGTCGGTCGCACCGACCCGCGACAGAAATGCATTGGCCTTGGCGCGTTGCGCGAACGATTCGACGATCGGCGCGTGCGCAACATCGTTGGCGTTGGATCCGTCGACAGCGGGGACGTTTTGCAGCGCGTCGAAATACTCGCGCCAGTGATCCGGCACGGTGGCCGGGTTATCGAGGTACGACTCGTACAGTTCTTCTACGTACGGCGCGTTGCCGCCGAACAAGTACGAGTTCGCCTTGAACTGCTCCATCAAACTCATTTTACGCTCACCTTTTTCTCGAGCTTCTCAAGAAATAGCGGGTTTAGAAACCTTCCGCGTCACGGCCTGACCGAGTAGCGGATTGCGGAATCAAGTGGTGCTTGGAAGGACCTTGGAATTCACGGCGGAGAGGATAGCACGATTCGAGAGTAGAGAATCATCTGATTATGTAGCGCGGCGGCCGTCCCGTTTTTTGACAAACACGCCTTTCCCGCCTGGCCGCGGCCGGCTCGGCTTTGCGTACCCGCCACCCTGGAAATCCTGCAATCATGGGGCGGCTCGGGTTATTACCGATCGCCGACGAGTTGATATGAAATTCAGATATAAAAATATTTATTTTTATTATTTTAATTTCTAACTCAACCCGATTATCGTGTCCGCTATCCCCTGCCAGCCCTCGCTGACAGGCGCTTGCCCCCGGAGCACGCCCAAAAATGCAAGAGATTACGCCTTTATCGCCGCAGCAGGCCAATCTGCTGAACCAACTGGTGGATGGCCTCACCGTAGAACAATTGGCCTGGGTCAAGGGCTTTTTGGCCGGCATCAGCCGGTCGGTGCGCCAGAGCGGCGTTCAGCCGGCAACCGCGGCCGCGCCGACGAGCGCGCCGAGTGTAACGATTCTATATGGGTCGCAAACCGGTCATGCCCAGGAGGTGGCCGAACTGGCGAAGCAGAAGGTTCAGGCGGCCGGCTTCAAGGCGGATCTGTTTGCCATGGGCGACTACAAGCAGACGCGTCTGAAAAACGACAAGTTACTGTTGCTGGCAGTGAGCACCCAGGGCGAAGGCGACGCACCGGACGATGCGCGGGACTTCTACGAATTTCTGCATGGCCCGAAAGCGCCGAAGCTCGAGGGTTCGCGCTTTGCGGTATTGGGCCTGGGCGACTCCAGTTATGAAAAATTCTGCCAGGCCGGCAAGGACTTCGATGCCCGCCTGAACGCACTGGGCGCGCAGCGCCTGCTGCCGCGCGTGGATTGCGACGTCGATTACGACGCGCCGGCCGAGCGCTGGATCGACGATGTGCTGTCCCAACTGCGCAGCGTCGCCCCGGTCGGCAACGCCGGCCTTGGCGCCCCCGAGTCGGCCGAACATCAGCTCGGTCTGGCGCTGGCCGCAGCCGCCACTTCGCAATCCGTCCCGGGCAAGGCAGCCTACTCGCGCAAGCACCCGTTCCAGGCCACCGTGCTCGAAAACGTCACGCTCAGCGGCCGCGGCTCTTCCAAGGAAGTGCATCACATCGAACTGTCGCTCGAGGGTTCGGGCCTGACCTACGAACCGGGCGATGCACTGGGCATCGTGCCGCAAAACGACGCTGCCCTGGTCGACGAACTGATTGCAACGCTCGAACTTGACCCGAGCGCGACGACCACGACCCACGACGGCACGATCGCCTTGCGCGAAGCATTTCTGCATGCCTACGACATCACCACGCTGTCGCGCGCATTCCTGGAGAAATACGCGGCCCTGAGCGACGCCGGCGAGTTGAAGACGCTGCTGCAGCCGGGCAACGAGAGTGCATTGCGGGAGTTCTTGCACGGCCGCGACGTGCTCGACGTGGTCAAGCGCTTCCCGGCACGCAAGCTCAAGGCGACCGAGTTCGTCGGCACGCTGCGCACCATGCAGCCGCGCCTGTATTCGATCGCCTCGAGCCTGCAGGCCAACCCGGACTCGGTACACGTCACCGTGGGCGCGGTGCGCTACGAGAGTCACGGCCGGTCCCGCAAAGGCGTGGCGTCGACTTTCCTGGCCGATCTGGCTCAGCCTGGCCAGACGCTGCCGGTCTATATCGAATCCAACCGCAATTTCAAATTGCCGGCCGATCCGCGCGCACCGATCATCATGGTTGGCCCCGGCACCGGCATCGCACCGTTCCGCGCCTTTATCGAGCAGCGCCAGATCAACGACGCGCCGGGCAGGAACTGGCTGTTTTTCGGTGACCGCAACTTCCGTAACGACTTCCTCTACCAGCGCGAATGGCAGCGCTACGTCAAGGACGGCGTGCTCAGCCGCATCGACCTGGCGTTCTCGCGCGACACCGAGGAAAAGGTGTATGTGCAGCACCGCATGGCCGAGCAAGGCAAAGCGCTGTATGAATGGCTGCAGGAAGGTGCCTACCTTTATGTGTGCGGCGACGCCGAGCAAATGGCGCGTGACGTCAACGACACGCTGCACGAGATCGTACAGCGCGAGGGCGGCCTGTCCGCCGAGGCCGCGGCCGAGTATGTGAAGCAACTCCAGCGCGACAAGCGCTATCAGCGCGACGTTTATTAAAGTTTCCAATGACGCAAACCACCACCCCCACGCCTGCACGCTCCGAAGTCGAGAAAATCAAGGAGGCCAGCAATTACCTGCGCGGCACGATCGCCGCCGGACTGGCCGATGCGCTGACCGGCGCGATCGCCGAGAAGGACACGCAGTTGCTGAAGTTCCACGGCTCCTATATGCAGGACGATCGCGACCTGCGCCTGGAGCGCCAAAAACAGAAGCTGGAGCCCGCCTACCAGTTCATGATCCGGTTGCGCATGGCCGGCGGCGTCTGCACGCCCGCGCAGTGGCTCAAGCTCGACGAGCTGGCGCAGCGCTACGGCGGCAACACGATTCGGCTGACGACGCGTCAAACGGTGCAATATCACAACGTGCTCAAGCATCAGCTGCGTCCGCTGGTGCGCGGCATCGACGAGGTGGCGATGACCAGCATCGCGGCCTGCGGCGACGTCAATCGCAACGTGCTGTCGAGCAGCAATCCGTTCCAATCCCCCGCGCATCAGGAAGTGACCGACTGGTGCATCAAAATCGACCAGCACCTGCGGCCGCAAACCACCGCCTACCGCGAGATATGGCTGGGCGAGAAGCGTCTGGGCGCGGACCAGGAAGATCATGAGCCGATCTACGGCAAACTCTATTTGCCGCGCAAGTTCAAGATCGCGATTGCCATTCCGCCCAACAACGATGTCGACGTGTTCGCCAACGATCTCGGCTTTATCGCAATCATCGACGCCGCAGGCAAGCTGCAGGGGTTCAACGTCGCCATCGGCGGCGGCATGGGCATGACGCACGGCGACGCCGCGACCTACCCGCGCGCGGCGACCGTGATCGGCTATTGCGCGGCCGACAAGGTGGTGGAGGTGGCTGAAAACGTGCTCAAGGTGCAGCGCGATTTTGGCGACCGAAGCAACCGCAAGCATGCGCGCCTGAAGTACACGATCGACGATCGCAGCGTCGAGTGGTATCGCGATGAGTTGAACCGCTACCTGGGCTGGTCGCTGGAAGCCGCCAGGCCTTATGCGTTCACCACCAACGGCGATCAGTACGGCTGGCTCAAGGGCAGCGACGAGCGCTGGTATCTGACGCTGTTCATCCAGAACGGCCGCATCAAGGACTGGCACGACTACCCGCTGATGACGGCCTTGCGCGAGATCGCCAAGGTGCATTCGGGCGATTTCCGCATCACGGCGAACCAGAACCTCATTATCGGCGGCGTGACCGACGCGCAAAAGCCCCGGATCGAAGCACTGGTCAAGCAGTATCGGCTGCTCGACGGGTCGCAGCAAAGTGCCCTGCGCGTGAACTCGATGGCGTGCGTGGCGTTTCCGACTTGCGGTCTGGCGCTGGCCGAGAGCGAGCGCTACCTGCCGGACCTCGTCACGAAACTGGAAGACGTCTTGCGCGAGGCCGGGCTGGCCGACGATCCGATCACGATCCGCATGACCGGTTGCCCGAACGGCTGCGCGCGGCCGTATCTGGCCGAAATTGGCCTGGTCGGGCGCTCGCCCGGCAAGTACAACCTCTACCTGGGCGCGGGCTTCACCGGCGACCGCCTGAACAAGCTGTACAAGGAATCGGTGGGCGAGGAGCAGATCCTGGCCGAACTCACGCCGCTCATCCAGCGCTACGCCAAGGAGCGCGAGGCGGGTGAGAAATTCGGTGACTTCGTGGTACGAAAAGGCTATGTGAAGGCGGTAATCGAAGCCAGCCGCGACTTTCACGGCTGATTCGTGCGCTCAGCCGGCCCGTCAGGGGCCGGCGCCGCTCGACATTCTGTCGAAACGATCCTCAACCGACGGCGTCGGTTGCCACAATAGACAAATCAGTCGGTGGAACCCGCGTAGGGCACCATGCACTGCTTGACGGTCTGCTCGAAAGCCCGCGGCAGCGTGCCAGGGTGGGCCTCGACATAAAGCAGTTCGCTGCCGCTACCCGAGGGCCGAACCTCCAGCACCGGATCGTATTGGGCCTTGTGGTCGGCGCCGACGCCGCGATATACCCGCACGGTCGGCACGCCGGAGGCCGCATAGGAAGTGCTCTCGACGTTCACGCCCAGCCGGCTCCAGCCGTTATAGACGCAATTGACCACCATGTAGGGGTCGGCTGCAGAATACTGGTCCAGCAGGGCATGCCTGCCGTCGGACATAACGCCGCCTCCGGTATTCAAAACTGCGCATCCAGCCAGCAACGTCGCGGCCGCCATGATTACCATGCGTTTCATGCCTAGAGATTCCTCGCAAAAATTAGCACGATATTACCCGGTTCGCGCCCTCTCGGCACGTATAACGTGGCGGCGTGCCTGGATACCCGCAGACGGCGAACGCCAGGCGGCCGCTCTTGACGCGCACCGCGCATGGAGCGTTGGGCGGACAACCAAGGCGATACACGCCCATTTCCTCGATGCCGCAAGCCGTCGAAGTAAGCGTTAACGACCAGCGCCGCCGGCAACGTGGTATCTTGCGGGCTGGCAACTGTCACGCGCCCCACTTACCCCCCGTTTATCGTTGTTTATGGCTGCTCAATCTTCCTCTAAAGACTCCCGTCAACCCAAGCGCCGTACTCCGCTGTGGCTATGGATCATCGGACTGATCGCCGCAGCCGGCGCAACCGGCGCATTGCTGCTGGGCTACATCATCACGGTGATGGAGCCGAATCTGCCGTCACTGAATGTCATCACCGACTATCGGCCGAAAATGCCGTTGCGCGTCTACACGGAAGATCACGTGCTGATCGGCGAATTCGGGCAGGAGCGCCGCAATGTGGTCCACATCCAGGACATTCCGCCGATCATGAAAAACGCGGTGCTGGCGATCGAGGACTATCGCTTCTATGAGCACGGCGGGGTCGATTTCATCGGGATTCTGCGCTCGGGGATCGCCGACGTCCTGCACGGCACCAAAGCCGAGGGCGCGAGCACCATCACCATGCAAGTCGCGCGCAATTTTTTCCTGTCACGCGAGAAGACGTTCACGCGCAAGCTCTATGAAATGTTGCTGTCGTACAAAATCGAGTCTGCCCTGACCAAGGACCAGATTCTCGAGCTGTACATGAATCAGATCTACCTGGGCGAAGGCGCATACGGCTTCGCCAGCGCCGCGCGCACCTATTTTGGTGTCGATCTGAAGGACATTACGCTGGCCCAGGCCGCCATGCTCGCGGGTCTGCCCAAAGCCCCGTCGGCCTACAATCCGATCGCCAATCCGCGTCGCGCCAAGATCCGCCAGGAGTACATCCTCAAGCGCATGCTGGATCTGCATTACATTTCCCAGGCGCAGTACGACCAGGCGATCAATGAAAAGATTCACCTGGTCAAGGCAGGCATGCAATTCTCGGTGCACGCCGGCTATGTGACGGAAATGGTTCGCCAGGCGATGTACGACAAGTTCAAGGAGGCGGCCTACACGCGCGGCTTCAACGTCATTACCACTATCAATTCGAAGGATCAGGATGCCGCCTACAACGCGGTGCGCACCGGAGTCCTGGCCTATGAGCGCCGGCACGGCTATCGCGGACCGGAGGGCCATATCGACCTGCCGGCCAATCCCGCCGATCAGCAGCAGGCCATAGACGACGCGCTGGCCGATCACCCGGCCAACGGCAACATGTTCGCCGCGGTAGTGCTCAATGCGACGCGCAGCAAGGTCACCGCGATGCCGCTGAGCGGCGTGGCCGTGACCATCGAGGGCGAAGGCCTGCGCTTTGCCGCATCGGCACTCAACCCACGCCTGCCGGCCGACAGGCGCATCGGCCCGGGCTCGATCATCCGGATCATGCAGGACGCCAAGGGGCAATGGAGCATTACCCAGGTTCCCAAGGTGCAGGGGGCGCTGGTCGCACTCTCGCCGGGTAACGGCGCGATTCGCGCGCTGGTGGGCGGCTTCGACTACAACCAGAGCAAATTCAACCGCGTCACCCAGGCATGGCGGCAGCCCGGTTCGTCGTTCAAGCCGTTCATTTTCTCCGCCGCGCTGGAAAAAGGCCTTGGCCCGGCGACCATCGTCAACGATGCGCCGTTGAATCTGCCGCCCGATCAGACTGGCGGGAAATATTGGGATCCGAAAGACGATGACCAGCCCGAGGGTCCGATGACGATGCGCGTGGGGCTGGAAAAATCCAAGAATCTGGTGGCCATTCGCGTGCTGCACTACATCGGCACCAAGTACGCGCAGGATTACGTCACGTCGCGCTTCGGCTTCGATGTCGACAAGATCCCGCCTTATCTGCCGATGGCGCTGGGCGCGGGCGACGTCACGCCGATGCAACTGGTCAATGCGTACGCCGTCTTCGCCAACGGCGGCTATCGCGTGACACCGTACCTGATCAGCAAAGTCACCGATGCTCAAGGCAACGTGATCGACCTCGCGGCTCCAACCACCGCGGGCGACAATGCCCCCCGAGTGCTCGACCCGGCCAACGCCTACATCATGGACAGCATGTTGCGCAGCGTTGCGCAGCATGGCACCGGCGCACGCAGCAACGTGCTCAAGCGTACCGATCTGGCCGGCAAGACGGGTACCACCAACGATGCTCGCGACGGCTGGTTCGCCGGCTATCAGCACACGCAGGTGGCCGTGGCATGGCTCGGCTTCGATCAGCCCAAGCCGCTCGGCAGTCATGAATTCGGTGCCGACGTGGCGCTGCCGATCTGGATCAACTACATGCGCACCGCGCTGCAGGGCGTGCCAAGCTATACGGCGCCGATGCCGCCCACCGTTGCAAACGTCGGCGGCGAGCTGTATTTCGCTGACAAGACACCAGGTAACGGCTTCCTGGCCAGCATCAGTCTGGGCAACAGCAATGGCTTGGCCTCCGGGATGCCGGGTTCCGCGCCGGCGACGCCGATCGGCCCGAACTTCCCGGGCGGGCCGGCGACGGCACCATCGATGTCCGGTCAGGCGCCGAACGTCACACCGGGCGAACGCCAGCAAATCCTGGACTTCTTCAAGAACAGCAAGCCTTGAGCGCGATCGAGCGAGACTGTCATGCGTCCGTTCCACGACTCGGCCCGCTTCTGGCGCAGCCCGCTGTTGCCGGACATGGAATTGTTGTCGGCGCAGTACTTTCGCCATGAGTTCGCGCCGCACTGGCATGAGGAATTCTCGATTCCCATCGTCGAGGCGGGTGCGCAAGGCTACCGGTATCGCGGCAAATATTTGATCGGGCGGCCCGGCGGCATCATGGCCATCAACCCGGGCGAAGTCCACACCGGCGAGCGCGCGGCGGACATCGGCTGGGCCTACCGGGCGTTCTATCCGTCGGCGGCGCTGATGCGACGAATCGCGGCCGATCTGAGCGGCAAACCGGCCGATGTGCCCTGGCTGCCTGATTGCGTCATCGAAGATGCGGAAGTTGCCGTCAAGCTGCTGCGCGCGCACCGCGCCATGGAAGCCGGCGCCGATCCACTGGCCACCGAAACGCTGCTGATCGACGGCCTGAGCCTGCTCGTCATGCGCCACGCGCTCAGCGCGCCGCGGCCGGCGTCGCTGCACGCGGACCAGGCGCGCGTGGCGCGCATGCAGGCGCGTCTGGCCGAACAGCTGGACGAGCCGCTCGGTCTGAGCGAGTTGGCCGCGCAAGTCGGCCTCTCGCCCTACCATGCAACAAGGCTCTTTGCCCGCACCGTCGGCATACCGCCGCACGCGTGGCGCAACCAGTTGCGGCTGCAACGTGCCCGCGCACTGCTGCGCCAGGGTCTGTCGGTGGCCGAAGCGGCGGCTGCCACCGGCTTCGCTGACCAGAGCCACTTCACGCACAGCTTCAAGCGAAGCTACGGCGTACCCCCCGGGCATTGGCAAAAGGCGAGATGACAACGCCTGCGCTTCGCGCGCAAAAATCTACAAGCCACCCGCCGCGCGAGTGAGGTAGCCTCCTGAACTTAGGAGGACTCTTCCCATCATGGCAAGGCATTCGACACGAACTTCCCATTTTCTGGCTGGCGCTCGCGACACGTTGCCGATGCTCGTCGGCGCGGCACCTTTCGGGCTGATTTTCGGTGCCCTGGTGTCGGCCAGTCCGCTGGCGCTCTGGCACGGCCAATTGATGTCGCTGCTGGTCTTCGCAGGCTCGAGCCAGTTCGTCGCCGTGGGCCTGGTGGCCGGCCAAACCGGCTTGCTGGTGATCTGGCTGACGACGTTCATCGTCAATTTGCGCCACGTGCTGTATGCAGCCACGCTGCAGCCCCATGTAAGTCACCTGCCGGCACGCTGGCGCTGGCCGCTGGGGTTTTTGCTGACGGACGAGACGTTCGCGATCACCAGCGTGTATTACCAGCGACACCCGCATGCACCACTCGGTCATTGGTATTTCCTCGGATCGGGGTTGGCCATGTACCTGAATTGGCAGGGTTGGACGTTGCTCGGACTGTTGTTCGGCGCGGCCTTCCCTCGCCTGCAAACCCTCGGCCTGGATTTCGCGATGGTCGCCACCTTTATTGCCATCGTCGTGCCGCAGTGCAAGCGCCTGCCGTGGCTGGCCGCCGCACTGGCTGCCGGCGCAGTGGCCTATGCCAGTCGCAACATGCCTTACAAACTCGGCTTGCTGGCCGCCGTATTGGTGGGCATCGCGGTTGGCATCGTCAGCCTACATCACGAGCGACGGCGACAATCCGACGCGCAGCAGGGCGAGCGCCGCACAGCTTCGAAGGAGACGCCATGAATTACACCGTCATGATCGCAGGCATGGCTGTCGTCACGATCTTCATCAAGGCCGTTATCTTTGTGCTCGGCGATCGCGTGAGCTTCCCTCCGCTGCTGCGCGAAGCGTTGGCCTTCGTGCCAGTCACCGTGCTGACAGCGATTATCGTGCCAATGGTGCTGGCGCCGCATGGCCATGGGTTGGAGCTGACGTGGCGCAATCCGCAACTGGTAGCCGCCCTGGCAGCCATCGTCGTGTGCGCCGCCACTCGCCATCAGTTGCTGACCATCGGCGTCGCCCTGGCGGTGTTTTTCGGCTGGCAATTTGGCGTGCTGTGAACCGCCTTAACAATCTTTAACTTGCCCCGCGTCACGCTTGCCCCAAGAATCTCGCCATCACGGCGCCGCGCCGGCCCGGCATCGTCTGATTGCGCATCGTCGTTCCGCCGAACGACGATGCGGATGTCGGCCGCGCGATTTTTTTGGGGGAACATGAGATGTCCAAGCGGTTGGGAGCCGAATTTTTCGGCACGTTCTGGCTGGTTTTTGGCGGGTGCGGCAGTGCTATCTTCGCCGCGGCATATCCGCAGTTGGGGATCGGCTTTGCCGGCGTGGCATTGGCGTTCGGGCTGACAGTGCTGACCATGGCGTACGCCGTCGGTCACATTTCCGGCGGCCACTTCAATCCTGCGGTCACGCTCGGCCTGTTCGCGGGTGGGCGCTTTCCGGGCAGGGACGTCGTTCCCTATGTAGTGGTTCAGGTGGTCGGCGCGATCGCGGCCGGCGCGGTACTGTATGTGATCGCCAGCGGCAAGGCCGGCTTCGACGCCAGCGCCGGCTTCGCTGCCAACGGCTATGGCGCCCATTCACCCGGCGGCTATTCGCTCGCGGCTGCAATGCTCGCCGAGCTGGTGCTGACAGCTTTCTTTCTGATCGTCATTCATGGCGTCACGGACCAACGCGCGCCGGCAGGTTTTGCGCCGCTGGCCATCGGTCTGGCCTTGACGCTGATTCACTTGATCAGCATCCCGATCACCAATACTTCCGTGAACCCGGCGCGCAGCACCGGCGTAGCGATCTTCCAGGGTACCTGGGCGCTCCAGCAGCTCTGGGTGTTCTGGCTGGTACCGCTGGCGGGCGGCATTTCAGGCGGGTTGATCTATCGCTGGCTGTTGGAGAATCGAACCGTCCGGGCCGCCTGAGCCGCCGGGCCGGCAAGCGGCCGGCGCAACGGCATTGGGCTCAGGCGTGCGCGTCGCCCAGCGCACCCGCGTGATACGCGGCGACGAATGCGTCGAAGTCCCCCGTTTGCGTCTGTTCCAGTTGCGCCTGCTCCCGCAGCGAGACTGCCGCCATTTCGACGAATTGCGCCTGCAGGTCGGACGGCAACGCGTGCGAACGAAAGTACTGTGCATGCTCACGCGTGCACCGCATGGCGAAGTTGAAGAACGCACCTTGCCCGTCGCCGCCAACATCGCGCAGCGCCTGGAGCACGTGAGCCGAAGGAGTCAGCGACGCGTCGTCGAGCTTGGCCTGCTGCTCGACCAGAGAAGCTCCGACGGCACCATCGCCACGCTGCGCGTCGAGCGCGTCGGCCGCCAGACGAATGCGCGCCAACAACTCGTCGCCCCACTGACGCAATGCAATGGCCTGTCCGTCCCGTTGCAGCTCGAGCCCGGGGCGACGCCCCTGTTTGACCACCTGCGCGAAATTGGCCTTATTTTCCGCGTGCGCCTGCGCCGATAGCAACGGGCTGTCATCAAGCGCACAAAACAGCAAAAACGCATCGAGAAACTGCATTGTCGGCAGGCTCACGCCGTGCGGCGCAAACGGGTCGATATCCAGACAGCGCACTTCGACGTACTGCACGCCACGGCGTTGCAACGCCTGCACCGGCCGCTCTCCGCTGTAGGTCACCCGTTTCGGGCGGATGGTCGAGTAAAACTCGTTTTCGATTTGCAGAACGTTGGTGCTCAATTGCTGCCATTGGCCGTCACGCTTGGTGCCGATCGCCTCATAGGGCGCATGCGGCAGACTGACGGCGCGCGTCAAACCGTCGATATAGCTTTGCAGACTATCGAAGCGCGGCGTCACGTCGGCCTGGGCGCTGTTCTGATATCCCAGATCGCTCATGCGCAAGCTGGTCGCGTAAGGCAGAAACAGCGTGTGGTCGTCGAATCGCTCCAAACCGTGCGCCTTGCCAGCGACGAAACCGTCGTACAGCGCGGGAGATGCGCCGAACAGGTACATCAACAGCCAACTGTAACGGTGGAAGTTGCGGATCAGCGCAATGTAACGCTCGGATTGGAAATCCTGATCGGAGCCCTGCGCTTGCTCGGCATCACGCAGTACGCGCCAGACGGAATCGGCAAGCGAGAAATTGTAGTGAATCCCGGCAATACATTGCATCGCCTTGCCGTATCGCACCGCCAGGCCCCGACGATAGACATGCTTGAGTTGACCGATGTTCGATGTGCCATACCAGGCGATCGGAATCGTCGCCTCGTCCGGTAGCGGACAGGGCATCGATTGGCTCCATAGCATCTCGTCGCCCAATTGACTGTAGGCAAAGCGGTGGATCTCGTCGAGCCGGGCGAGCACATCTGAGGCGTCATGCTGCGGCGGGGTGATGAATTCCAGCAGCGACTCCGAGTAATCGGTCGTGATCTGCGGATGCGTCAAAGCCGAGCCAAGTGCACGAGCGTGTGGCGTCAGCGCCAACCGCCCTTGCGCGTCGACACGCAACGTTTCGCGCTCGACACCCCGCAAGCCCTGGCCGAGCAACGGGCGGTGAGCCGCATCGTTCAATTGGGCCAGGCGACGCAGGTAGGACGTCGCTGTCGAAGTATGTTGCGGCTTGTTCTCGGCTGGCATCCGCCCGCTCCTCCCCTGGATAAGTGCTTTTACAAAGTTTCGATGAAGGGGTCGCGAGGCGTGACTTGCGCCGGCGACCGTATGTGCGCCAGAGCATAACTGAAAATCGAAATCGGCGTCTGAGCTAGCCGCGCAGCCAGCGATGACGGGGTAGACCCACCCCAAGCAGGGTATATCGAGTGGCGCGCCAGGGCCGAAAAATGGGGCTCTTGATGCGCCGAAAAAGTTCGAAGCTCGGCCTTCGATATATCGAAGCAGCGTCTACGGCAGCCACATGGCGACTACCGACGCCACCAGGAGCAAGGCCAATACGCCATTGAAGCATCGCCATTGCCCCTGGCTGCGCAGCACGCGGGCAAGTGCCAGCCCGGCAATGCACCAGAGCGACAGGGACGCCATTGCCGCTACGGCAAACGAGATCCCGAGCAGCGCGGCAAGTCGCATGGGGCCATGCGCGATCACGGCGAACGAAGCCGCCGCGCCCAAGGTCATGGCCCACCCTTTTGGGTTTTGCCAGAGCATCCAGACGCCGCCTGCAAAACCGATCGGCTTGCGCAGCGCAGAGCCCGCATGAGGAGATGCGCTGCGTGCAATCCGCCACGCCAGCCACGCGAGATACAGCGAGCCCATCAACTTCAAGGCGGATTGCAGGTTCGGGCTTGCCTGCACGATGCCCCCCAGGCCGGCGGCCGCGGCAGCGGCCATCGTTCCAAGTCCGGCGGCAATGCCCATCATGTATGGGACAGAGCGACGATAGCCGAAATGAGCCCCGGAGGCTGTGGCCAGGGCCGTGGCTCCCCCCGGTGTCGCGGTCGCAACAATGACGAAAACAATTAACGGCAGGCAGTCTCGGAGGGACACGGCTTATCCTTTCATTCTGGGCATAAACCGTGTTTTACCCGCATACTCTCCATTATTGAAGCGAATTTCAATTATCACTTATATTAGCGACTCTAATGGCACGCAACCTCGACATTGCATTGCTCCGCGCGTTCGTTGCGGTGGCAGATCGCAAGAGCATGACGGCGGCCGCTCGTCTACTGCATTTGACACAAGGTGCGATCAGTCAGCAAATCTCAAGGCTCGAGACGCACAGCGGCCCCCTGTTCGTACGCGAGCACCGCGATATGCGCCTGACGGCAAATGGCGAGCGGCTGCTTGGCCCATCCCGGCATCTTTTGTCCGTTCATGATGCACTCTGGCAGGAAATGAACCGCGGCACCGTCGCGGGGTCGGTGCGCCTGGGTGCGCCGCAGGATCTCGTGGCATCCAGGCTGGGCCCGATTCTGAAAGACTTTTCCGCGGATTACCCCGATGTCGAGCTGACGCTCATGTGCGCCGCGTCAACGGAGTTGATGCGAGCCCTCGGACGAGGTGAGATCGACATCGCGTTGGTCGAGGAAATGCCCGGAACTTCGGACGGCCAATGCTTGGCCGCGGATCGCCTCGTGTGGGTCGGCGCCAAGGGTGGCACCGCTTTCCGCAAGGACATCTTGCCGGTTTCCATGGTCGACGAAACATGCGCTTTTCGGCCCGTCGTTCTCGACGCGCTCCGCCGCGACGGCCGGCCCTGGCGCACCGTGTTCGAGAATGGGAGCATCGACGCGGCAGCAGCTACCGTGAGGGCCGATCTTGCCGTTACGGTCCTGCTTTCGTCCACCGTGCCGCCGGGCTTTGACGTTCTGCCATCGGGACGAGGACTTCCCGAACTGCCGGTTTTTACGATCAATCTGCACACGCCGCCCGGCCAGGCCTCCATGGCTGTCGCGGAGGTGCGGCGTTTTCTTCAGGATGGTTTTGCGCAAAGCGCCCGTGAAGACACGGCGCTCAAATCGGGGGCGGCGGAAGCTATCGATCCGTGACATCCGCAAAAAGCCTCCCCGGCTTGACGAGGGGCGCCTGCTTTGCCCGCCTGGGACCGAGCGGGCGATTGCGCATTTGATTGCCGTGGCAGGGCTGCCGCCGCGGCTCCGGCGGCAACCCTGCCCCAAAAACAAAACGCCTCGATTTTCGAATGAAATCAAGGCGTTTGCATGAAGTTGGTTGCGGGGGCTGGACTCGAACCAGCGACCTTCGGGTTATGAGCCCGACGAGCTGCCAACTGCTCCACCCCGCGGTCGCTATTATATGCTCATAGCAGGTTGCATTGCAACAACCGAGAGCAATTTTCATGCCGAGTCGACGGAAAGTTACCGATTTTCGGGCCGCACAGCGCGTTTGGCCGATGTTAAACTCTGGTCAACATGAATCGACGCCCTCCCTTCAAATTCTGCTCCGCATGCGGCCACCTGGTCGAGTTTCGCATCCCCGAGGGCGATACTCGTGAGCGGCACATCTGCCCGAGCTGCGGCACTATCCATTACCAGAATCCGCGCAACGTGGTTGGCACAGTGCCGATCTGGCAAGACCGCGTGCTGCTGTGCAGGCGTGCGATCGAGCCGCGCCTGGGCTTTTGGACATTGCCCGCGGGCTTCATGGAGATTGGCGAAACCACAGGCGAGGGCGCTGCGCGCGAGACGCTCGAAGAGGCCGGCGCCGAGGTGGAAATCGGCGCGCTGTTCTCGATGCTGAACGTGCCGCACGTGCATCAGGTGCATATCTTCTACCTGGCCGACATGCGCAGCCCCGAGTTCGCGGCGGGCGAGGAAAGCCTGGAAGTACGGTTGTTCACCGAGCCGGAAATCCCCTGGGACGACATCGCGTTTCCCACGGTGGCAGAGACCCTGCGCTTTTATTTCGCCGACCGTGCCGCGGGCCGCTTCCGCATGCACACACACGACATTACGCGGCCGATGCTGCAGTTATGATCGATCGCTGAATCGAACGCACTGCCCCATGGTCATATGGCTCGAACCAGACGATCCATTTCCGGCTGTCGACCAGGCGCTGGACGACGATAGCGACGCCCCCGGACTGCTCGCCGCGAGCCGCGAATTGACGGCGCCGCGGCTGCTCCAGGCCTACCGGCAAGGCATTTTCCCGTGGTATTCGGACGGCCAGCCGGTTCTGTGGTGGAGCCCCGAGCCGCGCATGGTGCTGTATCCGGCCGAGTTCGCCGTGTCGCACACCTTTCGCAAGACGCTGCGCCGCATACAGCGCGACCCGGACTGGGAGATTCGCGTCGATGCGTCCTTTACCGACGTCATGCTGGCCTGCGCGCTGGCCCCCAGGCATGGCCAGTTGGGCACCTGGATCACACGAGAGATCATCGACGCCTATGGCGGACTGCACCGCATGGGGCTTGCCCACAGCGTGGAGACCTGGTGGCGTGGCGAGCGCGTCGGCGGCCTGTACGGCGTCGCGCTGGGACGCATGTTCTATGGCGAATCGATGTTCGCCCGCCGCACCGACGCATCGAAGATCGCGCTCGCCGCGCTGGTCGCCTATGCGCACAGTCATGGGGTGGAAATGATAGACTGCCAGCAGCGTACTTCGCACCTGGCTTCACTCGGCGGCCGGGAAATTCCCCGCCGTGAGTTCGTCGCCCACGTACAGCAGAGCATCGCGCTACCGCCGTTGGCATGGCGCTTCGACAAAGCGGTGTTGAGCCGCCTGGCCCCGCTTGACGGCATCCCAGCACAAAGGTCCTGCAGTGATGACGCACCCTAACGAACTGCCGCTCTCGCCGCTTACCGCCCTGCAGTTTTATGCGACGGCGCCCTACCCGTGCAGCTATCTGGAGCACCGTACTGCCCGCTCACAGGTTGCCACGCCCAGTCATCTGATCAATTCCGACGTCTATAGCGAACTGGTGCGCGCGGGCTTTCGCCGCAGCGGCATCTTCACTTATCGCCCCTACTGCGATGGTTGCCGGGCATGCATCCCGGTGCGCGTTCCCGTGCGCCAGTTCACGCCCAACCGCATTCAACGCCGGATCTGGCGCCGCCACGCCGCGCTGCACGTGCTCGTCTGCGGTCTGCATTTTTCCGAGGAGCACTATCAGCTGTACATGCGTTATCAGGCGCGTCGCCATGCCGGCGGCGGCATGGATCACGACAGTCGCGAGCAATACGAGCAGTTCCTGCTGCAAAGCCGGGTCAATTCCCGTCTGGTCGAATTTCGCGAGCCGCCGGGGCGCCCCGACGCCGGCACACTGCGCATGATCAGCATGATCGACATCCTGAGCGACGGCCTGTCATCCGTTTATACGTTTTTCGATCCAGACTTGCCCCGCGCGAGCTACGGCACCTACAACATCCTGTGGCAAATCGAGCAGGCCCGCGCACTGGGTCTGCCCTATGTGTATCTCGGCTACTGGATTCGCGAGAGCAGCAAGATGCTCTACAAGTCGAACTTCCGGCCGCTCGAGGCACTGCTCGACGGACGCTGGCAACCATTCGCCTGCGATAGCGCCGGCCCGCCGCCAGCGGCAGCCCAAGGGCCGGACACATCCATCTGAGATTCCCGAGCATTCCCGAGCGCCGCGCAGCCCCGCTACAATGGCGGCTTTCCGGCTTCGTTCGCAACCTATCGTGCTCTCATCGCTTTACCCTCTGGCCCGCCGGGCACTGTTTTGTCTCGACGCCGAGCAGGCGCATCACCTGACGCTCGGCGCGCTGCGCCAGGCCGAGCATCTGGGCCTTGGCAGCCTGCTCGGCACCGCGGTACCGGATGACCCGCGCACGGTGATGGGCATTCGCTTCCCCAATCCGATCGGCCTGGCTGCCGGCCTCGACAAGGACGGCGCCTACATCGACGCGCTGGCGGCCCTGGGCTTCGGTTTCATCGAAGTCGGCACGGTAACGCCGCGGCCGCAGCCCGGCAATCCGCGCCCCCGGATGTTTCGCCTGCCGCAGGCGCAGGCGCTGATCAATCGCATGGGCTTCAACAATGGCGGCGTCGAGCAGTTTCTGCAGAACGTGCAATCGGCCAGGTGGCGTGGCCCGCTCGGGTTGAACATCGGCAAGAACGCCGACACGCCGATCGAGCGCGCCGCCGACGACTATCTTTATTGCCTGGAGCGCGTCTACCCGTTTGCCAGTTACGTGACGGTCAATATCTCCTCGCCCAACACCAAAAACCTGCGCCAGTTGCAAGGCGCGGGCGAACTCGACGCACTGCTCGCCGCGCTCAAGGACAAGCAGCAACGGCTGGCCGACCAGCATGCCCGGTACGTGCCCATCGCTCTGAAAATCGCCCCGGATCTCGACGACGAGCAGATCAAAGTGATTGCCGACGCGCTGCTTCGCCATGGTATCGACGGCGTGATTGCCACCAACACCACGCTCGACCGCGAAGCGGTAAAGACCCTGCCACATGCCGACGAAGCCGGCGGCCTGTCGGGCCGCCCGGTGTTCGAGCGCTCGAATCGCGTGATCCGGGCGCTGCGCGCGGCACTCGGCGACGCCATCCCGATCATCGGCGTGGGCGGCATCCTCAGCGGCGCGGATGCGCGCGCCAAGATCGAGGCCGGCGCCAGCCTGGTGCAGCTCTACAGCGGATTGATCTATCGCGGCCCCGTGCTGGTCGCGGAATGCGCCGCAGCCCTTGCCGCAGGCGCCTGAGAGGTCATGAGAGCGGGCACCGGCGGTTATATCGAAATAATGAATTCATATTTCAAATTCAATAGCCTCGGCACTATGATGCATCCCTGTCATCCGACCGTCCGGTCGGAATAACGTCATAAGGAGTCTTGCATGTCAAAACTAATCAAAGCATTGCTGCTCTCCAATGTCCTGTGCGTCGCCCTGCTCGGCACCGTCAGCGCGCATGCCGAAGACCTGCTGAGCGCCGTCAAGCAGCGCGGCGTATTGCGCATTGGCCTGGAAGGCACCTACCCGCCGTTCGACTACCGGGGCCCGGACGGCAAGCTCGAAGGCTTCGATGTGGATGTGGCCAAGGCAGTCGCCGCCAAGCTGGGCGTCAAGCCGCAATTCATCACCACCGAATGGAGCGGCATCATTGCCGGCCTGCAGGCTGGCAAGTTCGACGTTATCGTCAATCAGGTGGCGATCACCCCGCAGCGCCAGCAAGTGCTCGATTTCAGCCAGCCGTACGCTTACTCGGCGGCACAGTTGATTCAGCGCAAGGATGACAAGCGGCAATTCAAGTCGCTCGAGGATCTCAAGGGCAAAAAACTTGGCGTGAGCCTGGGCAGCAACTACAACCAGCTGGCCAATTCGGTGCCGGGTATCGACGTCAAGACCTACCCGGGGGCTCCCGAATACTTGCGTGATCTGGCCGACAAGCGCCTCGACGCGGCCCTCAACGATCGGCTGATGCTGGCTTATCTGATCAAGACCTCGCAGCTGCCGCTGCGTGCCGGCGCGCTGGTCAAAGGCGGCGGCGAAGCGGTCGGCATCCCGTTCCGCAAGGGCAACCCGGAGTTCGCCAAAGCCATCGACACAGCGCTTAGCTCGCTCAAACAAGACGGCACGCTGAAAAAGCTGTCGTTGCACTGGTTCGGCCAGGACACCAGCAAGCCGACCAACTAAGCGGCTCGTTCCTTGCTGTACCCCGTTTCGGCCCCCTTGCGGGGCTGAAATCATTTTATGATGGCGCTTTTTACCGGCGCGGTTCGCGCGCTTTTTCCATGCACCCTTACGATCTGATTGTTCAGTCCCTGCCGGTCTTGCTGCTGGGCGCGGCGATTACCGTCAAGTTTGCCCTGTGGTCGATGTTGTTCGGTCTGATGATCGGCGTCGTCGCCGCGTTGATGGGCATCGGCAGGCGGCGCTGGCTTCAGCATATTGCCCGGGCTTACGTGAGCATCATGCGCGGCACGCCGTTGCTGGTGCAGATCTTCGTCGTGTATTACGGCCTGCCCAGCGTCGGCCTGTCGCTTGATCCGACGCCGGCGGGCATCCTGACCTTGAGCCTGAACGTCGGCGCCTATCTGTCGGAGAGCATGCGCGGCGCGATTCTGGGCATTCCCCAGGGGCAATGGCTGGCCGCCTATAGCCTGGGACTGACGCATCGCCAAACGCTGCGATACGTGGTCGGAGCGCAAGCCTTGCGCCTGGCGGTGCCGAGCCTGGGCAACAGTCTGATCAGCCTGATCAAGGACACATCGCTCGTGTCGGTGATTACCGTCACGGAATTACTGCGCAGCGCCCAGGAAGTGATCGCGGCGACCTATCAGCCGCTGCCGCTCTACCTGGCAGCGGCCGCCATCTATTGGGTATTGAGCACGGGGCTGGCCTGGGTCCAGCGACGCGTCGAGCAGCGCCTGGCGCTGCCCGGCAAGCATTGACGCGCGCCACTGGCCTCAGACCGAGCGAGTCCCGCCGGGCCGGCGCTCCCGCACCATTTGGCGAAATGTCCGGCCCGAAGGCGCCGGCATCTCGCGCGTGTTGGTCCAGCCCGCGGCCAACGGCAAGCGGCTGATCGACTGCCGATCACGCCCGAGCCATTTGAGCACGCGAGCGCCCACGCCGGTCATCGCGCCGTAGAGTTTGGGACGGCGCGCCATGAAACCCCATGCGGCCAGGCCAAAGCGCTCCTGCCATGGACGCAACTTGCGTTCCATCTGCCGCTCGCGCAGTTTGCGCAATAAATCCGAGATGGGAATGCCGACCGGGCACACCCGGTTGCACTCGCCGCAAAGAGTCGCGGCTTGCGGCAGGTCAATGGCCTTTTCCAACCCGACGTAGCTGGGGGTCAGTACCGAACCCATCGGCCCCGGATAGACCCAGCCATAGGCGTGTCCCCCGATCTTCTGATAGACCGGACAGTGATTCATGCAGGCGCCGCACCGGATGCAGCGCAACATCTCCTGGAATGCCCCGCCAATCAGACCGGTACGCCCGCCGTCGACCAGCACGAAATACATGTGCTCGGGACCATCCTGCTCTCCCTCCACACGCGTGCCGGTCAACAACGAGAAGTAATTCGACGTCGATTGCCCGGTCGCCGAGCGCGGCAGCAGGCGCATTGCCGTGGCCAGATCCTCCAGCGTCGGCAAGACCTTTTCGATGCCGGTCACGGCAACGTGCACGCGCGGCATGATGGTACACATGCCTTCATTCCCTTCGTTGGTCACCACCGCGACCGACCCGGTCTGAGCAATCAGGAAGTTGCCGCCGGTCACGCCCATGTCGGCCGACAGAAATTGCGGACGCAGCACTTCGCGCGCTTCGCGGGTCATTGCCGGGATTTCCGTCTGGCGCGGACGGTGATGCGTTCTGGCGAACAGATCGGCGATTTCCTCTTTGTCCTTGTGCACCACCGGGGCGATGATGTGACTGGGCGGTTCGTTATCGTTGATCTGCAGGATGTATTCGCCCAGATCGGTCTCGATCGACTGCACGCCCATGTCGGCAAGCACGCGATTCAGATTCATTTCCTCGGTCACCATCGACTTGGTTTTGATGACCTTCTTGACCTCGTGCTTCCGGGCGATCTCAGCGACCAGGCGGGCGGCCTCCTGCGTGGTTTCGGCGAACAGCACCGTGGCCCCGCGGCGCGTCGCCTCGCGCTCGAATATTTCGAGCCAGACGTCGAGATTGTCCAGGCCGCGATTGCGCCGCTCCTTGAGTGCGGCGCGCGTGGCCTCGAAATCGATGTGCCGGACCGCCTCGGCACGCGCCGAAACGAATTTGGTCGACAGCTTTTTGAGGTTGTTCTGCAGGCGCTGATCGGCCAGCTTCTGGCCGGCGCGGGCCTTGAATTGCATCGACTGTACTTGCATCGCGTCTCACCAAAAAGACTATGGGGCTGTTCTGATTTCGTGCGGCAACGCGTGTCGCGCCGCGCAATAGCGCTGCATCATTTGTCCGACCGGCCGGCGAGCACCTCGGCAATGTGCAGCACGCGAGTGGTGCGGTCGCCCGTGCGGCGCAGCCGGCCCTCGATGTTCAGGATGCAACCGAGATCGCCGAGCACGACAGTCGGGGCACCGCTGGCTTTGATGTTCGCGCACTTCTCGTCGACGATTGCCGTCGAGATGTCGCCATACTTGAGCGCGAAGGTGCCGCCAAAACCGCAGCACGCCTGGCAATCCTTCATCTCCGTCAGGGTCACGCCCGGCAGCAGGCCGAGCAAGGCGCGCGGTTGTGCCTGCACCCCCAATTCGCGCAAGCCGGAACAGGAATCGTGGTACGTGACTTCGCCGCTGAAAGTGCCGGGCACCTTGTCGAGTTTGAGCACATTGACCAGGAAATCGGTCAGTTCATAGACGCGCGGCTGCAGCCGCTCGAACCGCCCCATCAATTCAGGGTCGTCGCGCAGCAGATCCCCGTAATGCGCCTTGACCATGCCCCCGCAAGAGCCGGAAGGCACGACCACGTAGTCGAACTCTTCAAACTCGTCGAGGAATTTCTGCGCCAGATCGCGCGCGATGCTGCGCTCCCCCGAGTTGTAACCGGGTTGGCCACAGCACGTTTGGGTCTCGGGCACGACCACCTCGCAGCCGGCCGATTCCAGTAAATCCAGCACCGACATACCGATTTCCGGTCGCATCAGGTCGATCAGGCAGGTAACGAACAAGCCAACTCGCATCGCAACGTCCCGTGAGGAAAACAATGCGTCATTATAGGCCCCGATCCCCCGCACAAACACGCATTGCGGCTGCCGCCCGCTCGGCCGAGGGCGCCCGGGGCCACGTCGGACGATTCCTTGCTTGGGGATTTTTCACAATATGATATAGAATATCACGCATCATTTTCTTGTCCTTCCCGGCTCCCCCATGAAAGACGCCAGTCAAGAATCCCGTACGTCCATTCAAGTTATCGAACGCATGATGCGGCTGCTCGATGCGCTTGCCTCGCATGCGGATCCCGTCAGTCTCAAAGAACTGGCCCTGGCGACCGAGCTGCACCCGTCGACCGCGCATCGGATCCTCAACGATATGGTGACTTGCCGCTTCGTCGATCGCTCCGACCCCGGCACTTACCGGCTTGGCATGCGTCTGCTGGAGCTGGGCAATTTGGTCAAGGAGCGGCTGTCGGTGCGCGACGCCGCACTGCAGCCGATGCGCGGCCTGCACCGGTTGACCGGCCAAACGGTCAACCTCTCGGTACGGCAGGGCGATGAAATCGTCTACGTCGAGCGCGCTTACAGCGAGCGCTCGGGCATGCAGGTGGTGCGGGCCATTGGCGGTCACGCGCCGCTGCACTTGACCTCCGTGGGCAAGCTGTTTCTGGCAGCCGACGAAACCGCGAGGGTGCGCGCCTATGCCACGCGCACCGGGCTGTCGGGTCACACCAGCAACAGCATCACCGATCTGGGCAAGCTCGAGCGCGAACTCAATTCGGTACGCAGCCATGGCTATGCGCGCGACAATGAAGAGCTCGAATTGGGCGTGCGCTGTATCGCTGCCGGGATTTACGACGATGGCGGCAAGCTCGTCGCCGGCCTGTCGCTGTCGGCACCGGCCGATCGCATGCAGGACGCGTGGCTGGCCAGTCTCAACGAAACCGCCGTACAGATCTCGCAGGCGCTGGGCTTCAAGCGTCCCGCCGCCGATGGCGCGCAGACAACAGCCGATTTCGCGGGCGGCGCCTTGCGAACGGCGGCAGCCGCCCAGGCCAGCGAGTAACTGCCGGCTTGGAATCCCCCTGCCGCCCGCGCAAAACTTTTATCTCACGGAAAATAAAAAACGCTCCCTGCGGAGCGTTTTTTATTACATCTGATCCGTCGCGCTGACTTATAGCGCGCGCTGCACATTGGCCACCTGAGTGCTCGGAGCGGCCGGCTGATCGCCGGCCGTACGCAACGCGGCACTACCGCCGCCGTCAAGCAGCCATTGGCGAACCCGCGCCGCGTCGGCAAAACGCGAATACCGGCCGATCGAGTCGAGCAGGACAATGATGACCGGCCGACCGTGCACGACCGCCTGCATCACCAGGCACTGCCCGGCCTCATTGATGAAGCCTGTTTTCTGCAGGCCGATCTGCCAGCCCGGATGTCCGACCAGATGATCGGTGCTGACGTAGTGAAGATTTCTCTTGCCGGTGTCGACGTCGTAGCTCTTGTCGGTCGAGAACTGGCGAATCAGCGGATACTGATATGCGGCCTTGATCATCTTGACCAGATCGCGAGCACTCGACACATTCTGGCTCGACAGACCGGTCGGGTCGTTGAAATGGGTATCGTTCATCCCCAGTTCACGCGCCTTGCGGTTCATCGCCGCGATAAAAGCCGGGCGCCCTCCAGGATAGTAACGACTCAGGGCGGCCGCCGCACGGTTTTCAGAAGCCATCAAGGCAATGTGCAGCATATCGGCGCGATTCAGGCGCGACCCGACCGACAGGCGCGAGCCCGTGCCCTTTTCGTAATCACGGTCATCAGCCGTGACCTCCATCGTCTGGGTGAGCGGAATGTGCGCGTCGAGCGACACCATCGCCGTCATCAGCTTGGAGATCGATGCGATGGGCCGCACCACCGACGACTGCTTGTCATACAGCACTTCCGAGGTGTTCTCGTCGACCACCAGTGCTTCCTGCGAGCGCAAGGCAAGGGCTTGCGGAAGTCCGTCGTGCAGGCCATAAGCGCGGCCCGGCGAGAGATGTTGCGGGCGGAAATTGACCTTGCGGTAGCTGGTGACGACATGGCGTCGCCCGCCGCGATAGACGACCCGCTTGACAGCGACGCGCTTCACGACGGTTTTGTGGCTCGACAAGGTGCGCTCGACGCGATGCCGCTTGAGCGTCGATTGCTTGACGGAGGTGTGATGCAGGCAGGCCCGCTTTTCGGCAGGGCTCAAGCGGGAATGCTTGCTCGTACATGCGGCAGGCCGGGCATATGCCGCAGTGCCGGCGGTGAGCGCGGCCGCCACCATGGCAGCCCCCCACAGAGCGCGACGGCACAAACGAGGGAACAGGTCGGATGAAAACATTTTTAGCGGCGTTGGGTTGGCGGCGATACTTTGTTCGAAAGTTTAGTTAATGTCGAAAAAATAAGCAATATGAAATACTTAGGTTCAATACTTAAACCCGCCTCTAGAAATTTTGTGTAAAGCCCCATGGCAACCGGTCATAACGCCATTTCCGCCACAGAATGCCACATCCGGTCACGCCATGAACTTGACCCAGCCGGCCAGCGGCTCCCGTTCGGTCGCCAATTGGTTTTCCACCGCGGTTTTGTCTTCATAGCCCAGCGACATCCCGCACACGACCATTTGCTCCGGCGGCAGCGCCAGATATTCGGCGATGATGCGGTGAAATTGGGTAAAGGCCGCTTGGGGACAGGTGTCGAGCCCACGAGCGCGGGCCGCGATCATCAGATTCTGCAAAAACATGCCGTAATCGAGCCAGCTGCCCTGCTCCAGCACGCGATCGATCGTAAAAATCATGCCGACCGGCGCATCGAAGAAGCGGTAATTGCGCCCATGCTGGCGATGCATCTGAAGTTTGTCGGCTTTGCCGATGCCGAGCAATCCGTATAAGTCCCAGCCGATCTTGCGCCGCCGCGCCTGGTAGGGCTCGACCCATTGGCGCGGGTAGTAGGCGTATTCCTCGACGTGGCTGCGGCTGACCTCGGGGTCGTCGTGCGCTGCCTGCAGACGCTCGACCAACGCGTCCTTGGCCGCTCCCTCGAGCACCGTCACCCGCCACGGCTGGATATTGCTGCCGGATGGCGCCCGGCTCGCGAGCTCGAGAATTTCCATGATCGTCTCGCGCGGCACAGGTGTCGGCAAAAAAGCCCGAACACTGCGACGCGAGCGCAATGCGTCATCCACGATACGGGTCATCTCTGGCGTAGGCATTTGAGTCATAGTGGTCATTGGTCAAAGCATTGGAATTTTTGACGCGCCGATGGGGAATTTTCCAGGCGAGGCACGTTTCAGGGGCGCTTATCGAAATGCCGCGGCCCATGGCGATAAACAGCCCGTTTGCGATGTTATCACCGTCGTGCACCATCAGTATCCCAAGGGGCACGGAACGGCATGCCACGAAAAGGTGCACGGTCGCCGTTGGAGCTATGCGAACTGCAGTGCAATTGGCTGATTCTTAATGAATTTTCATTAATGTTGCTCTGCACAAAAAATGCTTGACATCAGGAATCTTTGCTATAAACTTGCATTTGTGCACTGCACCAATGCGGTACACAGCGAGATGACCCGAACCGTGTTTTCACCCTTAAGTGAAAACCAAAGACCAGCAAACACGGAGTGGGACACAATTTTTCTGCCTCAGGAGAAAGCAATGTCATTTTTGACCCCGGAACAACTGGCCTCGGCTCACAAAGCCAACCTCGAAACCCTGTTTGGTCTGACCAACAAAGCCTTCGAAGGCATTGAAAAGCTGGTCGAACTGAATTTGCAGGTCGTCAAGACGACGCTGGAAGAAGGTGCGAGCAACGCACAGAAGGCGCTGACGGCCAAAGACCCGCAAGAATTCCTGGCCCTGCAGGCAAATCTGGTGCAACCGGCTGCCGAGAAGGTTCTTGCCTATGGCCGTCATCTGTACGAAATCGCCTCGAACACTCAAGCCGAATTCAGCAAAGTCGCTGAATCGCAGCTCGCCGAGAACTCGCAGAAGCTGCAATCGATGGTCGACAATATCGCCAAGAATGCACCCGCCGGTTCCGAATCCGCCGTGGCCGTCGTGAAGTCCGCCATCAGTGCCGCCAACAGCGCCTATGACAGCGTTCACAAAGCGACCAAGCAAGCCGTCGAACTGGCTGAAACCAATTTCGCGGCAGCCACCAACGTGGCCACCAAGGCAGCTCAACAAGCTTCTTCGCGCGCTGCCAAGAAATAAACGGCGCACGCGCCCTTGAATTTACGCTGCGCGTCTATATCTAGGCGCCAGTTAGAGTTGTCTCCTCGGTACCTCACAGGTACCTTTGAACCCGGCACATTGCTGGGTTTTTTTATGCCCGCCGTCACCCATTGAAGCCGGACATCGCCCCATCCCACCGGCCCTCGTCGCGCCTGTGCGCCGATTCGATCACCCCACGGGCACCTCTTCCCATCTGAGTCTGATGTTTGGGACCGATCCCATATTTCGGCCGAAAGCCAAAGAACATTCTTAACTCGCTGCCGGGCTTCGAGGCGCGAGAGCCCACGAATCAGGCTTGATAAAGCCCCTTACCTGAACCGCTCATCGACTGCGCCGCGGTCGTTGTTCTGGTCATCCTTGTCATGTCATGCGTCATTGGGAAATTGGCCGCGCGTGGCACGCGTATGCCACGCGCAGCCAGCGCGAGTCGTTGGGAGGGATCGGGCAACATTCTTTCGCCCAACAGGCCGGCATAGCGCCATCGACCTGCCGTTGACACGTCTAGGGAACCCGATCGGCATGACGATTATGCAAACTCCGGACATGCTCCGACATCAGAATTGTCTCGGCACCCCTTCACTTCATACGCAGTCGAACTCAGATGAGTCTTCGGCGGCCGGGCAGCACGGGCAGGCCCCGCGGTCCCAGGTGCTCTCGCCGATGACGCCAGCGATACGAATATGAAATGCAAAGGCCCGCAATGCCGGGCAGCAATGCGGGCCATCATACCGCCCCTGGGAGCGGTGAGCAGCTTCGATTATTTCTTGCGCGGCGGCGGCACGTCCGTGCAAACGCCTTCGAAAATTTCCGCCGCCATGCCGATCGACTCGGTCAGTGTCGGATGCGGATGAATCGTCTTGCCGATGTCGACCGGGTCGGCTCCCATTTCGACCGCCAGACACAACTCCCCGATCAGGTCGCCGGCATGCGTGCCGACGATGCCGCCGCCGATCAGGCGATGGGTCTGTTCATCGAACAGCAGCTTGGTGAAACCCTCGTCGCGGCCATTGGCGATCGCGCGGCCGGAAGCCGCCCACGGGAACACGGCCTTGCCATATTTGATACCCTCGGCCTTGCACTGCTCTTCTGTCTTGCCTGCCCAGGCCACCTCGGGATCGGTGTAGGCCACCGACGGAATTTGCAGCGCATCGAAATAGGACTTCTCGCCGGCGGCGGCTTCGGCCGCCACGTGGGCCTCGTGCACCGCCTTGTGCGCCAGCATCGGTTGGCCGACGATGTCGCCGATCGCAAAAATATGCGGCACGTTGGTGCGCATTTGCTTGTCGACGGCAATGAATCCGCGCTCGCTGACCGCTACACCCGCCTTGTCGGCGCCGATCTTGTTGCCGTTCGGGCTGCGCCCCACCGCCACCAGCACCAAGTCGTAACGCTGCGCCTCGGCGGGTGCGGCTTCGCCCTCGAACTTCACGTAGATGCCGTCGGACTTTGCTTCCACCGCGACGGTTTTGGTCTTGAGCATGACCTTGCCGAAGCGTTTCGCGTTGAACTTTTCCCACACCTTGACCAGATCGCGATCGGCGCCCTGCATCAGCCCGTCGAGCATTTCCACCACGTCGATCTCGGCGCCGAGGGTGCTATAGACGGTAGCCATTTCCAGGCCGATGATGCCGCCGCCGATCACCAGCATTTTCTTCGGCAACTGGCGCAGTTCGAGTGCGCCGGTCGAATCGACAATGCGCGGGTCTTCGGGTACGAACGGCAGCTTCACCGCCTGCGAGCCGGCGGCGATGATTGCCTGCTGGAATTTGATGACCTGTTTGCCGCCGTCGGCCAGCGCGACTTCCAGATGATGCGGATCGAGGAACGCGCCCACGCCACGCACCACCTGCACCTTGCGCGCCTTGGCCATGCCGGCCAAACCCCCGGTGAGCTTGCCGACCACGCTGTCCTTGAAAGCGCGCAGCTTGTCGAGATCGATTTGCGGCTTGCCGAACGTGATGCCGTGGGCGGCCAGCGCGGCTGCCTCGTCAGTCACGGCAGCCGTGTGCAGCAGGGCCTTCGACGGGATGCAGCCGACGTTCAGGCACACACCACCCAGCGTTGCGTAGCGTTCGACCAGTACGGTGTTGCGGCCCAGATCGGCCGAGCGGAAGGCGGCGGAATACCCGCCGGGGCCGGCGCCGAGCACCAGCACGTCGCATTCGATGTCGGCGCCGCCGCCATGCTGCGCGGGCGCCGGCGCGGCAGCGGCCGGTTGCGGCTTCGGCGCCGGCGCGGGTGCGGCCTCCTGGGCGGCACCCGCTTCGACCATTGCGATCACGGTGCCCTGGCTCACTTTGTCGCCGACCTTGACGCGCATCTCCTTGACGACGCCGGCCTGCTCGCTCGGCACTTCCATGGTGGCCTTGTCGGTTTCGAGCGTGATCAACGATTGCTCTTTCGCAATGGTATCGCCCACTTTGATGAGCACTTCGATTACATCAACATCACTGAAGTCGCCGATGTCCGGCACTTTGACTTCGATGAGACTCATTAGCTGTCTCCTGTCGCGTTTGGCGTTGGAATGGGAAAGGCATGAATCTGGAACGGCCCACCGGAGCTTTTATCGAATTCCGCCCCGGCTTTGACACCCAGCTCGGCAATGGCACTCGCATTCGGGGCCGAATCGTAGGCCGCATACATCGCGCCAAGCGCAAAGCTGCGCCCAGAGCCGATGCCCCAAAAGCGGTCGAAGGCAAACACCTCGCGGTACGAGTACACACCGTAAATACCGCTCGGGTTGGCAATCAGGCAAGTAATCTGCGACGACTCGTACGGGTCGTCCTCTTCTTCCTTGGTGTTCAGGAAATATTCTTCCTTGAGCTTCTGATGCGCTTTGCAGAAGGTACGAAAAACGTCGTCGCGCGAATGCAGCTTGCACTCCTCGCCCAGCCCCGTGAGCAAGGCGCGCATGACCGGGAAATGCGCGGTGGTGCCAGCCAGGCCGATATACGAGTCGCCGATCTGGAAGATCTTGCGATTCGCTTCATAGGCCTGCGACAGCCGCGTCTCGCCGAAGGTCACCAGCGAATCCGCCGCAATGGCGATTTCATTGTGCTTGCGGACGACAACGACGGTGGTCATGGCGATTTCCCGGCAAGGTCAGAAACCCGGCATCGGAGCCGGGTACCGGCGCACGCCAGTACCCGAACCCCCGAGCCGTCAGAGCATCGCTCGACGGAAGTCGTGCAACAGTTGCGCCAGATAGGTGTTGAAGCGCGCCGCTTCCGCGCCATCGATCACGCGGTGATCGTACGACAGCGACAACGGCAATATCAGGCGCGGTACGAACTGCTGCTTTGCATCGTCCCACACCGGCTGCTGGGTGGAACGGCACACGCCGAGAATGGCGACTTCCGGCGCATTGATGATCGGCGTGAAATAGGTTCCACCGATGCCGCCGAGCGACGATATCGAGAAACACCCGCCTTGCATCTGATCGGGCTTGAGCTTGCCGTCACGCGCCGCCTTGGCCAATTCCGAAGTCTCGCGGGCAATCTCGAATATGCCCTTCTTGTCGGCATCCTTGATGACCGGCACCATCAGCCCGTTGGGCGTGTCGGCGGCAAAGCCAATGTTGAAGTATTGCTTGTAGACCAGATTGTCGCCATCGAGGCTGGCATTGAAAGTCGGAAACTTCTTCAGCGCGGCCACGCACGCCTTGATGAGGAAAGCCAGCAGCGTTACCTTGACGCCCGACTTTTCGTTTTCCTTGTTCAGCAAGACGCGGAACGCTTCGAGATCGGTAATATCGGCGTTGTCGTTGTTGGTGACGTGAGGAATCATCACCCAGTTGCGATGCAGATTGGCGCCGGATATTTTCTTGATGCGCGACAGCGGCTTGGGTTCGACCGGACCGAATTTGGCGAAGTCGATTTTCGGCCACGGCAGCAAATCCAGGCCCGCTCCTCCACTTGCAGGAGCCGATACGGCAGCGCCCTGACCGCTCATCGCGCGCTTGATGAACGCGCGCACGTCGTCCAGCGTGATGCGTCCTTTCGGACCGCTGCCCGGCACGCGTGCGACGTCGACACCCAGCTCGCGCGCGAATTTGCGCACCGACGGGCTGGCGTGGCTGATCGTATGCTCGCCTTCCTGCACCAGCGGCACCAGCGGTGCGGCGGGTTCAGCTGCCTTCGCCGGTGCAGGCGCCTTGGGCACCTCGACCTGCGGCGCCGCTGCCGCGGGTGCGGCCGGTTGCGCGGCCGGCGCTGTCGCCTGAGTTTGCGCCGGTGCGGCACCGCCTTCGAGCAGGATAATCACACTGCCTTCGGACACCGTGTCGCCGACCTTGACCTTGACTTCCTTGACCACGCCGGCCGACGGGCTGGGCACGTCCATGGTGGCCTTGTCGGACTCGAGCGTGATCAGCGATTGCTCGGCCTCGACCTTGTCGCCGGCCTTGACCAGGACTTCGATGATCGGCACATCGTTGTACCCGCCGATATCGGGTACTTTGACTTCAGTCGTCCCACCAGCGGGCGCCGGTGCGGTCGGCGTGGCCGGGGCTGCCGCCGCGGGCGCGGCCGGGGCCGGCGCGCTGGCGGCCGCCTTGCCGTTGACGGCCGCGGGCGCTGCGCCGTCGGCCGACTCCAGCATGATGATGAGCGAACCTTCGGACACCGTATCGCCAACCTTGACCTTGATGTCCTTGACGACGCCGGCCGACGGGCTCGGTACGTCCATGGTCGCTTTGTCCGATTCCAGCGTGACCAGCGACGTTTCCGCCTCGACCCGATCGCCCGCCTTCACCAGTACTTCGATAACCGGGACATCGTTGTACCCGCCGATGTCCGGCACCTTGACTTCAATTACTTGACTCATTTCTGACAGTCTCCTCGCGTCTGCCCGCACTGCGAAGGGCGCACCCGTCCACAGGCGCGCCCTTTGCCGCTAGCAGGCAGCTTACACGATCATCGGGTTGGGTTTGTTCGGATCGAGCCCGTACTTGGCAATCGCTTCGGCGACCTTGGCTGCAGCGATCGTTCCCTCGTCGGCCAGCGCCTTGAGCGCCGCAACGGTGACCCAGTAGCGGTCAACCTCGAAGAAATGACGCAATTTTTCGCGCGTGTCGGAACGGCCGAAACCGTCGGTGCCCAGTACCACATAGCGCTGCGACAGGAACGGACGAATCTGATCGGCATAGGCACGCACATAATCGGTCGAAGCGATCACCGGTCCGCTCGCGTCCTTGAGGCAAGCCTCGACATGCGATTGGCGTTGCGTCTCGGTCGGATGCAGCAGGTTGTAGCGCGCCACGTCGTGGCCTTCGCGCGCCAGTTCGGTGAAGCTCGGGCAGCTCCACAGATCGGCGTCGACACCCCAATCGTTCTTCAATAGCGCGGCGGCTTCGACCACTTCGTTGAAGATCGTGCCCGAGCCCAGCAGTTGCACGTGCGGGGCCTTCTTGCTTTGCTCGCCGCGCCGGAACAGATACATGCCCTTGACGATGTCCTTCTCCACGCCCTCGGGCAAGCCGGGTTGCGCGTAGTTCTCGTTCATCACGGTAATATAGTAGTACACGTCCTCCTGCTCCTGCACCATGCGGCGCAGGCCGTCCTGCACGATCACCGCCAGTTCGTAGCCATAGGTCGGGTCGTACGAAATGCAGTTCGGAATCGCCGAGGACCACAGCAGCGAGTGACCGTCTTCGTGCTGCAGGCCTTCGCCGTTGAGCGTCGTGCGCCCGGCGGTGCCGCCGACCAGGAAGCCGCGGGAGCGCATGTCGCCGGCGGCCCAGGCCAGATCGCCGATGCGCTGGAAGCCGAACATCGAGTAAAAGACATAGAACGGGATCATCTGCTCGCCATGCGTCGAGTACGACGTGGCCGCCGCGATCCAGTCGCACATGCCGCCGGCCTCGTTAATCCCTTCCTGCAGAATCTGACCGTTCTCGGATTCCTTGTAGAACATCAGCTGGTCCTGGTCCTGAGGCACGTACTTCTGGCCTTGCTGGTTCCAGATACCGATCTGACGGAACAACCCTTCCATGCCGAAGGTACGCGATTCGTCCGGCACGATCGGCACGATCCGCTGGCCCAGCGTCTTGTCCTTGAGCAGGATGTTCAGCACCCGCACGAACGCCATGGTGGTCGAGATTTCACGCCCTTCGGCGGTCGCCTTGAGCACCGGCTCGAAAGCCGACAGCGCCGGCACCTGAAGCGATGCGGCCTTGGCGCGCCGGGCCGGCAGGTAACCACCCAGCTCCATGCGGCGCTCGCGCATGTATTCGAGTTCTTTCGAGCCCTCTTCGAACGTCACGTAAGGCACGTCGGCGATCTGCTCGTCGGTGATCGGCAGCTTGAATTGATCGCGGAACTTCTTCAGCGCATCCACCGGCATTTTCTTTTGCTGGTGGGTGATGTTCATCGCCTGGCCGGCTTCGCCCATGCCATAACCCTTGATGGTCTTGGCCAGGATCACGGTCGGCTGACCCTTGTGATTGGTCGCCTGCTGGAACGCCGCATAGATCTTGTGCGGATCGTGACCGCCGCGATTCAGATTCCAGATGTCTTCGTCGGAGTAGTCGGCCACCATCGCCTTCAACTCGGGCGAGTTGAAGAAATGCTCACGCACGTAAGCGCCGTCCTTAGACTTGTAGGTCTGGTACTCGCCATCCACGCACTCCATCATGCGCTTCATCAGCAAACCCTTCTTGTCACGCGCCAACAGGGCATCCCAGCGGCTGCCCCAGATGACCTTGATGACATTCCATCCGGCGCCGCGGAATTCCGACTCCAGCTCCTGGATGATCTTGCCATTGCCGCGCACCGGGCCGTCCAGGCGCTGCAGATTGCAGTTGACCACGAAAATCAGGTTATCGAGCCGTTCGCGCCCGGCCATGCCGATCGCGCCGAGCGATTCGGGCTCGTCGGTTTCGCCATCGCCCAGGAAAGCCCACACTTTGCGGCCGTCGGTTTTCAGCACGCCCCGGCTTTCCATGTATTTCATGAAGCGGGCTTGATAGATCGCCATGATCGGGCCCAGGCCCATCGAAACGGTCGGGAATTGCCAGAAGTCCGGCATCAGCCACGGGTGCGGGTAGGACGGGATGCCATGGCCATCGACTTCCTGGCGGAAGCCGTCGAGTTGCTTCTCGGTCAGACGGCCCAGCAAGAATGCGCGGCTGTAGATGCCGGGCGACGAGTGGCCCTGCACGAAGATCAGGTCGCCACCGTGCTTGTCGGAAGGCGCGTGCCAAAAATGATTGAAACCGACGTCGTACAACGTGGCGGCCGAGGCAAACGAAGCGATATGGCCGCCCACGTTGGTGGTCTTGCCCGCGCGCAGCACCATCGCAATCGCGTTCCAGCGCGTGTACGAACGCACGCGATGTTCGATCTCCTGGTCGCCCGGAATATGGGCTTGCTGATCGAGCGGAATGGTGTTGATGTAGGGCGTATTGGCGGAGAACGGCAGGTGTTCGCCGTTCACGCGAGCGTATTCGATCAGCTTTTCGAGCAGGTAGTGCGCCCGCTCCGGACCTTCGGCGCTAAGCACGCCTTCCAGGGATTCGAGCCATTCCTTGGTCTCTTGGGGATCGGCGTCCTGCTCGGACACGTATTTCAGAACTTCATCAGGTACGGCGGACATGGTTGTCTCCTGTCTGTCGTGGGAGTGGGCGACGCGGTCGAGCCTGTTTCGAGCACGGCAGGCTCGCCGACCTTATGCCGCGCCATTGTAAGGAGTACGCGGGGCGAAGCGCAAGAAAAATTTCAAATTACGATATATGTTTTTATAATATGAAAAGTCACGCCGCAGTGCAGCAAAAACCTCAGCGCGATTTTTCGACCTCGATACCTGTATTGACCTACCGTAGGCGTTTCACCGCGATTTGACAATGGCGGTGCAACGGGTCGCGGGGGCGCGGGCGACGGTGCCGTCTGAGCTACAATCTTGGGATGTTTCCGCACCGCGTCGCCACTCCCGCCCCCCCCACACGGCCGAATCACGCAGCCGGCCGTTCGAACCGCTGGCTGCAGGGTTTTGCGGAATCGCACTACTACCTGCTGGTGCCGCTCGCCTCGATTGTTATCTTTCTGGTGGTGATGAGCCTGATTCTGTGGAGCCTGAACCGCCGCGAGACAGAGCAGCAGCAAGATACCCTGTACCGGAATGTCGCCTGGGCGCAGCAACAGATTCGCCTGAACATGCTGTCGATCCAGGATCAGATCAGTTCGCTCGCGCGCGACACCGCCGCGGCTCCCCAGGGCCTCGGACATTTCGCCAGCGCAGCCGACGAGATGATGCAGAATCATCCTGACATCGTGTTCATGAACTGGCTGAATGCCGAGCAACGGCCGCAGTGGGCAGTGCCGAGCGATTCGCCGTTTGCCGCGCGACTGCAGGCGAGCAAGGACAGTCCGATGGAGGACGCTTTGCTGGTGGCGTTTCGTGCCGCCCGTGATTCGCGGCGACCGGCCTACTCGACGTTACTGTACGACGCTTCGGGCATGTCCTACATAGCGCTCGAAGTGCCCGTGCTGCGCGGGCGCGAATTCCTCGGCACCATCGGCGTGGTGTATTCGGTCGAGGGAATGCTGATTCATGAATTGCCGCAAGAGCTCGGCAACAAGTTCAAGGTCTCGTTCGTCGACACCCACAACAAGGAGCTGGCCACCACATCGACCCGGCCGCCGTCGCCACGCGACGTTTCGTCCGAGCTGCTGCTCGACCCTCCCGGGCATAGCCTGCTGGTGCGCGTCTATTCATATCCATCGGTCGGCAACTTCGTCAATAACACGCTGGTATGGCTAATTGTCGGCCTGTCGTGCTTCGTGCTCTGGAGCCTCTGGAGCTTGTGGCGCCACACGCGGCAACGTTTCGAGGCGCAACAGGCGCTGTTCAACGAAACATCGTTTCGCCGGGCGATGGAAAATTCCATCGTGATCGGCATGCGGGTGCTGGATCTGCAAGGCCATATCACTTATGTCAATCCGGCGTTTTGCCGCATGACGGGCTGGGACGAGGCGGACCTTCTGGGGCATGCGCCGCCCTATCCCTACTGGCCGGACGACGACATTTACGAGATGCAGCGCCGCATCGACATGACCCTGCGCGGCAAGGCCCCGTCGCACGGGTTCGAAATCCGTGTGCGGCGCAAGAACGGCTCGGTGTTCTATGCCCGTATGTTCGTCTCGCCGCTGGTAGACGCGCATGGCAGGCAAACCGGCTGGATGTCGTCACTGACCGATATCAGTGAACCCAAACGCGCCCGCGAGGAGCTTGCCGCGGCCCACGAGCGTTTCACCACGGTGCTCGAGAGTCTCGACGCGTCGGTCTCGGTGCTGGCCGTCGACAAGGCCGAGCTGCTGTTCGCCAATCGTTATTACCGGCAATTGTTCGGCACGCGACCGGAGGGACATCTCGAGCTGTCCGACGGCGCGCTCGAGTCGGCGCAAGCGTCGAGCGATTCGATCGACATGGTGGACGCCTATGCGGGTCTGCCGGCCGTGGCTCTGACTGATACGGCTTCCGAAACGCAGGAGATCTACCTGCCCAGCCGGCAAAAATGGTTTGAAGTGCGGCGCCAATACATCCAATGGGTGGACGGTCACTTGGCACAACTGCAAGTGGCCACCGACATTACCGCGCGGCGTCAGGCCGAGGAGCTGGCGCGCCAGGAAGAAGAGCGCTTGCAATTCACCGGCCGACTGATGACAATGGGCGAGATGGCCTCTTCGTTGGCCCACGAGTTGAATCAGCCATTGGCCGCAATCAATAATTACTGCATGGGAACGGCCGCGTTGGTGCGGGCAGGACGCACCAGTCCGGAGACGTTGCTGCCGGCACTCGAAAAAACCTCGCAACAAGCGGTGCGGGCGGGCATGATCATCAAGCGCATCCGCTCGTTCGTCAAACGCAGCGAACCCAAGCGTCAACCCACGAGCATTTACGAGATCGTCGCCGATGCGGTGGGGCTGGCCGAAATCGAGGCGCGCAAGCGGCGCATCCGCATCGTGACCGAGCTCCCGGCGGGCCTGCCGCAAATTTACGTCGACCCGGTGCTGATCGAACAGGTTTTGGTGAATCTGCTCAAAAACGCGGCCGAGGCGATGCAAAACCATACGCCGCCGCCGGGCCTGCGGCGCGATCTATCGATTCGCCTGCACGTGCGCCGACAGGAGAGAGCCATCGAGTTCACCGTCGTCGATCATGGTCCGGGCGTCGACGAGACCGCCATCGAACGCCTGTTCGAACCGTTTTTCAGTACGAAATCCGACGGTATGGGCATGGGTCTGAATATTTGCCGCTCGATCATCGAATCCCATCATGGCCGCCTGTGGGTGGAAAACAACTATGCCGGGGACGTGCGCAGCGGCTGCACGTTCTTTATCCTTTTACCATTTGACGCCGATACTTCATCCGTGGGGGAAGCATGACTGCCAGCAACAACAACACTGATCAAGAAACCGTCTTTATTGTCGACGATGATGAAGCCGTTCGTGACTCGCTGCGCTGGTTACTCGAAGCCAACGGTTATCACGTGCGCAGTTTCGACAGTGCCGAGCAGTTCCTGGCGCACTACGACCGGCGCCAGGTGGCATGCCTGATCCTCGACGTGCGCATGCCCGGGATGAACGGACTCGAGTTGCAGGAGCATCTGCTGGCTCAGAATATTTCGATTCCGACCATTTTCGTCACTGGCCACGGCGACGTGCCGATGGCCGTCAACACCATGAAAAAGGGTGCGATGGACTTTATCGAAAAGCCGTTCGATGCGGCCGAGCTGCGTGTGCTGGTCGAGCGCATGCTGGGCAAGGCCCGGCTTGACGCCAGCAGCCAGCGCGAGCAGCAGGCGGCCGACGAACTGCTGGCGCGTCTGACCGGGCGCGAACAGCAGGTACTCGAGCGCATCATCGCCGGCCGGCTGAACAAGCAGATTGCCGACGACCTCGGCATCAGCATCAAGACGGTCGAGGCCCACCGCGCCAATATCATGGAAAAGCTCAACGTCAACACGGTCGCCGACCTGCTGCGCCTGGCCTTGTCCAAGCGCTCCTGAGCGCGATGCCACAGGTATAACGTTTTATTCGATTGACGGCGCGAGACGCCCGGGTGCGGGCGTCGCCGGCGCCGGTTTTATTTCTCGTGTGATTCACCACCATGACTGCTACCCTGCTTGACGGCAACGCGCTTGCCAAAAAACTTCGTGCCGACGTCGCTGCCCGCGCGGCGAAACTCACCGCCCGCGGCCACCAGCCAGGCCTGGCCGTGATTCTGGTGGGCGAAGACCCTGCCAGCCAGGTCTACGTCCGCAATAAGGTCAAGGCGTGCGAAGACAACGGCATTTACTCGGTATTCGATCGTTTTCCAGCCGACTTGCCCGAGGCGAAGCTGCTGGCACGCATCGCCGAACTCAATGCCGATCCGAAGGTGCACGGTATTCTCGTGCAGTTGCCGCTGCCCAAGCACATCGACAGCCACAAGGTCCTGGAGGCGATCGCGCCGGAAAAGGACGTCGACGGATTTCACGTCGCCAACGCCGGCGCGCTGATGACCGGCGCGCCATTGTTTCGGCCTTGTACCCCTTATGGCTGCATGAAAATGCTGGAGTCCATCGAATTCCCGCTGCGCGGCGCCCGTGCCGTGGTGGTGGGCGCCTCGAACATCGTCGGCAAGCCGATGGCAATGATGCTGCTGCAGGCCGGCGCGACCGTGACCATTTGCAACAGCAAAACCCGCGATCTGGCCGCGCATACGCGCGAGGCCGATGTCATCGTCGCCGCGGTCGGTCGGCGTAATTTGATTACGGCCGACATGGTCAAGCCGGGCGCGGCGGTCATCGACGTCGGCATGAACCGCGACGACCAGGGCAAGTTGTGCGGCGACGTCGATTTCGCCGCCGTCAAGGAAGTCGCAGGCTGGATCACGCCGGTCCCCGGCGGGGTTGGGCCGATGACGATTACGATGCTGCTGGTCAATACGCTGGAGGCAGCCGAGCGCGCCGCGGGCTGATTGGCGCACCGGCATGACGGCGCGGCCCCTGACTGGACCGTCATGCCTTTGAGCCCGATGCGCGCCGGTTGAAGCAGGCTATCGGCGCCGCAGATAAAAACGACTGGAAAAACCGGCCGCTTGCCCCCACACTCATCGATAAGTTCGATTTCACGGATATGCAACCCATGAGTGCTCACGACGCCGCCAACCCGCTGCTGGATTTCTCGGATTTACCTCGTTTTGGCTCGATTCGACCGGAACACATCACGCCAGCCATCGACACCCTGCTGGCCAAAGCCCGCACGGCAGTCGAGCGCGCCGCCGACCCTGCCACGCCCGGCACGTGGCGCGACGTCGTCGAGGCGTTGGAAGATGGCACCGAAGGACTCGGCCGGGCCTGGGGCGTCATCAATCATCTCACCGCGGTAGCCGACACGCCGGCACTGCGCACGGCGCACGGCGAGAACCTGCCGCGAGTGACGGAATTCTGGTCGTCGCTGGGGCAGAACCTGGCCTTGTACGACAAATACAAGTCGATCGCCAATGGGGCTGAATACGCCGGCCTGTCGGCGGCCCGCAAGAAAATACTCGAGAACGAGCTGCGCGGATTTCGCCTGGGCGGCGCCGAACTGCCCGAGTCGGAGAAGCCTCGCTTCGCAGCCATTCAGGAACGGCAAGCGGCTCTCGGCAAAGCCTTTTCCGATCATGTGCTCGATGCCACGAATGCGTTTGCACGCTATGTCGAGAACGAAACCGAGCTGGCCGGACTGCCGGACGACGTCAAGGACGCCGCCCGCGAAGCGGCCAGCAAGGATGGGAAATCAGGCTGGAAATTCACCCTCCATTTCCCATCGTATTTCCCCGTGCTGCAGTACGCGGACAACCGCGCATTGCGCGAAGCGATGTACAAGGCCAATGTGACACGAGCTTCCGAACTGGCGCCCGAGTATGGCGCAGGCGAGGCGGACTGGGACAATACCGCGATCATTACCGAACAACTGGCATTGCGGCACGAGGAAGCGCAAATGCTCGGCTTTGCCAACTATGCCGAGGTATCGCTCGAGCCGAAGATGGCGGAGTCCCCTGCCCAGGTCCTGGGTTTCCTGGAGGATTTGGCACGCCGCGCCCGCCCCTATGCGGAAAAGGACTGGGCCGAGCTGACGGCGTTTGCCGCGCAGGAGTTCGGGCTGACGACGCTTGAACCGTGGGACGTGACCTATGTGTCTGAAAAACTGCGCCAACGGCAGTACGCGTTCTCCGAAAACGAGGTGCGACAATATTTTCCGCAGCCCAAGGTGCTGGAGGGCTTGTTCCGCGTTGCCTCGACCCTGTTCGGCGTGACCATTCGCCCGGACACCGCCGAAGTCTGGCATCCTGATGTGCGCTTTTTCCGCATTGAGAATTCGGCCGGGGAGCTCGTCGCCCAGTTTTACCTCGATCTTTATGCTCGCGAGGGCAAGCGCGGCGGCGCATGGATGGACGACGCGCGCGCCCGCAAGCGTCTTGGCGACGGGGGTCTGCAAACGCCGGTGGCCTACCTGACCTGCAACTTCCCGGCGCCGGTCAATGGCAAGCCCGCCCTTTTTACGCACGACGATGTGATTACGCTGTTCCACGAGTTCGGGCATGGCTTGCACCATATGCTGACCCAGGTGGAGGATGCCGGAGTATCGGGCATCAACGGCGTGGAGTGGGACGCGGTCGAATTGCCTTCGCAGTTCATGGAGAATTTTTGCTGGGAATGGGACGTGCTCACACACATGACCGCCCATGCCGAAACGGGAGCCCCATTGCCACGCCCGCTGTTCGACAAAATGGTCGCCGCACGAAACTTCCAGAGCGGTTTGATGATGCTGCGCCAGATTGTCTTCTCGGATTTTGACATGCGCTTGCACGCCGACTTCGATCCGAACGGGCCGCAAACGGTGCTGGCGCTCTCGCGAGAAACCAACGATCGGCTGCACGTCCTGCCGCAAGCGCCCTTCTCGCGGTGGCCCAATACGTTCAGTCATATTTTTGCCGGTGGGTATGCGGCCGGCTACTACAGCTACAAGTGGGCGGAAGTGCTGTCGGCCGACGCCTACGCCGCCTTCGAAGAGGCCGCCAGGCGTACCGGTACGGTGCTCGACGCGCAGATCGGCGCCCGCTATCGGGACGAAATTCTGGCGGTCGGCGGCAGCCGCCAGGCAATCGACTCGTTCAAGGCATTCCGCGGGAGAGCGCCGACGGTCGACGCGCTGTTGCGGCACAGCGGTATGGCGGCCTGACGTGCGTGCGCCGATTTTCCGCGTAGCGGTTCACGGTTCATGAGGCGCACGCCAGCGATCCCCAATTCATGCGACTGACTACGTTCACGGATTACTGCTTGCGCACGTTGATGTATGTCGGCGTGCGGACTGACGGCCATGCCACGCGCTCGGAGATCGCCACCGCTTACGGGATTTCGGATAACCATTTGATGAAGGTGATCAACTTCCTCGCACGTGCCGGTTATCTCGAGACGACCCGGGGCAAAGGAGGCGGCATCCGGCTCGCTCGCGCGGCTGCGGAGATTTCGATCGGCGCCCTGGTACGCACCTCGGAGGCAGACAGTCCGCTGGTTGAATGCCTCGAACAGGGGGGTGGTTCGTGCCGTATCACGCCGGTCTGCAAGTTGCGTGGAATTCTGGCCGATGCGTCCGAAGCGTTGTTTGCGACGCTCGATCGATATACGCTGGCCGATCTGCTGGAGCAGCCCGCTGGCCTCCAACGCGTGCTGCTGCATCCTCGGCGCCCCGCGTCAACCAACGCCAAGACTCGCTGACAGGCAGGCTTCGCTCACGACCACAGAAAAATTGGCGGAGGCTTTGCGCCGCTTCAGGCGGGGGCATGGCGAGACAGCAAACGGGCAAACGCATCGATGATCGCCTGCACATGGCGATTCTTATGCGCCAATGGCCCGTCGGCGCGCTCATAATGAACCCGCATGGTCGCATTGGCTTCGAACAGGAATATCCGCCCGTCGGGCAACAACGTGAAGTCGATCCCGGCGTAATCGAGATCGAGCCGGCGCCCGATTGCGGCAAGTGCTGTCATTGCGCGCGCGCCCAGCACGTCGGCCGGATTCGTCAGGAAGCGCCGCTCCTCGTCTATTTTCCAGGGATGGGCAGCCATATCCGCGGAAAAATAGTGGACCATCCAATACGACGAGATGGCCAGGTGATAGGGCCATGGCCGTCGATCGATGAAGATCATGCGGTATTTGCGGTAATAGCTATCGACACTGCGGTAGTCGAGAAACGCGCTCAAATAATGGGGCGCATCGGTGCCGGCCAGATGTTGCTCGAGGGCGGCCAGCGTCTGGCAGCGCGCCAATCCCTCGCCACCGTGCATAGCCGTGGGCCTGGCCAGTATCGGGAATGGCACGTTTTCGCTCGCCAACGTCGAGGCCAACGCCTTCGCTCCGTTGCCCCCACGTTCGACGCGGATACAGGGCGCGATGACGACGTCATCGATATCGCTCAGCAGCGCCGCCAGCCGATGGCGTTGAGTACGTGCAACCGCCGCCGGCGCATTGAGCATCGGGCGCTGACAGCGCTGCCCGAAGCGGGTAAGTCGGGCATCCATCGAAGCGGCGACGTCCGCGTCGCCGATAGCGTTGAATACCAGATCGAAAGGTGGCAATTGATGGTCTTCTTCGTCAGCCGCATAGTCGATGACATACTTGATACGCGTATAGGTATCGGTCGGTAGCAGAATTTCGAAGGGAATGTTACCTGCCTCTCGCCCCGCGCACAGGATGAGAATCGGGCGGGCCTGCTGGGCAGCCTGCTCAATGAAAACCCGTTGCGCTCGGTAAGCCTGGGCACGATGAGCTTCAGCTTCGGCACGACGGCCGGCGCCTGCGCAAATGGCGGAGAGATTCTGGTGCGCCAGCGGCAGGCCGGGCGCGACTTTTAGTACCAACCGGTACCAGGACTCGGCTGTCGCATGATCACCCTTCATGTAATAACCGGTGGCGACATCGCACAGCTCGCGCACAGAGGCATGCAGCGGGTCCGCGGCGAACGAGTCAAGCGTGTGAGCGGCGATCAAATGCGCCAATGCCGCCAGCTCATCGCCTTGACGACGCCGCGCTTCGGCCATGACGCGGTGCGATGCGGCGTCTTCAGGCTGATCGGCCAGCGTGCATTGACGGTGGGCTCGCTCAGCCTCGGTTGCATTTGTGTCGGTAGTCTGGCGAGGCTGCTTGGTCATGCGCAGTAGGCCTTGTCCGCTCGCCGCATCATGACTCTGCCCAGGCGAGGCGCGTCAGCAGCTTTCGTTGCTGCCGCGCTTGATCCAGGCGGCGAGATTATGCGGGCGCAGCGTATCGTAGCCTTCGAACGGTTGATGGATCCAGGGATTGGTGGGCAAGTATTTCACGTAGAAATCAGGCTTCACGTGTGAGCATGCCTTGAACCACAATACCGCGGACTTTACTTCCGTCACGCCTGGATAACGCTCCTGGAGATGACGGCCGACCTTCTCGAGCGTCACCCCGGAGTCGACGAGATCGTCGACGAGCAACACACGACCGCTCAGTGCGCCGCGTGTGATGGTGATGTATTGGGCAATATCGAGATCACCTCGCAAAGTCCCTTCAGCTTCTCGATAGGAACTGGTGGCCAAGATGCCCAGCGGCACGTCGTAAATACGCGCCAACTGATCGCCAACTCGCAAGCCGCCACGGGCCAGGCAGAGAATCTTGTCGAATTGCCACCCCGACTCGTGCACGGCCAACGCGAGCTGCTCAATCAGCCGGTGGTACTCGTCCCAGGAAACCCACAGATTCTTATCGTCGTTTTGCGGTGTGTTCATGAATACAGCAAACGGCCAAGGAAACCGGTCAACCCTTGAACGGATGGCGCAGCAAAATGGTTTCTTCCCGATCAGGCCCGGTCGAGACCATGTCGATCGGTGTGCCGCATACCTCCTCGATACGCTTCAAATAGCGTTGGGCGCTCTCCGGAAGCTTGTCCCATGCCTGCACGCCGACCGTGCTGGTCTGCCAGCCGGGGAAGTCTTCATAGATGGGTTCGCAGCGACTGACATCGACCGAGCCACGCGGCAGGATATCGACACGCTTGCCTTCGACGAGATAGCCGACGCAAAGGCGAATCGTGTCGAGGCCGTCGAGCACGTCGAGCTTGGTCATGCACAGGCCCGAAACGCCATTGATCTGGATGGATCGCTTCAGTGCGGCGGCGTCCATCCAGCCAGTGCGGCGCGGACGGCCGGTGACCGAACCGAATTCCTTGCCGACCGTTGCCAGTTGAAGCCCGATCGCCGCCTGGCGGGCAGGATTGTCCGCGTCGTACAGCTCGCTCGGGAACGGCCCAGCGCCCACTCGCGTGCAATATGCTTTGGTGATTCCGAGCACGTAATGCAATTGCTGCGGGCCGACCCCGGCACCGGCGCTGGCCGCGCCGGCCACGCAGTTGCTGCTGGTCACGAACGGATAGGTGCCGTGGTCGATGTCGAGCAGAGTGCCCTGCGCGCCTTCGAACAGCAGATTCTGCCCGTCGTTGTTGGCCGCATACAGCAATTGGGACACATCGGCCAGCATCGGAGCCAGTCGCGGCGCGTAGCCGAGCATGGTGTCGAGTGTCTGCTGAAAATCAACCGCTGGCGCGCCGAGATATTGCGTCAGAACAAAATTGTGATAATCGAGGTTCTCGCGCAGTCGCTCGGCAAAGCGCGGCGCATCGAACAAGTCCTGCACGCGCAGAGCCCGACGGCCGACCTTGTCTTCATAGGCCGGGCCAATGCCCCGGCCGGTCGTGCCGATCTTGTCGGCACCACGCTTGGCTTCACGGGCCTGGTCGACCGCCACATGGTAAGGCAGTATCAATGTGCAGGCTTCGGAAATACGCAGACGCGATTGAACGTCGAGGCCGGCACTTTCGAGTTCGGCGATTTCCTTGAAGAGGGCTTCCGGCGACAGAACCACGCCGTTACCGATGTAGCACGTCACGCTCTCGTGCATGATGCCCGACGGAATCAGGCGCAGAACCGTTTTCTTGCCGCCGATGATCAGCGTATGCCCAGCATTGTGCCCGCCCTGGAAACGAACCACGCCTTGCGCATGGGTGGTCAGCCAGTCGACGACCTTACCTTTGCCCTCGTCGCCCCACTGAGTACCGATGACGACGACGTTGCGCCCCTGTTTCAAAGCATTGCCGGACATAACAATAGTTGGTTTGGTTAAAAACGTATTTTACCCGTGTTGCGGACGAGGTGCCGCTTTTTTCAGCGATCGACGACCTGCCAGGCGCCGTCGCGCTCGATAAGGGCCCGATCGCAAGCGAATTCCTCCAGATCGGTCTCATGTCCCGGCAACGCCTGAATCACCACTTCGCCGGCTTGCCGCAAAGTGGCGATCGCCTCGCGCAAGCCCGGTGACTGACTCCACGGCGCAAGGATCGCATTGCTGCGAGCCTCGACCGGGGAGACGCCGGCGACTTCTCGCAAATCCATCGAAAACCCCGTAGCAGGGCGCACGCGGCCGAATGCCTGCCCGACCTTGTCATATCGGCCGCCCAGGGCAATGGCATTGGGCACGCCGTCGACGTAGGCGGAAAACATGACCCCGCTGTGATACTGGTAGCCGCGCAGATCCGCCAAATCAACGGTGACGGTGGCGTCGCCGCCTTGTCCGGCCAGGAAAGCGAGGTCATCGAGCGCGGCGTGCAACTTCGGGTGCGCCGGCAGGCGGCGTCTGGCCTCATCCAATATGCCGACGTCGCCGTAGAGGTGGGGCAATGCCCGCAGGGCATCGCGCACCGGCGACGGCAGGGATGCCGTGATGGCCTCGAGTTGCGGCACATCCTTGGCCGCCAGTACGCCAAACAGGGCAGACTCGAGCGCCTCGGCCTTTGGCACCGATTCCAGCAGAGCCTCCAGCACGCCAGCATGGCACAAGTCGAGGCGAACCTGCTTCAACCCTGACTGGCGCAGACAAAAGAGCAGCAGTTCCTGAATCTCGAGATCCGCTTCGATACTGGCATGCCCGAATATTTCAGCGCCAATTTGCAACGGCTCGCGGGTGGTCAGCAGTCCGCGCGGCCGTGTCAGCAGCACGCTGCCCGCATAGCACAGCCGGGTCACGCCGGTGCGATTGAGCAGGTGAGCGTCGATGCGCGCGACCTGCGGCGTGATATCTGCACGCAACCCCATGGTGCGCCCAGACATCTGATCGACCAACTTGAAGGTACGCAAGTCCAGATCGTGCCCGGTCCCGGTAAACAACGAGTCGGTGTATTCAAGCAACGGCGGCATGACGAGTTCGTAGCCGTAGGCACGAAATCGGTCAAGCATGGCCCGACGCAGTTCTTCGATCTTGCGCGCCTCGGATGGCAATACGTCGGCAATATTTTCGGGGAGCAGCCAATTCGGCATGGGTGTCAGAGAATCAAAGGTTTCAAATAATGGCGCCAGGCTGGCTATGCGTAGGCAATGGCCAGCAGGATCAGGGCCAACACCAACGCCACGAAGCCGAAAAAGCGAATTTGCCCAGTTCGGAATTCCGTTATTTTACGAAAAGTCTGGCGCCACTGATCGGGCCAGAAAAAAGGGAAGACTCCCTCGACGATCAGCATGAACGCACAAGCAAGAATCAGAACCCTACCCATTTGGCCAATTGCTTTGGAAATATTGCAGCGTTCCCTTCTGCCGCCGCCCCACGGGGGACGACGGCATCTGCCGGTCAGCGGGCACCCTGTTTGCCCGCTGTGTCAGTACCAGCGCCGCGCATGAACTGGAAGAAATCGCTGCCCGGGTCTGTGACGATAATATCGCTCTTGCTCGAGAAGGTTTTTCGGTAGGCCTCGAGACTTTGATAGAACCGCGCAAACTTCGGATCCTTGCCGAATGCCTGCGCATAAATCTGGGACGCTTGCGCATCCCCCTCACCCTTGATTTTCTGCGCCTGGCTGTATGCCTTCGCGACAATGACTTCGCGCTGACGGTCAGCATCTGCACGGATTTGCTCGGCCTCGGCGGCACCGGTCGAACGCAATTCGTTCGCCACGCGTTTGCGCTCCGCAATCATGCGGCGAAATACTGAATCGCTGATGCCGGCCTGCAGATCGACTCGACGCAGACGCACATCGGTCACCTCGATGCCGAGTTGAGCGGCTTCTTCACTGACCTTTTGCCTCACAGACTGCATTACCTGATCCCGCTGGCTGGAGACCACTTCGGAGATTGTCCGTTTGGCGAATGCCTCTTGCAGTGCCGAGCGGACCTGCTGCGTAAGTCGCTCCCGCGCCAACGTGGTATCGCCCTTGAAACTGACGTAGAACTTGTGAGGATCAGTGATACGCCATTTGATGTAGGAATCGACAACCAGATTTTTTTTCTCTGCCGTAATGAATCGTTCGGGCTGCGGATTATCGATGGTCATCAGGCGTTTTTCGAGATACACGACGTTCTCGAAAGGCGGCGGCATCTTGAAATGCAACCCGGGCTTGCTGATGACTTGCTTGATTTCCCCGAAGGAGAAAACGATTGCATAGCGGCGCTGATCGACTACGAACATAGTCGAGGAGAGCAACAACAGCAGGACGATCAGTGCAATGAGGACGGTTCCGATACGGTTCATTGGCTGTCCCCCGAACGCAGCGGATCGCTGTCACGCAGGGCATTGCGCGAACGGTTCCGCGTTTCGCCTGCACCGCTGGTAGCCGCACTGCTGCCGTCGGGCGCAGACTGCGCCGGCGCGGCAGCATGATTTTGCGGCGCTTTCGGCGCCGAGGCGGCGTCACCGATTTCGTCCTTGCTTCGTGAAATCAATTTATCAAGCGGCAGGTAAAGCAGATTTTTGTTGTCGCGCGTATCGACCAGGACCTTGGTCGTATGGGAGTAGATTTGCTCCATGGTGTCCAGATACATACGTTCACGTGTCACATCAGGTGCCTTGGCATAGGCTTGCTCGACCAGTTTGAAGCGCTCCGCATCGCCCTGCGCCTGCTCGGTCACCCGCGACTTATAACCGGACGCTTCCTCCAGCAGGCGGGCAGCTGTGCCCTTGGCCAACGGGATCACATTGTTCGCGTAGGCCTGCGCTTCGTTTTTCTGGCGCTCGCGATCCTGCCCTGCCTTGACTGCGTCGTCAAACGCCGCCTGCACCTGCTCCGGAGGCTGCACGCTCTGCATGGTTACGCTGGTAACCAGGATACCCGTCTTGTAGCTATCCAAAATTCGTTGGATCGATTGTACGAGTTCGTTGGCGATTTCCTCGCGCCCGGCATACAGCACATAATCCATCTTGCTCTTGCCAACGATTTCGCGTACTCCCGTCGCCGCAGCTTGACTGACGGAGGCCTCGGGATCAACGTTGTTGAACAGAAACTCGCTGGCATCCTTGACCCGGTATTGCACGGCAAATCTGACGTCTACGATGTTCTCGTCACCGGTCAGCATCGACGAGTCTTTCAAGTCGGTATTGGGCACAACATTGGAACGCCCGATCTCGACCGATCGAATCTGTGACATGTTGACGACCTCTTCCGACTGAAACGGATATGGAAGCCGCCATTGGATGCCGGAAGTGGTCGTGTACTTGTATTTTCCGAACTGCATCACCACACCGACTTGCCCCTCCTGCACGATGAATACACCGGTGGCCAGCCAGACCAATACCGCGACGATGATGACCACGCTCACACCGATGCTGGAGCCTCGGCCGGAGGACGGCAATTTGCCGCCGGCGTCGCCGCCACCACCGTTATTGTTACGACCGAACAGACGATTCAGGCGTCGGTTGAAATCCCGCCATAATTCATCCAGATCCGGAGGACCTTCCGGTGGACGATCCTGGTTCTGACGGTTGGGCTCATCACGCCCGTTCTTGCCGTCGTTGTCATCGCCCCGCCCCCAGCGCGGATCGTTGAGCGAGAAAATCAATCCAAGTCGTTTAATCAAGGCTTTAGAAAGCATAAGAAGAGGCAATGTGACAGAAGCGCTTGCGCGCTCGGGCAACAGTGCATTGGTGCCGGTCCTTGGTATTGGTTTGGTCGACGCCATGCTCGATCGAGTTAATATCAGCGGTTATTGCGAATCGGTGGTCCCCCGTTAGAAAAAATCGGGGCAGCACCGGCTCAGAGGTTTCCCGCCGTATGAAAGCCCACACCCGACTCTGCTGGCAAATGATTTGGCGATTGCCCCGACGATTGTAACGCAGTCGCTGGCCGAGCGATCGTTTCAGCGATTGCAGCCCGAAGCAAATCCAGTCCAATTCCGTCCCGGGCACTGACAAACACGCGAGTGACATTACCGGATTCGTCGCGCTCGATGCGCGGACCGTCAGCGAGCAATTCGGGCGCCGCATCGATTTTGTTCCATACGAGAATCTGCGGAATGCCGTCCGCGCCGATTTCGGTGAGCACAGTATTGACCTGGTCGATTTGCTCCTGTCGCACTGCACTGGACGCGTCCACAACATGGAGCAGCAAATCCGCATGTACCGTTTCTTCGAGCGTCGCCCGAAAAGCGGCAACCAGCTGGTGAGGCAGCTCGCGAATGAAGCCAACCGTGTCGGAAAGCACAACCTGCCCGACTTCTCCCAAGTAGACTCGCCGGGACGTCGTGTCGAGGGTGGCAAAAAGTTGATCCGCCGCATAGGCTTGCGCCTTGGTCAACGCGTTGAACAGCGTCGACTTGCCTGCGTTGGTGTACCCGACCAGAGAGATGGAGAAGGTGTCGCTTCTCTTCCTGGCACGACGCTGGGTGGCATGTTGCCGACGGAGCTTGTCCAGTCGAACCTTTAAGGACTTGACACGTTCACCCAAGAGACGTCGATCGGTTTCGAGCTGAGTTTCGCCCGGCCCCCGCAAACCAATGCCGCCCTTTTGCCGCTCCAAATGGCTCCACGCTCGCACCAGCCTGGTTGCCAAGTACTGCAACTGAGCCAGTTCGACCTGAAGCTTCCCTTCGTGGCTTTTTGCGCGCTGGGCAAAGATATCAAGGATCAGACTGGTACGGTCGACGACCCGCCGCTCCAGAAAACGCTCCAGATTGCGCTGTTGAGCCGGGCTGAGCGCGTGATTAAAAATCACGAGATCAACACGGTGCAGCGCAATGGCGTCCTTGATTTCCTGGGCTTTACCACTACCGACGAACATTGCGGCATCGGGGCTGCCGCGTCGGCCCGTAACGGCAACTACGGGATCGGCCCCGGCGCTTCTGGAGAGCAGGTCGAGTTCGGCGAGACTGGCTTCGAAATCGACTTTACCGAAATCGATGCCGACGAGAGCGGCATTAATCAAACGACGGAGATTGGGAGAAACAACAGGGAAGAAAGGGAAACCCGGCGGTCGCGAAACCTGCCGGGTACCGCCAAATTAAGATTGTTCAGCATCGGGCTGGAAGTTGACCGGGCGAGCCGGCACTACCGTGGAGATAGCGTGCTTGTACACCATCTGGGTAACCGTGTTGCGCAGCAAAACGACATACTGGTCGAAAGATTCGATGTTGCCTTGCAATTTGATGCCATTGACCAAATAGATGGAAACCGGAACGTGCTCTTTGCGCAGCGCATTCAGGAACGGGTCTTGTAACAGTTGCCCTTTGTTGCTCATAAGATACTCCATTGTATTTTTAACGATTGACCGTAAATTGGGGCGAAAGTGAGCATCTCAACCCAATTTTCACACTATAGCCGATTTTACTGTGAACACCAGTAAAACCCCGCCCCTGAAGGCGTTTCACTCCGTTTTGGCGTAAGGGTTCTTGCCGCTGCGAAGTTCTATGCGTAATGGAGTGCCGGTCAGACCAAAAGTTTCTCGAAAGCGCCTTTCCAGATAGCGCTTATAGGCATCGGTAACACCGCTTAGACCGGTGCCGTGAATAACGATGATTGGCGGATTGGATCCGCCCTGGTGCGCATAGCGCATTTTCGGGCGCGATACGCCAGCGCGTCGCGGCTGCTGGAATTCGACGGCCTCCTGCAATGCGCGCGTCAACTTGGGCGTGGGCATCTTGCTCATGGCCGCGGCATAGGCCGCATCCACCGATTTCATTAACGCGCCGATGCCGGTGCGCTTGGCGGCCGAGATGAAGTGGAAATTCGCAAAATCGAGAAATTTGAGTTTGCGTTCCAGGTCGTTCTTGATTCGTTCGCGCGCATACTCGTCGAGACCGTCCCACTTATTGACCCCCACGACCAGCGCCCGGCCTGATTCGACTACGAATCCAGCAATATGAGCATCCTGATCGCTGACATCCTGCTGCGCGTCCAACAACAAAATAACAACGTTCGCGTCCGCGATCGACTGAAGTGTCTTGACCACCGAAAATTTCTCGATTGCCTCGAACACCTTGCCGCGACGCCTCAGCCCTGCAGTATCGATAAGCGTGTAACGCTTGCCCTGCCGCTCAAAATCGATATAGATGGAATCGCGGGTGGTCCCAGGCATATCGAAGGCGATAACGCGCTCTTCCCCAAGCAAGGTGTTTACCAGGGTCGATTTGCCGACGTTGGGACGACCGACGATCGCGATCCGAATCGGCCCGCCCTCCTCCGGCTCGACTGCTTCATCATTGGTCGGGGCACTATAGAAAGGCGCCAGCGCTTCCTCGACCAGGTCGCGTACGCCGTCGCCATGCGCGGCGGAAATAGCGCGCGGATCGCCGAAACCGAGTTCGTAAAAATCAGCCGCGACGGCCGAATATTTCATACCTTCCGCTTTATTGACGACCAGCAGGATCTTGCGCCCGGTTTTTCGCAGGTAGTCAGCTATCACACTGTCCTGGGGGGTAATGCCCTGGCGTCCGTCGACAATAAATATGACAACATCGGCCTCGACAACCGCTTGACGAGTCTGTTTGGCCATCTCATGCAGGATGCCGTCTTTGGCGACCGGTTCAAACCCGCCTGTGTCGATGACCAAATGCGGAAAATCTCCGATTCGACCCTCGCCGTAATGTCGGTCACGCGTCAGGCCTGGCAAATCTGCGACCAGCGCATCACGCGAACGGGTCATACGGTTGAAAAGTGTCGATTTACCGACATTGGGGCGCCCGACAAGGGCGATCACGGGTTTCATAGTCTTGCCATTAAAACAAATGCGGCCGGCAATGGCGCCGGCCGCGTCTGAGACGAATTGTCTGAATTATTTGGGACGGTAAGCGAACAACTCTCCGTCACGAGTCTGGACGACCAGCGTATCACCGACCAACACCGGTTGCGCTCGAATACCGCTGCTGTCAGTCTTGACGCGAGCAATGAAGTCACCCTTGTCTCGGGAAAGGAAATGCAGGTACCCCTCATCGTCCCCCACCACGACGGTCGGCCCCAATATCAGCGGTGCGCTCAGGCCGCGCCACATCAGCTTGTCATTTTGCCACAGCGTATCACCATTGCTCGAATCGAGCGCGAAGACCTGCGATTGCGTATTGGTCGAGGCCACGATTTGTCCGTCTTGCGACAGCCCCGCAGACGACGAAAACGCGCGCGCCCACAGACCATTACCGGTAATCGCATCGACGCAACCGATACGCCCCTGGAACGTTACGGCACATATCTGGCGCCCAAACAAGGTCGGCGTACCGGTGACATCGTTGATGCGCTCGACTTCGGTCACGCCCTGCGGCAATGACAGGGTCGCGCCCCACAGCACGCTGCCATTATTGAGGTCGAGCGACGCCAACTGCCCGCCGGGAAAACCGGTCACCATTGCATGGTCGCCGACGAAAATCATGCTCGAGCCGGTTCGCAACGTAAGCGGCACATTCGGTTGCTGAAAAATCCATCGCACCGCGCCGGTTTGGGCGTCGAACGCGGTGATTCGATTGTTGATGGCACGCGCGATGACCAATCCGTGCCCAACCAAAGGCGCCGTCAGCACTTCACTGCCGGCATTGCCCTTCCAGATTTGCTTGCCGGTGTGATCGAATGCGAGCACCTCGCCTTTCACTGTGCCGACTGCGGTGACTTCCCCGTCACTACCCGGGCCGGCGCTGATATCAGTGCCGGCTTTGGCGGTCCAGGTGACTTTTCCGCTACCCGCATCGACTCGAATGATCGTGCCGCTGACACCTGCAGCGTAAACGCTATCCCCCACCGCAAGCGGCTCGAAATAGTAGGAGCCGGCTTTACCGACGCTGGCTGTCCAGACTTGCTGAACATTCAGCGACTGCTGGAATGTCGTCAGCGGCGTAGGCACGTGTGCCGGCTTGCTGCCGAACAACCCACAACCGCCGAGCAGCGCAGTCGCCGAGGCAAGCAGCACGCAGGCAGCGGTGCGTTTCATGAAACGGCGGCCCAATGCATCAGGCAGAGTACGGCTGGAATCACGTAAGCTCATCATGTAGTCGGGTGATCTTATGTCGTTATGGAGTGGTCGGAACCGCTTCTGTCACACATTTCGGCTGGCCTCAACCGCCGAGGGCATCAAGCTTGAACTGAACGAACTGTCGCATACTGTTATCGTTCTTGCTCAATTTCTCAAGCGCGGCGCGATAGGCCTGCTTCGCATCGGCGATTTTGTTCTGTGCTACCAGCAAATCGCCCCGGCGATCATCGAAAAGGCCGGTGAACCCCGCGGGTGGGTTATTCCCCAGAGCTTTCAGCCCGCCTTCATAGTCCTTTTGGTCAAGCAGCAGACCCGCCAGATGGAGTCTTGCCAACTGGCGGTACTCGTTGTCGCTTGCGTGGTCGATGGCCCATTGCAGTCGTGCCTTGGCGTCTTCCGTATCGCCCAGTTCGTACAGCGCCTTGGCTGAGATCAAGGCCGACATTTCAGCGTAAGCAGTACGCCCGAATTTGTTACCCATGTCGCCGGAAATGCGAATGATCATCGGCTGATTCTTGGCCGCAATCGATTGCTGCAACTCGCCGTAAAGCACCGAGGCTTCAGCTGCCTGCTTGCGTTGATAGTAACGCCAGCCATTCCAGCCAGCGAAAACCAACAGGGCCACAATCAGAACCCAAATGACCGCGTTGCCATACTGTTTCCACCACGCCTTGAGTTCCTCGAGTTGCTCTTGTTCCTCGTGATACCCCATCCTTTTTCTCCACCCTTATGCGTCAGCGCTTGCCACCATGGCATCGATTAAATAGTCGGTCAACTGGTCGAAAGCCACGCCGACCTGGTTGTCCTGCTGGTCTGAACTGCGCAAATGCTTGACGACGGCCTGCTGCTGCGCCACTTCGTTATCGCCCAAGATTACGGCGAAGGCCGCGCCACTGGCATCGGCACGCTTCAGTTGCGATTTGAAGCTACTGCCCTTGCCATCGGCGGAGCAATGAAAAATGACATCCAGCCCAACGTCACGCAGGCGCTCCGCCGCCACCAGCGCAGGCGAGAGCGCGGCTTCACCCTGATGCACGATGTATACATCACAGCCTTCGTCCTGCGGCACCAGGTCGTCCTCGCGCAACAACTCGAGAATTCGCTCGACCCCCATGGCCCAACCGCAGGCCGGCGTCGCCTTGCCGCCCAGTTGCTCGATCAGAGGATCATAGCGCCCGCCACCGGCCACGGTCCCCTGAGCGCCCAGCTTATCGGTTACCCACTCGAACACGGTGAGATTGTAATAGTCGAGACCGCGCACCAAGCGGGGGTTGATCGTGAATGGAATATTGTTGGCTTTGAGCAGGCGCTGCACACCATCGAAATGCTCGCGGGAAGCATCCCCCAAATAATCGATCAATCGGGGGGCGCCCTTGGCCATCTCCTGCAGCGCGGGGTTTTTGGTGTCCAGCACGCGCAACGGATTGGTATGGAGCCGACGCTTGGCGTCGTCGTCGAGGATCGCCGAGTGCTTTTCCAGGTAGGCGATCAGATCCTGCCGATGTGCGGCTCGCTCACTCGCCTGCCCCAACGAATTGAGCTCCAGACGAATGCCGGTCAGGCCCAGATCGTCCCACAGCCGCTGGCACATCAGGATGATCTCGACATCCGCGTCCGGTCCGGCCAGCCCGAGCGCCTCGACGCCGACCTGATGGAACTGTCGATACCGCCCCCGCTGCGGCCGCTCGTGCCGGAACATCGGACCTATGTACCAGAGCCGCTTCGGACCGTCATACAGCAAATTGTGCTCCAGCGCGGCCCGTACGACCGCCGCCGTGTTCTCCGGGCGCAGCGTGAGGTTCTCGCCATTGAGCGAGTCTGTAAAGCTGTACATTTCTTTCTCGACAATATCGGTCACTTCACCGATACCGCGCGAGAAGAGGTTGGTGTGTTCGATGATCGGTGTACGGATCTGCCGGTAACCATAGGCACGCAGCATCGAGCGCGCAGTCTGCTCGAAGAATGTCCAGAGCGTCTCGTCTGCCGGCAAAATGTCGTTCATGCCTTTTACGCCGGCGATCTTTCCACTCGCCTTGGGCTGACCATCGACACTTGGCCGAGCACTGTTTCCTTCAGTTTGCGCCATGTTTTTTCTTTCGACTCCCGTTACACCGCGGCTTGCGCCGGCGCATAGCGTTTTTTCACGTAATCATCCACGATTTGTTGGAACTCTTCGGCAATGCGTTCGCCGCGCAGCGTTCTGACCTTTTCGCCGTCAACGAACACCGGCGCTGCGGGGTTCTCTCCCGATCCCGGCAGGCTGATGCCAATGTTGGCTTGCTTTGATTCGCCCGGACCGTTGACGATGCAACCCATCACCGCCACATGCATGTTCTCGACGCCTGGATATTGGATTTTCCAAACAGGGATCTGCGCCCGCAGATAATCCTGAATCTGCGCGGCCAGTTCCTGGAATAGCGTGCTGGTGGTTCGCCCGCACCCGGGGCACGCAATGACCATCGGAGCAAAAGCCCGCAACCCCATGGTCTGCAGAATTTCCTGGGCGACGATCACCTCCTTGCTGCGCGGCGCGCCAGGTTCCGGCGTCAATGAAATACGAATCGTGTCACCGATCCCTTCCTGCAGCAGCACCGACAAAGCCGCGGTGGACGCAACGATGCCTTTCGAACCCATGCCCGCCTCGGTGAGGCCAAGGTGCAGCGGGTAGTCACAGCGACGCGCCAGCTCCCGATAGACCGCAATCAGATCCTGTACGCCACTGACCTTGCACGACAGGATGATCCGATCCCCCGGCAAGCCAACTTCCTCGGCACGCTTTGCGGAACTGATTGCCGAAGTGATCAGCGCCTCGTACATAACACTTTGGGCATCCCAAGGCGTCGGCCGGCGCGCGTTCTCATCCATGATATGGGCCAGCAGACCCTGATCGAGACTCCCCCAGTTCACACCGATGCGAACAGGCTTGTCGTAGCGGCATGCGGCCTCGATCATCTGCGCGAACTGGCTGTCTCGCTTGGCGCCCTGCCCGACATTGCCAGGGTTGATGCGATACTTCGACAATGCCTGCGCGCACTCAGGATAGTCCTTCAGCAACGTGTGCCCGTTATAGTGAAAGTCGCCGACCAGCGGCACGTCGATGCCCATCCGATCGAGTTGTTCGCGGATCGCCGGCACGGCGGCCGCAGCTTCCGGCGTATTGACGGTGATTCGCACCAACTCTGAACCAGCCAGCGCCAACTCCTTCACCTGGATGGCGGTGCCGATGGCATCGGCGGTATCCGTATTGGTCATCGATTGCACGCGAATGGGCGCACTACCGCCCACGGAGATCTTCTTGCCTCCCCAGGCAATCGACACGGTTCGCGTGCGGCGGCGCTCACGCGCGCCACCGACGATGGGTAAAACCTGTTCTGACATTTCAATTCTCCGGCAGATTGCCTTAAGGCAATGTCAACCTTGCCACATTACCATTGCCGCGTGTTTTCACATCCACCGGCTGATTATCGTATTGGAGCGATGCCACGCCAGCGGTGTTGCCGATGACGACCTTCAATGGTGGCGTACCCGTGATGTCCTGCTGGTCGCCAGCATGCAGCAGGCGTGAGAACACGACCTTGCCGTCGCTTTGGCGCACCTCGATCCAACTGTCTCCGGACAATTGCAAACGCAACTGGCCGGTCTTGGCTTGCGTTGACGAAGCCGCATCGGGTGCGCTCGTCGTGGCCGGCGTAACAGCTTGATTTGCCACCGGCTCACTTGTGGGTGTTTGGTCAGCAGGGGCGCTCGCGGGCGAAGCGCTTTGGGTCGACGGCAGGACCGCAGATGCGGCGCCGCCCGTGACCGCCTGCTGATCAGCCACGCCGGCGCTTGCGACACCATCGCTGGCCGCATTCGGGCCGCTCTGGGCGACAGGTGCGCTCGCTACCGACGTGGAGACCTTCCGCTCATTGTGGCGCCGATTTCCAAACCATAAAATACCGGCGCCGACCGCGATAATAATGATGACGATCCAGACAAGGCGAGGGCCGGCGGCATTGCCGACCGGCGAGCGAAAGCGTGCCGGACTGCGTGGGATACTGGGTGCATTCGGTGACGGCGGCGGAATGTCGATGGCGGCACGGCGACCGAAAGGACGCAGCGCCTCGGTCATGGGCGATGGGTCGACGTCCAGCAGGCGGGCATATCCTCGCACCAGCCCCTGCACGAAGGGCATCTCGGGAAGATGCTCCCATTGCCCGGCCTCCAGCGCTTTGAGCTTGCTGGCCGACACTTTCAGTCGCGCGCCAACATCCTCGATCAGCAAACCTCTTTGCTCGCGCGCCTCCCGTAGCTCGCGGCCTATTCTCGAGGCCACTTCAAGTAACGAGCCCGGTTGCGGGACGTTTCCGGCCTCGCCCCCTCTTGAGCCGGACTGCAACTGCGATGAAGCTTGCGAGACCGAACGTTCGTCCGGCCGATCTTGACTATCCATCGAGACTCCCCCGTTCGAAAGCAGCCGCTTCTGGCGACCGTGGATATTTTTGCAGCAATGCGTCCGTCAGCGCTTTGCGTTCCTGAGTCAATCCCAGCCGGTGGGCGATACCCGCTTCCAGCCACAACGATTCAGCGGTCGCACGCGTCGATCGGTTGAGTTCGCCAAGCTGTGCGCGCGCCGCGTCGAATTCGTTGTGCCGCAAATGCAGACGCGCCAATTCAACCGCAGCGACGACATTCTCCGGATCCGCCTGGCGAGCGCGCTCGAAGAATGCCTGCGCCTGCTCGATTCGCCCCAGACGCACGCTGCAAATGCCGGCCCCGATAAGCGGCTTCGCGACATGCCTACTGGAGGCTGCCGAAAGCTCGAAGGCTGCGACGCTTTCCTCGTAGCGGCTTTGTTCGCACAAAAACCACCCATAATTGTTCAGTAACGCGCCATCCTTCGGGCGCGATTGCAATACGCGCTCAAAATCACTTTCTGCTTCTGCCGAATTGCCCAATCCCATATGGGCCAGGGCTCGCAAGTGGTAGCCTTCGTCGAACGCCGGATCCGCCGCTATTGCTTTGTGCACCGCCGAAAGCGCGGTTTGCAATTGTCCTGCACGAAAATACGTGTTCGCAAGCTCAAAATGCACCTGCGCGCGCTGCTCCACAAGCTCGACGCGACTCGCTGCGGCCTCCGGGGGCTGAAATGGTTGGGCGCAAGCCGCAATCACCAAGCCAAGTGGAGACAGCAAACCGGCGCGCCACATCATGCTTCGCGAACCTCGACGGGGATTTTGCCGAATTTGCCCCGTGCCGCCAAGCGGGTCCGGTCGATGACCTCGCCAGCCAGCTGACCACAGGCGGCGTCGATGTCGTCTCCGCGCGTTTTGCGAATCGTTGTAACGACACCCGCATCGATTAAAATTTGCGCGAAACGCTTGATCTGAGCGTCGTTGGATCGCCTCAGACCCGAGTCAGGAAACGGATTGAAGGGAATCAAATTAAATTTGCAGGGCACGTCCCGCGTTAACGCCAACAATTCCTTCGCATGCGATTCGCTGTCGTTGACGCCGTCGAGCATGCAATACTCGAACGTAATGAAATCGCGCGGCGCAACGGCAAGATAGCGGTCACACGCGGCCATCAACTCCCTCAACGGGTGCTTGCGATTCAAAGGCACCAGCATGTCTCGCAAGGCGTCGTTGGGTGCATGCAGGGATACGGCCAGCGCCACCGGCAGCTCCGCGCCCAAACGATCCATCATCGGCACGACGCCGGAGGTGGAGAGCGTCACGCGTCGACGCGACAAGCCATAGCCGTTGTCGTCCAGCATCAGGCGCATGGCACCGACGACGTTGTCGAAATTGAGCAGCGGCTCGCCCATCCCCATCATGACAACGTTGGTAATCACACGCTCGGCGGTCGCACCGCTACGCTCCAGGGCACGTCGCAGCGCAAACTCCGCCATCCATAGTTGGCCGATGATCTCACCCTGAGAGAGATTGCGGCTGAAGCCCTGCTTGCCCGTCGAACAGAAGCGGCAGTTCACCGCGCAGCCCGCCTGCGACGAAACGCATAGCGTGCCCCGCGCCTGCTCCGGGATATACACTGTCTCGACCGCATTGCCGTTGCCAACGTCCAGCAGCCATTTCCGGGTACCGTCAGCAGAAATGTGATCGGTAATTACCGCAGGCGAAGCAACCGTCGCTCGCGAAGCCAGTTTGGCGCGCAACGACTTCGCCAGATCGGTCATGCCGTCGAAATCGGCAACCCCCATCTGGTGTATCCAACGCTGCAGTTGCCGGGCTCGGAAGGGCTTCTCCCCGAGGCCTGCACAATAGGCGACCAAACCACCCGGATCGTAGTCGAGCAGATTTGTCAGCGATTCGGTCATGGCCTATCTCCCGGGCTACAGGGACGAGTGCGGGTCAGCGCGAATAGACGTTCATCTCGGGGAAGAAAAACGCAATTTCGACCTGTGCCGTTTCCGGCGCATCCGAGCCATGCACGGCATTCGCGTCGATGCTATCGGCGAAATCGGCACGAATGGTGCCTTTGTCCGCTTTTTTCGGATCCGTCGCGCCCATGAGTTCGCGATTTTTCGCGATCGCGTTTTCGCCTTCCAGCGCCTGGATCATGACCGGTCCGGAGATCATGAAGTCCACCAGATCCTTGAAGAACGGGCGCGCTTTGTGCACGGCATAGAATTTCTCAGCATCGGCGCGCGACAAATGAGCCATTTTCGCGGCGACGATTTTCAAACCAGCGCCCTCGAAACGGCTATAAATCTGACCAATCACATTCTTTGCGACGGCATCGGGCTTGATAATCGACAGGGTGCGCTCTACAGCCATGAAAAACTCCAGAAAATTAAGCAGTTATATAAACAAAATGAATCTGATATTGTAGCATGAAGGCTGCTATGATTGGCGTGGGAACTGGTAGGTTCCCGTCGCGTCCAACTACGGCATGACACGGCGATCGGGCACGTATTTTGGGAAGAAATCCGATACACGCCCGCCCAGGAAAACCGAGCAGGCTGACGCATCGATTCGGCAGTGCCGCAGTCCTGGGAGATTCGCCGGTTTTAGAGCCCTAGCGGCGTTTCACGAGGAGAAAACATGAACCAGGATTTTCAGCGCTACGACTTCGGCCGTGGCAGCGGTGTTACCAGTGCGGCGGCACGCAATCGTGTGTTGCGCAACACTTATTGGCTGCTCGCCATCTCGATGCTGCCGACGATTGCGGGCGCATGGCTCGGCGTTACCACCGGCTTCACGCTTTTCGCCGGCAGCCCGGCAGTCAGCTTGATCGCTTTCATGGCCATTGCCTTTGGCTTCATGTTTGCGATCGAGCGCTTCAAGAACAGCGGCATCGGGGTCGGCTTGCTGCTCGGCTTCACGTTCTTCATGGGGCTCATGCTGTCCCGGCTGCTCGGCTTCGTGCTCGGCTTCAGCAATGGCGCATCGCTAATCATGATGGCGTTTGGCGGCACAGCGGTGATCTTCACCGCAATGGCGTCTGTCGCCACGCTCAGCAAGCGCGACTTTGGTGGATTGGGCCGCTGGCTGTTCATGGGCGTGGTGGTCATTCTGCTGGCCTCGGTCGCCAATATCTGGCTGCAACTCCCCGCCCTGATGCTGACTATCTCGGTGCTGGCGATTGCGATTTTTTCGGCCTTCATCCTGTTCGACGTACAACGCGTCGTCAATGGTGGTGAGACAAACTACGTCACCGCCACGCTGGCGATTTACCTTGATCTGTATAACGTATTCGCCAATCTGCTGGCACTCTTGGGGGTGCTCGGCGGCAACAGAAACTGACGTCGTTGCTCCGCCATCACGGCGCGGCAACCCCAGTCTGCTTCTCGAAAACCCCCGTCTTCTCAGGACGGGGGTTTTTTTGACCCAATCTATCATTCAGCCACATTCCGCAGGCACCCCTACGGCGACACCCGCAGCGTTTGCCATATCAATCGAATTTGGGGTTGGGTGGACAGGGATCGAAAACTACAGAGAGCCCACTCTTTGGGCGTTACGCCAGGCTGATGTATCGGATGGACGCACGCATCGCACAAGGAGCAGCCGCAGGCGACTCAGTGACGAAGCAAGTCAATCACGGCCATCAAGTCCGCCTGCAATTGCCCGACGTTGACCGATTGACCGCGACTCACTTGTTGCGGCATGTCCGGCCTCGACTCGCCGCCTCCAGGAGCGCCGCGGACACCGTCTGCGTCCAATCGATTCCGCGCGCCGTTGATCGTGAAGCCCTGCTCATAAAGCAGCTCTCTGATACGCCGGATCAACAATACCTCATGATGCTGGTAATACCGCCGATTGCCGCGCCGCTTGACAGGCCGCAGTTGCGTGAATTCCTGCTCCCAATAACGCAGCACATGAGGCTTCACGCCGCATAGATCACTGACCTCACCGATGGTGAAGTAGCGCTTGGCAGGGATCGGAGGCAGGTTCACCTTTTCCATGGCGGCATGGACGCAAACGGCGTCAGCAAATCAGATAGCGTCAATTGTCGGGGGTCTGAGTCTCGACCATTGATTTTAATTTTTGACTGGCATGAAACGTGACGACGCGTCGCGCAGCGATCGGAATGGCCTCGCCGGTCTTGGGGTTGCGCCCCGGCCGCTGGGGCTTGTCTCGCAGCTGGAAATTGCCGAACCCGGAAAGCTTGACGCTGTCGCCGCTCTCCAGCGCATCGCGAATGACCTCAAAAAAGGCCTCCACCATGTCCTTCGCCTCACGCTTGTTCAAGCCGACCTGCTCGAACAGGAGCTCGGCAAGTTCTGCCTTGGTCAGAGTCGGGGGCTCGTCTGAGGAACCAGACATTTCGTTACGCTCCAATGCGGAACGTTGCGCTGTCAGCATCGCTTCAAATTCACCCGGATTCATTTCGTTCATATTTCCAACGCTATCACTACAACAGTGCGGAGCATTGTCTCTCGCATTCCCTAACAGTCGGCATCGCCTTCAGGCTCGCAAACGCGCGCCGAATACGCTTGTCACTCGATCGATCAACGCGGCGATCGCTCGATCAACGCTCTCGTCCTGCAAGGTCCCCATCGCGTTTTGCAGGGTAACACGAAACGCCAGGCTTTTTTCCTCGACTGAAAGCCCGCCAGACATACCCGCCTTGGGGCGAAACTCGTCGAACAATACGATGCTTTGCACGTCCACGCAGACCTGCTCACTGCGAGCGCACGAGCGCATTTCATCGAGCAGCGCTTGCGCCGGTTGAGTCTGCGACACCACTACGGCGACGTCGCGCACCACCGGCGGGAATTTAGAGATGTCCTCATAGACGGGTATGGCACGCTGAAACAAAGCCTCCGCCTCGATCTCAAATAGCACCGGTGCGTGCGGGAACTCATACTTTTGCAACCAGCGGGGATGCAATTCGCCGATCCAGCCGACACTGCGCCCGTCGATCTCGATTCGAGCGCTTCTGCCCGGATGCAAGCCCGGATGGGCATCCGCGACAAACCGCGCGGCAGCCGGCGCAAGCAGCGCCTCAAGATCGCCCTTGACATCGAAATAATCGACCAGGCGAGTCGGCGCCCCCCACTGTTCGTCGAGCACGGGGCCATATGCCAACGCGCCGACGGTCAACGGCTGCCGGATTCCCTGCACCGATAGCGGTCCGGTCTCGACCGCGCGATCGCGATGGTAGACTCGGCCGATTTCGAACACTCGCACGCGCGATGCCTTACGGTTCAGGTTGTAGCGTACGGCCTGCAGCAGCCCGCCGATCAGCGTGGAGCGCATGACGGCGAGATGGCTGGCGATCGGATTGATCAATTTAATGGGCGCCTCGTTCGCGGCGAAATCGCGCTCCCATTCCGCGTCGACAAAACTGAAATTGACGGTTTCCTGATAACCGCGCCCTGCCAACTCATGCCGCAACGGGTGCAGCGGGCGACGCGCCTCGTCGGTGCGACGCATCGCGTTGGCGGCGACCGGCGGCTTGGATGGAATGCGCTCGAAACCATGAATTCGCGCGACTTCCTCGATCAGGTCTTCCTCGATCTCCAGATCGAAACGATAAGACGGCGGAGTCACCTCGAACACGTCAGCATCGATCTGCTCGCACGGCAGTCCCAGTCTCGCAAAAATCTCGCGGACCTCGGCAGCCGTGACCGGCACCCCGAGAATCCTGGCGGCCCTGGACACCCTCAGACGCACCGGATTGCGCACGGGTAACTGAGCGACGAGATCCGACACCGGTCCCGGCTGACCGCCGCAAATATCGATCACCAATCGCGTGGCCCGCTCGAGCGCGACGACGTTGCCCGCGAAGTCGACACCCCGTTCGAAACGATGCGAGGCATCGCTCGACAAATTGAAGCGGCGTGCTCGCCCTTGGATGGCTGCCGGAAAAAAGAAAGCGGATTCCAGGAATATGTCTTCGGTATCCAGTTCTGCCTTGGTGGAATTTCCACCCATCATGCCGGCCAGGCCAATCGGCCCGGACGCGTCAGTGATCGCCAAAGTGGTCGAATCGAGCTCGATAGTCTGATCGTTGAGCAGCTTGAGCGTCTCGCCAGGCTGCCCAAAGCGCACATCGATTCCACTTTGCAGCTTGTTCAGATCATAGACGTGCAGCGGCTGGCCCAGCTCCAGCATCACGTAATTGGTAATGTCGACCAAGGCCGAAATACTGCGTTGCCCCGCGCGCTCGAGCCGGGCGACCATCCAATCAGGCGTCGCCGCCTTGGCATTCACCCCTCGGATAACTCGGCCCGCGAACCGTCCGCAGCCACTCGGGTCGCTGATACGCACCGGGAACGTGTCAGCGATGGTTGCCTGGACTGGCGTAACGGGCACGCCATGATTGGTCGCCCCGGTAATCGCCTGAACCTCACGCGCAATCCCGAGCAGCGACAGGCAATCCGCTTTGTTCGGCGTCAATTTGACGGTGAAAAGCGTGTCATCGAGATCAAGATATTTGCGAACATCTTGCCCAATCGGGGCGTCGTCACTCAACAGCATCAGGCCGGCATGGTCCTCCGATAGCTTGAGCTCCCGGGCAGAGCAAAGCATTCCATGACTCTCGACGCCGCGCAATTTGCCTACCTTGATCTGAAACGGCGCGCCACCATCCTCCGGTGCCGGCAACAGAGCGCCAGGCAGGGCGCACGGCACCTTGATACCGGGCGACACATTCGGCGCACCGCAGACGATGTTCAGAATTTCGCCCGTGCCGGCATCGACCTGGCATACGTTCAGACGATCGGCGTTGGGATGCTTCGCGACCTCCAGCACCTTGGCTACGACAACGCCCGAAGATTGCGGCGCAACCGGTTGGATTTCTTCGACTTCCAGTCCCGCCATGGTCAGCGCATGCGCCAATGCTTCGCTCGTCAGCGGCGGATCGATCAGGGTTCTCAGCCAGGATTCGGAGAATTGCATGTTGTTGAAGCAGCCTTTTATGCAAATTGGCGCAGGAAGCGCAGATCGTTTTCGTAGAACAGGCGCAGGTCATCGACGCCATAGCGCAACATCGCCAGACGCTCCAGACCGCTGCCGAAGGCAAAACCGATGTACCGCTCGGGGTCGAGTCCCATGTTGCGCACAACGTTCGGATGAACCTGGCCAGACCCGGAAATTTCCAACCATTTCCCCGCATTTTTCCCTGTCTCGAACGTCATATCGATTTCTGCCGACGGCTCGGTAAATGGGAAATAGGAGGGGCGGAATCGAACGCGGATGTCGTCCCGCTCAAAGAACTGCCGCAGAAAATCAGTGTATACGCCCTTCAGGTCGGCGAAGCTGATGTTCTCGTCAATCCACAGTCCTTCGACTTGATGGAACATCGGCGAATGCGTCGCATCGCTGTCAACGCGATATGTACGCCCCGGCGCGATAACCTTGATCGGCGGACGATGCATCCGCGCATAGCGCACCTGCATCGGACTTGTATGAGTCCTCAACAGCAATGGCTTGCCCGTCTCATCGCTGCCATCGACGTAAAAAGTGTCTTGCATCGAGCGAGCCGGGTGGTTTTCCGGGCTGTTCAACGCAGTGAAGTTATACCAATCGGTTTCGATCTCCGGGCCGTCGGCCACGTCGAAACCGATCGAGTGAAAGATCTTTTCCACCCGCTCCCAGGTGGTCAACACCGGGTGAAGCGTACCGCGCGATTGCCCACGCCCCGGCAGCGTCACGTCGATGGCCTCGGCGGCCAGGCGAACATTCATCAGCTCATCGTTCAACGCCTGACGACGGGCCTGCAAGGCGGCCTCGACCTGTTGCTTGGCCGCGTTGATGCGCGCCCCTTCCGCTTTGCGCTGCTCCGCGTCAAGCTTGCCCAGTCCCTTGAGTAATTCGGTCAGTTGCCCGGATTTTCCGAGAAAACGCGCCTTTTCATTTTCAAGGGACGCGGCATCCAGGGCAGCGGCAAAGGCTCGCTGCGCTTCGCTTACGATGTGTTCCAGATCCATAAGGGCTCGGAGGTTGAGCAAATCGAATGTCGAAAACAAAAGGGGGCTCGGTGAGAGCCCCCTTAGGCGGCGGCGCCAAATTCTGGCGCTGCTCAAAATACAGCATTTACGCTGCGACGGCGGCCTTCACCTGATTGACAATCGCCGCAAAGGCAGCCTTGTCCGTGACAGCCATATCCGCCAGCACCTTGCGGTCAAGCTCGATCGACGCCTTTTTCAAGCCATTGATGAACACGCTGTAGGTCATGCCATGCTCACGCACACCCGCGTTGATCCGCGTAATCCACAGTGCGCGGAAGACACGCTTCTTGTTGCGGCGATCGCGATAGGCATATTGCCCGGCGCGCATGACAGCTTGCTTGGCAATGCGGAATACGTTGTTGCGGCGACCGCGGTACCCCTTGGCGGCAGCAATGATCTTTTTATGACGGGCCCGCGCTGTGACCCCACGTTTGACTCGAGGCATGTTTTTCTCCTATCGGTCGGGGTTTAAGCGAACGGCATCATTGCGCGCACGGATTTCACGTTGGACTCGTGAACTTCCGCAGAACCGCGCAGGTGGCGTTTGTTCTTGGTGGTTTTTTTGGTAAGGATGTGGCGCTTGAAGGCTTGACCGCGCTTGACGGTTCCGCCCGGACGCACCACAAAGCGCTTGGATGCGCTTTTCTTGGTTTTCATCTTCGGCATGAAAAACTCCAGTTTTGACATGATCACAGGTGTGCCGCGAACAGCGACCCTTGACTGACCTGCTCTCACTTATGTGGGGCTGATGCCCCTGCTTGTCTCACCGCGGATTCCTCCGCGATGACACGATTCACTTCTTCCTTTTGGGCGCGAGCACCATGATCATCTGGCGCCCTTCCATCTTGGGCATTTGCTCGACCTGCCCAATTTCGTCGAGATCCGCACGCAAGCGTTCCAGCACGCGCATGCCGATCTCCTGGTGAGCCATTTCGCGCCCGCGAAAACGTAACGTTATCTTGGTCTTGTCACCCTCGTCCAAGAAACGCTGTAGATTGCGCAACTTAACCTGGTAGTCACCCTCGTCTGTCCCAGGACGGAATTTGACTTCCTTGATCTGGATGACCTTTTGCTTGAGCTTGGCCTCGTGCGCCTTCTTGGATTCCTGGTATTTGAATTTACCGTAATCCATCAGCCGACACACCGGCGGTTGCGCCTGCGGCGCAATCTCGACCAAATCCAGATCGCCTTCCTCGGACATCCGGAAGGCTTCAGCCAGTTTAACGACGCCGATCGGTTCCCCGTCGACCCCAACTAGACGCACTTCCGGCGCGGTAATTTCGCCGTTGATGCGATGCGACTTCTCCGTAGCGATGTTACGTTTCCTTTAAAAATACAAAAAATTAGCCGCGCTTCTCGGTGGCATTATTGAAAAGCTTCACACTCTTGAATGAAGCGTTCTGATAACGCGGATAAGGGTAGAGTCCCCAAGTCCACACCGCCACGAGCCCGAACGGCTACCACGTTGGCATCGCGCTCTTTGTCACCAACGACAAGCAAATACGGTACCTTTTGCAGCGCGTGCTCGCGTATTTTATAGCTAATTTTCTCATTGCGCAAATCGGCCCGAACTCTAAACCCTTGTTTTTTCAACGTTTGAGTTACCTGCTGGGCATATTCGGCTTGATTTTCCGCAATATTCAGCACGATAGCCTGTTCCGGCGCGAGCCAAAGGGGCAATGCACCAGCATGGTGCTCAATCAGAATGCCGATGAACCGCTCCAACGACCCAAGAATGGCTCGGTGCAGCATCACCGGTCGCTTGCGAGCATTATCTTCGGCCACATACTCGGCGTTCAGTCGCTCCGGCATCGAAAAATCGACTTGCATCGTTCCGCATTGCCATTGGCGACCGATCGCATCTTTAAGGGTGTACTCGATCTTCGGTCCGTAAAATGCCCCATCGCCCTCCGCGATCTCGAATTCACAGCCCGAGCGACGCAGCGATTCCATCAAGGCAAACTCCGCCTTATCCCAGCCCGCATCGGTTCCCACCCGCTTGGGAGGACGCGTCGCGACTTTATAGATGATCTCCGAAAAGCCGAAATCCTTATAAACGCGCTGCAGCAACGACGTGTAGTTCACGCACTCGTCGAGAATTTGATCTTCGGTGCAGAAAATATGGCCGTCATCCTGGGTAAAGCCGCGCACCCGCATCAATCCATGCAGCGCGCCGGACGGCTCGTTGCGATGACACTGACCGAATTCGCCATAGCGCAGCGGCAAATCCCGATAGCTGTGCAGGGTGGCGTTGAAGATCTGCACATGTCCCGGACAATTCATCGGCTTGAGCGCATAGTGGCGATTTTCCGACTCCGTGGTGAACATGTTCTCTTTGTAGTTCTCCCAGTGCCCGGATTTTTCCCACAAGGCGCGATCGAGAATCTGCGGTGCCTTGACCTCCTGATAGCCGTTGTCGCGGTAAATGCGCCGCATATACTGCTCGACTTCCTGCCAAATCGTCCACCCCTTCGGATGCCAGAAGATCAGGCCAGGCGCTTCCTCCTGGAAATGAAACAGATCGAGCGACCGACCGAGCTTGCGGTGATCGCGCTTTTCCGCCTCTTCGAGCATATGCAGGTAGGCATCCTGATCTTCCTTCTTCGCCCATGCCGTGCCATAAATGCGCTGCAACTGCTCATTATTCGAGTCACCGCGCCAATAAGCGCCGGCGACCTTCATCAACTTGAAAACCTTCAGCTTGCCGGTGGATGGAACGTGCGGGCCCCGGCACAAATCGACAAATTGCCCCTCCCGGTACAACCCGATCTCCTGCTCGGCCGGAATCGACGCGATGATCTCCGCCTTGTACTTTTCACCCATTGAATTGAACAAGGCGACCGCGTCGTCACGATTCCACACTTCGCGCACGACCGGCTCGTCTCGTTTGGCCAGTTCGTGCATTTTCTGCTCGATCGCCGCGAGGTCCTCCGGCGTGAAAGGCCGATGAAAGGAAAAATCGTAGTAAAAGCCGTTTTCGATCACCGGCCCGATGGTGACTTGCGCCTCCGGATAGAGCGCCTTCACGGCGTAAGCGAGCAAGTGAGCCGTCGAATGGCGGATGACGTCAAGGCCGTCCGGGTCACGCTCGGTAACAATCGCCAGATCGACATCCTGATCGAGCAAGTAGGACGTATCGACCAACCTGCCGTCGACCTTGCCAGCCAAGGCGGCCTTGGCCAGCCCTGGGCCAATCGATGCAGCGACTTGCGCTACCGTGACCGGTTGATCAAACTGGCGCTGCGAACCATCAGGCAAACGAACAGAAACCATGCGGCGACCCCTTTTTTTGCAAAGCCCCTCATCGGGCAAATTCAATGGGCGAAAAAAATGCGGCCTCGACGTATGCCGAGGCCGCATTTGCTTGCTTTTCTTGAGACGAAAAACACCCCGACTAACGTCGCGCCTTCACCTCGGTAAAAGTTCGCGCTGTCATAACCTGGATGCCTTCCTAAATTCTTACAGAAAAACGTGTGTTCGTTGGTAGGCTCGATTGGACTCGAACCAACGACCCCCACCATGTCAAGGTGGTGCTCTAACCAGCTGAGCTACGAGCCTATTTCAAGAGAACGCGATTGTAGCACGGCATTTTAAAAATCAACAAGCACCAAAACCATTAAAAGTAAATCTTCGCGCCGGAGCCTCAAGCTGCGCGCCACTGCGTCAGTTCAGCGGGGTTCCGGCGGCACTCGGAGCGTGGGGTTCGGCTCGCAGGTGAAATCCACTAACGCATGTGTGCTAAATTTTGCCTGGCAAATTTGCGTTAAGCGTCCGCTTGGGACGCCTCTGAGAGGAATGAATGGCCGTATCACCCAAGGCAGCTGCCGATCGCGATAGCACCCTCGATAACCACACGCCGATGATGCAGCAATACCTGCGCATCAAGGCCGATCATCCCGACACGCTCGTGTTTTATCGCATGGGCGATTTCTACGAATTGTTCTTCGACGATGCGGAAAAAGCATCTCGCCTGCTCGACCTCACGCTGACCGCACGCGGCGCCTCTGCCGGCACGCCGATCAAGATGGCCGGGGTGCCGCATCACGCGGCAGAGCAATACCTCGCCAAACTGGTCAAACTCGGCGAATCGGTCGCAATCTGCGAACAGATCGGAGACCCGGCCACCGCCAAAGGCCCGGTCGAGCGAAAGGTGGTCAGGGTCGTCACGCCTGGCACGCTGACCGACGCGGCACTGTTGTCCGACAAGGTCGACCAATACCTGCTGGCGCTATACGCGCAGCCGGCGCGCAAGGCGGGAGCCCCCAAACTTGGGCTCGCCTGGCTCAATCTGGCCGGCGGTGAATTGCGCCTGCTCGATGTTGCGCCGGATCGTCTGGAGCGTGAGTTCGAGCGCATTCGTCCTGCCGAGACGCTCGTAGCGGACAGCCAGATTGATGCCGTCAAAGGGCTCGCTCACGGCGCTCTGACGCGACTACCGGACTGGCATTTCGACATCACCGCGGGAACCCAACGCCTGTGCGATCAACTGGGGGTAACGCAGCTAAGCGCCTTCGGGTGCGATGGCCTTGCCCCAGCCCTCGGCGCGGTCGGCGCACTGCTCCAATACGCTGCGGCGACTCAGGGGCAGTCACTGCGGCACGTGCAAAAATTGATCGTCGAGCGCGAGTCTGCGTACATCGGCCTGGACAGCGCCACGCGCCGCAACCTCGAACTCACGGAAACCCTGCGCGGCACGGATTCGCCGACGCTGCTCTCGCTGCTCGATACCTGCAGCACCACCATGGGCAGCCGGCTATTGCGCCACTGGTTGCATCATCCCTGGCGCGATCAGCAAATCCCGCGCGCGCGCCAGCAAGCCATCGGCGTGCTGACCGACGATGCATCCGGTGCCGTCTGGCGGCCGTTGCGCAATGAATTGCGCCGCATCGCCGATGTCGAGCGCATCACCGCCCGGCTGGCACTGTTATCGGCCAGACCGCGAGATCTATCGAGCCTGCGCGACTCGTTGCAGCAGTTGCCACAGTTGCAGGCCGCCTTGGCTCCGGCGCAAGGTGGAGCAGCGCATTTGCTCGACACCCTTTATGCCGAGCTGGCGGCGCCCGAAGCGTGCGTCGACATGCTGGCCCGCGCGATCGCTGCCGAGCCTGCCGCGATACTGCGCGACGGCGGCGTCATCGCGCGAGGCTTCGACGCCGAGCTCGATGAATTGCGGGACATTTCCGAAAACTGCGGACAGTTCTTGGTCGATCTGGAGGCGCGCGAGCGAGCGCGCACCGGCATCCCCAATCTGCGCGTCGAATACAACAAGGTTCACGGCTTTTATATCGAGGTCACGCGCGGTCAAACCGACAAGGTGCCGGACGACTATCGGCGTCGCCAAACGCTCAAAAACGCGGAGCGCTACATCACGCCGGAACTCAAGACCTTCGAGGACAAGGCGCTATCGGCTCAGGAGCGCTCCCTGGCGCGCGAGAAGATGTTATACGACGCGCTGCTGCAATCGTTGTTGCCCCATATCGCGGATTGCCAGCGCATTGCCGCCGCACTGGCCCAGCTGGATGTGCTGTGCACGCTGGCCGAGCGCGCCGGCGCGCTGCGCTGGGTAGCGCCAACCCTGAGCGACGAGCCGGCGCTCTCGATCATTCAAGGCAGGCACCCGGTGGTGGAAAATCAAGTCGAGCGCTTTATCGCCAATGATTGCCAACTGGACTCGGCGCGCAAATTGCTGCTGATCACCGGCCCCAACATGGGCGGCAAATCGACTTTCATGCGCCAGACTGCGCTGATTGCATTGCTCGCCTATGTCGGCAGCTACGTTCCCGCCGACCAGGCGACCTTCGGTCCGCTCGACGCTATCTATACGCGCATCGGCGCAGCCGACGACCTGGCTGGCGGCCGTTCGACCTTCATGGTCGAAATGACGGAGTCGGCCGCGATTTTGCACAATGCGACCGAACAAAGTCTGGTCCTGATGGACGAAATCGGGCGCGGCACATCGACCTTCGACGGTTTGGCGCTGGCGTGGGCGATCGCGCGTCAGCTATTGACACACAATCGCTGCTTCACGCTTTTCGCCACCCATTATTTCGAGCTGACTCAATTGCCCGAGGAATTCCCGCAGGCGGCCAATGTCCATCTCGATGCCATCGAACACGGCGACGGCATTGTGTTCCTGCACGCAGTACAGGACGGACCGGCTAGCCAGAGCTACGGATTGCAGGTCGCGCAGTTGGCCGGAGTTCCACCTGCCGTGATTCGGGCCGCGCGCAAACATCTGGCCGCGCTCGAGCAGCAATCGCTCAACACCGCAGCGCCGCAGATGGATCTGTTTGCCACGCCGCACTTCGACGCCATCGAAGCGACTCCTGTCACGCCTGCACCCAGCGCGGCGCAACAGGCCATTCTGGACCGCATCGAGGCAATCGACCCGGATAATCTCCGTCCGCGCGAGGCGCTTGAGGCGCTATACGAGCTGCGCAGCCTGCTGGACAAGACCTAGGACGCCGCGACCGCGATCACTTCGTGGAGCCCGGCGGCAAACCTCACGCCGATGGGCAACAGCTTTGCCGCCTGCAAAAAAATTGGCCGCTTGCATCAAGCGGCCAATTCTGATGTCACCTCAGCGACGTACCAGCTCATTGCGGACAACGTCCGCGCCCTTGCGTCAGAGCTCGTCAGCCGTTGCAAGCCAACCACCCCGAACACGCGCGCCTGCGTGGGCGCGACGAGCGCAGCGTGCCAGACATGCCGGCTTGCGCACAGTCAAACGTCGGACGCAGCCCCGGAATTATCAGTGCAGGATGCGCGGCGTCCCATCACGATCATCTTGCTCGCCGTCGGCCTCACCCTGATCGTCCTCGTCGAGAACTTCGAGTCCGCTCGCACCATGTGCGTGCTCATGCTCGATTTCGTCCTCGGTAGCTTCCCGGACGTCAGTGACCTTGAGAGAAAATCTCAATGCCATACCCGCCAGCGGGTGGTTGCCGTCAAGCACAACTTTGTCGTCGGCCACGTCGGTCACCGTGTAGATCAGGATCTGCGCCTCATCGTCGCCGTCTTCGGGCGATCCCTCGAACTGCATGCCGACTTCCAGCGGCTCGGGAAAACGGCCGCGCTCCTCGACCTTGATCAGTTCGGGATCATAATCGCCAAATGCATCCTCGGGCTCCAACTGCAGCTGCGCCTCAAACCCGATATCCTGGCCATCCAGCGCTTCCTCGATTTTCGGGAACGTGCCATCATAGCCGCCATGCAAATAAACCATCGGTTCGTCGCCACTTTCCTCGATCAGATTGCCTTGGGCATCTGACAGCGTGTACGCCACCGACACGACGGTATTTTTTTCAATCTTCATCAAACTCTCCGGAAAACAGCCCACATTATACGGGAGCCTATCTGACGGCTCCTTTGTACTCGCATGAAAAGATCCTTGCAACCACCCTCGCTGCTCGGCGGCCTCTCGCCAACCGAATTCATGCGGCGCTACTGGCACCGCCAACCGCTGCTGATTCGCCAGGCGATTCCCGGCTTCGCGCCATTGCTGGACCGCGCCGCACTGCTCGCGCTGGCGACCCGGGACGACGTCGAGTCCCGTCTGATCCGGAAGGTCCGACAACACTGGACGCTATCGAGCGGGCCGTTCGAGGCATCCGAGCTACCAAGCGCACGCGCGCGTCAATGGACGCTCCTGCTGCAGGGAGTGAATCTGCATCACGATGGCGCACGCGCGCTGCTGGATCAGTTCCGCTTCGTGCCGGACGCGCGGCTGGATGATCTCATGATCAGCTACGCCACCGACGGCGGCGGCGTCGGGCCGCACTTCGATTCGTACGACGTATTCCTGTTGCAGGCGCACGGGACCCGCCGATGGCGCATTTCCGCCCAACAGGATCACACGCTCATCGACGGCTTGCCGTTGAAAATACTGAAAAACTTCAAGGCAGAACAGGAATGGGATCTGACCCCCGGCGACATGCTCTACCTGCCGCCAGGCTATGCACACGACGGCGTCGCGCTAGGTGAATGCATGACCTATTCGATCGGCTTCCGGGCACCGACCAATCGCGAGATACTGCAAAACTTTCTCTATTTTCTGGCTGAAAATACTGACGAACTACCGCTTGGCCGCGCGTTTGAAGGGCGTTACGCCGACCCCTGGCAACCGTCTGTCGCACACCCGGCACGCCTGCCAGACCAAATGATCGATCACATCGCCGCACAGTTGGCGAGAGTCCGATGGCGCCGGCAGGACATCGCCCGCTTCCTCGGGCAATGGTTGAGCGAACCCAAACCCCAGGTCTATTTCACGCCGCCGGAGTCACCCATGGCGCGGGGCTCCTTTGTGCGTCGCGCTCGCGCGCACGGCGTCGTGCTGGCGCGTCAAAGTCAATGCCTGTATGAGAAAGGCCAGTCATTTATCAACGGGGAAATTCAACCGCTGCCCGGCATCGTGCAAAAGTGGTTTCGCCGATTGGCCGACACTCGCCGACTGAGTCAGGCCGATTGCGCAAAGCTGCCGGCGCCGCCCGCGCCAGACTGGGACATTCTGTACGAATGGTATTGCGCCGGATGGATCGAACTCAGTCCCTAAACGTCCAGTCGGTGAGCTTTTCCGTGGTTCGGAAACCGGGCCTGCTAGCGCACATCCATCAGCGCGATTCCATAGGTAAAACGAAGAAAAAAAAGCAACGAATGCGGGGAAATATCATCGACGGCATATATGAAACCCCCTATAATTTCCCGCCAAGCCACCTGCAGAACTAGGGTAATCCACAATTGCCGACGCGCAAGCAGCTGGCCTTACGCTGACCAAGCGTATCCCAAGTCATTGCATATTTTTTCGTTTGTCTACACTATAAAAGGACGTGATCATGAAAAAGTCTCTGCTCGTCGCTGCGTTGCTGGCGTTGACCCTGACTGCTTGCGGTAAGAAAGAGGAACAACCGGCGGCCGACAACACCGCTGCCAGCGCAGCCGCTGCTGCCGCTTCGGAAGCCAGCTCTGCTGCCTCCGCTGCTGGCGCCGCAGCCAGCGATGCCGCTTCGGCCGCTGGTGCAGCTGCCAAAGATGCCGCTTCGGACGTGAGCGCTGCCGCATCGTCGGCAGCTTCTGCTGCCGGCGCCGCCGTCGACGCAGCGAAAGACGCTGTCAAGAAGCAGTAATTGGGCTTCTGATAAAAAGCCGGCTTAGGCCGTAATGCCGTTCAGTTAAGAGCTGAACGGCATTTTTGTTTTGGGGTTGGAGTTGTAAACGGGGCGGCAAGCTGTTAACTTTGGTCGCGATGCTGAGCGACCACCTGAACTTCGTGCTGGATGCCACGCCTGCCGACCTGAGTCGGCTGGGCGCGCATCTTCCGCAGGAATGGATTGAGCAAGCGATTGAGGCTACGGGCACAGCAAGCATTCGCCGTCGGCGCTTGCCTGCCGAGCAAGTGGTTTGGCTCGTGATCGCGCTAGCGATCTACCGCCACTGGTCAATCAGCGAGGTAGTCGACAGCCTTGATCTGGTATTACCTAACGAAGCGACGTTTGTGAGCAAGAGCGCTGTGACCCAGGCTCGGCAACGCCTGGGCGATGCGCCGATGGCTTGGTTGTTCGAACGGACCGCACGAGCCTGGTGCCAGCAAGACGCTGCACGCTACGCCTTCAAGGGGCTGAGTCTGTGGGCCATGGATGGCACGACGCTGCGCGTCCCGGACAGTGCCGAGAATCGAGAGCATTTCGGTGCGCAAGGCTATGCCAGCGGCAAAGTGGCGAGCTATCCGCAGGTGCGAGCCGTGACGCTGACTTCGGTGCCGACCCACCTCGTCTCGAATATCGCGTTCGGTCGCTACGACACGAATGAGATGCTTTATGCCAAGCAATTGCTGGGGCAGATCCCGGATCACTCGCTGACGGTCTTCGACAAGGGCTTTCTGTCTGCAGAGATCCTGTGCGGCCTGACTGCGGGCAAGCGCAACCGCCACTTCCTGATTCCTGCCAAAGCCAATACGCGCTGGGAAGTGGTATCAGGTAAGCCCGAAGATGCCTTGGTGCGCATGCGCGTCTCACCACAGGCGCGGCAGAAGTGCCCTGAGCTACCTGAATGGTGGATGGCACGTGCGATTCGCGTGGCCGATGCGGGCGGCCGCGAGCGGGTGCTACTGACTTCGTTGACCGACCGACGCCGCTTCAAGGCGGCCGACCTGGATGCTTGCTACGAGCGCCGCTGGCAGGTCGAAACCAGCTACCGCGAACTCAAACAATCTATGCTCGGTAGCGAGCTGACGCTACGTAGCCGAACCGTCGAAGGTGTCTACCAGGAAATCTGGGGCGCTTTGATCGCCTACAACCTGATTCGCCGCGAAATGGCCAGCGCGGCCTTCGAGGCCAGGTGCGAACCAACCGAACTCAGCTTCGTGCGCTCCTTCCACCTTATCCAGCACGAGATGATGTGGGCCGCTCGCACGCCGGCGCTTGCCAAGCTTCCCGCAGTTCTTAAACGTCTGCGTGAGCACCTCAAGCGGCTCATCAACGAAAAACGACCCGACCGCAAATGCGATCGGGTCGTCAAATCGCGACCCCTCCGCTACACCGTTCGGTACCTACAAAAAGACCTTAACTGAACGGCATTACGGCTTAGGCCGGCTTTTTTTATTTCTATCGATGCGCCATTTCGCTGGCGACGCGGGTGGCGATGATTTTCACGCGTCCTGCCATGTGAACCCCTCCTCCTGCGTAGCGACGAGGATTTCGTCCGGCACCTCACCAATCGCCTCGGCAAGGGCCATGCGCGCGAGCATCGGCGAGTTATTTTGTTGGCTCAAATGAGCCGCAACGATGCGTTTCAAGCGGCCGCGTTCGACCGATCGCAATATGTTCGCCGCGCTGTCATTGGCCAGGTGCCCATAGTCGCCGCCAATGCGAGCCTTGAGCGACGGCGGATACTTACTGCCAGCCAGCATCTCTCGATCATGGTTACACTCGAGCACCAAGGCAGTACAGCCTCCGAGCACTTCGATCAGGTGAGGCGTCGCGCTGCCGGCATCGGTCAATACGCCCAGCCGGCTGCGTCCATCCGAAAAAACGAACTGGAGCGGCTCGCGGGCATCGTGAGGGACGGTGTAGGGCAGCGCTTGAAGAGCGCCAACGACCACTGGCTGCTCCGAACGGCACCAACCGACTTCCAGGTCCGAAGCAAGCGAGCAGGCTTGCCCTGTGCCCCAGCTCATGTAAATCGGGATACGGTATTTGCGCGCCAATGCTGCTGCGCCGCCGATATGATCGGCATGCTCGTGAGTCACGAAAATGGCGTCGAGCGAATCGGCGCTCAACGCCAACCTTGCCAGACGACGCTCGGCTTCGCGCACGGAAAAACCACAATCGAGCAAAACACGCGTGGTCGAGACGCCGTCGTGCGCCTCGACCACCAGGGCGTTGCCTTCGCTACCGCTCCCCAGACTGGCGAACCGCACGGTTCGCCTTACTGCAACTGAGCGCTCAGGACGCCAATGATGTTTTTCGCAATCTCCGAGGTGTCGATATTGCCGTTCGGATCAAGCACATAAACGCGCGTCTGGTCGTTGCTTTCGCCTCGTACATTCACGTTGTATTGGCGCGGCTCCTTGCTCTGCTGAATCTGCTTCGAGTGGAACAGGCTGTAGAAGAAGCCGTTGTCCTTGTGCAACGCCGCAGGATCGACATAACGGACCTGGTAGAGGCCTTTTTGGCGGTCGCTGCTGGTCACAGTGAAATTGGCCCGATCCAACGCTACGCCGACACGGACCCATGCGCGGTCATACGGCTCGTTGATATCCAGATACGTTTTGTCGGCCGCATTGATCACACGCGTCGCGGGTGCGGCCGGCGCGGCGGCCTGCACCTCGCTCTTGGCGGCTTCGGCGGTCGCGCCCAGACGCTGCATCAGCTTGGTCAGGAAAATCGCTTCGAGGCCGGGATCGCTCGGCGCCGGCTCCCACTTCGTCGTGTCTTTCTGGGAGTTCGTGTAAACCTCGACCATTCGACTGTGGGTGATGAACACGTCGGTCGTTCCATCCGGGCCACGCTCGACGCGCGTACGGAAACGATCGCGCACGCCCGTCGAATACAAGCCATCGATCACCTTGCCGAGCAGGTTACGGATGAAATCCTGAGGAATCTTGGCCCGGTTCTCTTCCCAGCCCGTTTCCATCACACCGGTATCCGGAGAATCGAGCGTCAGCACGAAACCTTGCTCCTGCCAGAACTGGCGAAGCGTCGGCCACAGATCTCCCGGCGCCTGATGAACCACCAGCCAGCGCTCGTTGCCGTCGCGCACGACCTTCATACCAGGCACTTCAGGCAATACCTGCACTTTCGGCTGCGCGGCCACAACCTTTTCCTTTTTCTCGTAGCTTGACAGTGAGGTCGCCCCACCAATCGGTGCAGCCGGCGTCGCGGCCAGCGATGACAGATCCGGAGGCACCGCCAGCGAAGGGCCGGTCTCGGCGGATTTGTAATCGACTCGATCGGATTGCAGCGCGGAGTTCAGCGAACTGCACCCGGCGACAAGCGTTACGGCGGCAAAGGCGGCCCACGTCAATACAGGCCGGACAACGGAAAGACGGACAATTCGTTTCATGAGTCGCTAAGGAAGATTGAGCAAGGCCGCTTATGGATCAGGACAGAACAGCGCTCTCGCGCAGTGCCGTCAGCACCGCGTCGTGATACGGTTTGGCCAGAGGAGTGAGCGGTAACCGGATACCGCCCTGGATTTTACCCATTTGTTGAAGCGCCCATTTCACGGGAATGGGGTTGGGTTCGACAAACATCGCACGATGCAGGTTCAGCAACTTGAAGTGCATGTCGCGCGCCGCCACCGCGTCGCCGCGCATCGCCGCCTCGCATAGCTCGTGCATCGCGCGGGGCGCCACATTGGCAGTGACCGAGATATTGCCCTTGCCCCCCATGAGCATCAGCATGACCGCCGTCAGGTCATCGCCGCTATACACGGCGAAATGCTCGGGCGCATCCTTGATCAATTGGGCGCCACGGTCGAGGTTGCCGGTAGCGTCCTTCACGCCGACGATGCCCGGCACCTGCGCCAGGCGCAGCAGCGTTTCGTTGCTGGCATCGGCAACCGTGCGGCCCGGAACGTTGTAGAGGATGACCGGCAGGTCGACGTGCTCCGCGATCGAGCGGAAATGCCGATAAATGCCTTCCTGGGTCGGCTTGTTGTAGTAAGGAACGACCTGCAGCGTGGCATCGGCGCCGACCTTGCGAGCGTATTCGGTCAACTCGATCGCCTCGGCAGTCGAGTTGCCGCCGGTACCGGCAATGATCGGCACCCGCTTGGCGGCCTGGTCCACCGCCAGCTTGACCAGCTCGCAGTGCTCCTCGACAGAGACCGTGGGCGATTCGCCTGAGGTGCCGACGATCACGATACCGTCAGTGCCTTCGGCGATATGCCAGTCGATCAGTTTTCGCAGCGCGTCGTGATCCAGGCTTGCTTCCTGGTCATCCTTCATCGGCGTGGCGATGGCGACGATACTTCCTCGAATGGGGCTGGCGGGTGTCATGATTTATCTGAAAAAACAGGCGAGAAATGCAGATTGTAGCGGATTACGGACGCAGCTCGTAGCAGCATGCATCCGCGCTCGCTGAATTCACCGCGCAGATGCGCTGCACGCAGGCCTGGCGCGGCGCTTCGAGGCGTCCATCCTCATAGGCAATGACCCGCAATTTGCCATCGACCGCGGCAAGCAATTCGCCGGGGTGCAACAGAAAATCAGGATTGGCCGGCCGGCCGAACCGCTCGTTACCCTGCGCGAACGTCTCATAAAGCAGCACACCGCCCGGGGCAACACAGTCAATCAGGCGCGGCAGCAGCGGACGGAACAGATAGTTCGTGACCAGCACCGCATCGAACTGTGCCGTAGCGTCCAGCGGCCAGCCTCCCGACTCGATATCGGCGCAGATGGCCCGCGCCATGGCAGGCAGCTCCGCCAGCGCCGCCGCGTCGCGATCGATCGCCGTCACCGGGTGGCCCAACGCAGCAAAGTACCGCGCGTGTCGCCCGCGCCCGCAGGCCACGTCGAGAACTCGGCCGCCGGCCGGCACCGCGTGGGCCCATCTCACTACCCAGGCGGAAGGATCGGCCGTCATCATGGGCGGCGCAGCAGATGGCATGCTGGGAGGCATGTCAGGAATACGACAGCCCCATGGCCTCGCGGACGTCACGCATGATCTCTTGCGCGGACCGACGGGCCTTGTCGCAGCCGTCGGCAACGATCGCCCGCAACAAGGTCGGGTCGTCCATATACTTCTGCGCGCGTTCGAGCATCGGTTGCTGCTCGCGCAAAATGCCGTCGATCACCGGCTGCTTGCACTCCAGGCAGCCGATACCGGCGCTGCGGCATCCCTTGTCGGCCCAGGCGCGAGTCGCCTCGTCGGAATAAACCTCGTGCAGTTGCCACACCGGGCATTTATCCGGATCGCCCGGATCGGTACGCCGCACGCGCGCCGGATCGGTCGGCATGGTGCGAACCTTCTTCGTGATGGTTTCCTTGTCCTCGCGCAGGCCGATGGTGTTGCCATACGACTTCGACATTTTCTGTCCATCCAGCCCCGGCATCCGCGAGGCTTTCGTCAGCAGCGCCTGGGGCTCGGCCAGAATCAGTTTGCGAGCGCCTTCCAGGTAGCCGAACAACCGCTCGCGATCGCCCATGCTCAGCGACTGCGATTCCGACAGCAACGCCTGCGCCTGCTCCAGGGCTTCGTCATTGCCTTGCTCCTGATAGGCGGTGCGCAGTTCAAGATAGAGCTTGGCGCGCTTGCTGCCCAGCTTCTTCGCGGCTTCGAGCGACTTCTCCTCGAAACCCTGCTCGCGGCCATACAGGTAGTTGAAACGCCGCGCGATTTCGCGCGTCATCTCGACGTGAGGCACCTGGTCCTCGCCGACCGGCACATGCACCGCGCGATACAGAAGGATGTCGGCAGACATCAGCACCGGGTAACCCAGGAAGCCATAAGTCGACAGATCCTTGTCCTTGAGCTTTTCGATCTGCTCCTTATAGGTCGGTACCCGCTCGAGCCAGCCCAGCGGCGTGCTCATCCCCAGCAGCAACGCCAGTTCGGCATGCTCGGGCACTTTGCTCTGAATGAACAGGGTCGCCTGGTTGGGGTCGATCCCCGCGGCCAGCCAATCGGTCAGTACATCCCATACGTTTTTCTCGATGACCTCCGGCGTCTCGTAGTGGGTGGTCAGCGCATGCCAGTCGACCACGCAGAAGAAGCAAGGATATTCGGATTGCAGCTTGACCCAGTTCTTCAAGACACCGTGGTAATGACCCAAGTGCAGGCTGCCGGTCGGGCGCATGCCCGAGAAAACGCGTTCGGGGTACATGATTTTGATTTACGAAAGCAGCGTTAAAAGTGGAGAAAGAATCATTCGAATCAGGAAGCGCCCTGTGTCGATGAGCGGCCATAACCACAGGTTGCCCAACACGCCGCTGACCACCAGCGCCAGGACGATGAAAAATCCGTAAGGCTCCAAGCGGTCGAGGTAGTACGCGTAGCGCGGCGGCAGCAGGCTAGTCAAAACCCGCCCGCCATCGAGCGGAGGAATCGGAAACAGGTTGAAGGCGCACAGCACCAGGTTGACGATAATCCCGGCCGAAGCCATATCGATGAAGAAAGGTTCGTGCACACCGGCTGCCTGGATCAGCACGGCCGCCAGCGCCCACAGCACGGCCTGAACGAAATTGCAGGCCGGCCCGGCCAACGCCACCCACAGCGTATCCCAGCGCGGGTTGCGCAGCCCCCGGAAATTGACTGGCACCGGTTTGGCATAACCGAAGAGAAACGTGCCGCCGGTGGCGAAATACAAAAATAGCGGTACCGCGATCGTACCCAGCGGATCGACATGCTTGAGCGGGTTGAGCGTCACCCGCCCCATCAGATACGCCGTCGGATCGCCAAAATGCTTCGCCACGTAACCGTGCGCGGCTTCGTGCAGCGTAATGGCGAACAGGATGGGCAGCGCGTAGACCGCGATTGCCTGGATCAGGGAGGATGAGTTCATAGCGCGCTATTGTAACAAGCCAGCAGCACGCGCCATCGATTATTCGCTCGCGCGCGGCGCGTCACGCGCTGATTCCGAAAGGCTCGACCGGTCCGCGTCCGGCCCGCACCAGCACCGGCACCTCGCCGGTCAGGTCGATCACGGTCGACGGTTCGAGCGGACAAGCGCCGCCGTCGACTACCAATTCGACCTGATGCTCCAGTCGCGACCGGATTTCCTCCGCATCGTTGAGCGGGTCCTGCTCACCCGGCATGATCAGCGTCGAGGCGAGCAGCGGCTGCCCCAATTCGGTCAACAGCGCCAATGTGATCGCATGGTCCGGCACGCGCAACCCGATCGTCTTGCGCGACGGGTGCGATAACCGCCGCGGCACCTCCTTGGTCGCCTCCAGAATGAATACATAGGGCCCCGGCGTCACCGCCTTGATCAGGCGATATTGCCGGTTGTCCACCTGGGCAAAGCTGGCGAGTTCCGAGAGATCCCTCACCAGCAGCGACAGATGATGCTTTTCGTCGATGCCGCGAATCCGGCGCAAACGGTCGGCCGCAGCCTTGTCATCGAGATGGCAAGCCAATGCGTAACTGGAGTCGGTGGGTAATGCGACGACCCCGCCCTGGTCGATAATCTGCGCGGCTTGCCGAATCAGGCGCGTTTGCGGATTGTCGGGATGAATCTGAAAGAATTGTGACATCAGGCATCAAGGAAAAAAGCACCGTTGCCGAGTACGGCGGCCGGGAGCTCCCGCCGGCGCATCGACTAGACCCAACGCTGCCAAACAGGAACGAGCCCCTCCGGCAGGGCGGGCAATCGACCAATGCTCGCACGTCCGTCGGTCAGGCCGTGAAAATCGGAACCGCGCGATGCCAGCAGATCGAGACGGCGGGCCACGTCGGCGTAATAACGGTACTGCTCCGGCGAGTGGCTGCCGGTGACGACTTCGATGCCTTCGCCACCCAGCGCCTTGAATTCGTCGAACAGCGCCTGGAACTCCAGCGCAGAATATCTGTAACGCCCCGGGTGGGCGATCACCGCGACCCCGCCCGCGCCGCGGATCCATGTCACGGCATCCTCCAGCGTCGCCCAGCGATGCGGCACATAGCCAGGCCGTCCCTCAACCAGGTAATGCCCGAAAACATCGCGCACCGAGTCGCCCTTGCCGATTTCGACCAGATAGCGGGCGAAATGGGTACGCGAAATCAAGTCCGGATTGCCAACGTAGCGCAACGCCCCTTCATAGGCGCCCGGGATGCCCACGGCGGCAAGCCCGTCGGCCATCTGTTCGGCGCGGCGCTGGCGTCCGGCGCGGGTGCGTGCCAGACCGTCGATCAGGTCGGCGTTTGCAGGATCGATCGCCAGCCCCACGATGTGCACCGTGCGCTCGGCCCACGTCACCGAAATTTCCACGCCGTCGATATAGCGCATGCCCAGCGCCTTGGCCGCAGCGCGTGCCCGGGCTTGGCCGCCAATCTCGTCGTGATCGGTCAGGGACCACAACTCGACGCCGCCATCCGCGGCATGGCGCGCGACCTCCTCCGGCGGCAGAGTGCCGTCGGAAACGGTCGAATGGCAATGAAGATCAGCGTTGAGCATGGGGCGTATGCGGGAGATAGATTTTCATTTTACCGCAGACGCCATTCCTGCGACGGCGGCCGCTTCAGTGACGGCAGAACTCGTCGATCAGCCTCGCCAGTACTTCGGGTTGGTCGTGGTGCACCATGTGCCCGGCGTCGTCGAGAAACACTTCACGAAAATCCGGAAAGGCCTGAAAACGGGCGCGAAACGATTCGATCGACTCCCGTCGCGCCAGAAAGCGCAAGGTCTCCGAATCGCGGGCCTCGACATGCAGCACGGGCGCGGTGACCTGACGCCAGACTGCCATGATCTCGTCGAGCCGGTACAGGAAAGGATTGGCAATTTTATGAGCAGGATCGCCAAGGATCTCCCAGTCACCCGCATCGGTCTGACGCGACCAGTGTGGCGCCAGAAACTCCGCACGCGCCTGCGAAAGGCGCGGGTTGTTCTTGCGCAAACGCGCAACCACGTCGGCCAGCGAAGCGTAGCGCTTCAATTGCGGCGGCTCGCGCATTTCGTCGAGCCACCGGGCAAATTGCCCGGCCGCCTGCTCCGGAACCGTCGCAGGCAGGCCGAAGCCCTCCAGGTCGACGACACGGCGTACCCGTGCAGGACGGATGCCGGCGTACAGGCAAACCACATTGGCGCCCATACTGTGCCCCACCAGATCGACTGCCTCTGCCGGGGCGTAATGATCCAGCAAAGCCTCCAGGTCAGCAAGATAATCGGGAAACCAGTAACACCCCGCGTTACCATGCGTCGCCGGCCAATCGGTCTGCCCAAAGCCGCGCCAATCCGGCGCAATCAACTGCCAGTCATCGGGCAGCGCGTCCGCCAAAAATTGGAACGAGGCCGCCACGTCCATCCAACCGTGCAGCAGGAACAACTTGGGCCCGGTCGACGGTCCCCAGCGTCGGACGTGATAGCGCAAACCGCGCACGTCGACAAACTCAGAGCAGGAAGTTTTCATCGCAAAGAAAAAAGAATGACCGTTCGATTATATCGGAGATGACACTTCCACGCTGCACGTCGGCCGCCTTCATCGGCGACATCAAATATTTCAGGCCGCGGGGGATTGAGTGGTCTGCATCAGCGCGGCCAGCTCGGCCTCGTCGAAGCCTGCGGCGCGGCGTGCCTTCAGATTGAACGGTCCTTTGAGGTGCGGTGCCTGATAACGCTGCGCCAGCTCGCGATAAGCTTCGAGCGGGTCGAGTCCCTGCTGCGTGCAACACCAGCGATACCAGCGGTTGCCGACGGCCACGTGGCCAATTTCGTCGCGCAGAATGATGTCGAGGATGTTCGCCGCACGCCGATCGCCGGCTTGCCACAGCTTGGCGCGGATCGGCGGGCTTGCGTCAAGTCCCCGAGCCTCCAGGGTGCGCGGCACCAGGGCCAATCGTGCCAACAGGTTGCCTGACGTCTTCTGCGCCATTTCCCACAGTCCGTTATGCGCCGGAAAATCGCCGTACCGGTAACCCATGCCGGCCAAATGATCCGTCAGCAAAGTGAAGTGATAGGCCTCCTCGGCCGCGACCCGCAGCCAATCCGCGTAAAAGGCATCGGGAAGCCCGGCAAAGCGCCACACCGCGTCGAGCGCCAGATTGATCGCATTGAATTCGATATGAGCCAGCGCGTGGATCAGCGCCGCGCGACCGGCATCGGTATGCATCGCGCGCCGCTCCAGCGCGCGCGGCGACACAAGCTCAGGTTGCGATGGTCGCCCCGGAATGCCTGGCGGCTCGGGCAACTCGAGCGCGGCCGAGACCCCGGCACCACCATCGCGCACCAGCGCACCAAGCTCACGCGCCGCGCGCGCCTTGGCGAACGGATCGGTCGTCAGCAGAATGTCTAGCGCGGCGCGGCGCGCGCACAATGGCATTGCGCCAGGTGAAGAAGTCTTTGGGTTCATGACGGTACAATAATGACTTGTAACATTTTAGCGGGCCTCATATGCCAATCTACAAACTCGGAGACAACGTGCCACAAATTCACGAAAGTGCATTTGTGGCGGATACCGCCACCATCATCGGCAAAGTGACGCTGGCCGAAAATACCAGCATCTGGCCCAGCGCAGTGGCACGCGGCGACAACGAGCCGGTTTCCATCGGCGCGGGCAGCAACGTTCAGGATGGCAGCATCCTGCACACCGATCCCGGCTTCCCGCTGACCATCGGCGAAAACGTGACAGTCGGCCATCAGGTCATGCTACACGGCTGCACGATCGGCGACGGAGCGCTGATCGGCATTCAGGCGGTGGTCTTGAACGGCGCGGTTATCGGGAAAAACTGCCTGGTCGGTGCTGGCGCATTGGTTACCGAGGGCAAGGTATTTCCAGATAACTCCCTGATTCTGGGTTCGCCCGCCAAAGTGGTGAGGCAGCTGACCGAAGAAGATCGGCAGCGCATGATGGCCGCCACTCAGAGTTACTCCACACGGCGTCAATTCTTCAAGGAAAAGCTGGTCAGAATCGGCTGATCGCTCTTTTTCTCATCGACGCCGCGGGGGGCTCGCCCCTTTATCGCAGGAATCCCATTCAGTGTCCGACCAACTCAAGAAATTCGTATTCGACGCCGCGCCGGTGCGCGGCGAAATCGTGAATCTGCGTACGACGTGGCGAACCGTGCTGCAGAATCACGATTATCCGGCGCCCGTGCGCACGCTCCTGGGCGAAATGATGGCCGCCGCCGCGCTTCTGTCGGCCAATCTCAAATTCGACGGCGCCCTGATCATGCAAATCCACGGCGACGGTCCGGTACAGATGCTGGTGGTCGAGTGCAACTCGGACCTCACGATGCGTGCCACGGCCAAATATTCGCCCGACCTGCCCGCCAGTCCGACCCTGGCGCAAATGGTCAATGCCAATGGCAACGGACGTTTCGCCATCACGCTCGACCCGCACGACAAGCGCCCCGGCCAGCAGGCCTACCAAGGCATCGTCCCGCTGGCCGACGAAGACGGACCGCTCGAAGACATGGCGGCAGTTCTGCGGCATTACATGCTGCATTCCGAGCAGCTCGATACGCATCTCTGGCTGGCCGCAGATGAGCAACAAGCGGTTGGCGTCATGTTGCAGCGTCTGCCCGGCGAGGGGGGCGGCGATGCACGCGCTGTCGCCCAGGAGGCCGAGGATACCTGGGAGCGCGCATGCCACCTGGGTGCGACGCTCAAGCGCGACGAATTGCTCTCGGTATCCGCCGACGATCTGTTGCACCGTCTCTTCTGGCAGGAGGACGTGCGGGTGTTCGAACCGCTGCCGACCCGTTTTCGTTGCACATGCTCACGCCGCGGCGTGGGCAACATGTTGCGCATGCTCGGCTGGGAGGAAGTCAAAAGCGTTCTGGACGAGCGCGAGAAAATTGATATCGACTGCGAGTATTGCCGCCAGCACTATACGTTCGACGCGGTCGATGCGGCGCAACTTTTCGCGGGCGACAAGTTCTCAGCCGATGTGACCGCTGCTCCATCGCAGCGGCATTGAGCAACGCCAGTATCGGGCCGATGCTCCGGAAGCTACCAGTCGGAAATTCAATGAACACCATTCTCGCGTCTATTTCACCCCGCCCGCGACGGCTGGTTTTGATTAGCCTCTGCGCCGCAGTATTGGGCGGATGCGCGGCGCTGCCGCCGCGCGGTGCGCCCATCCAGCGGCTACCCGAGGGGGCCGCAGCCCGCCTGGCACCGAAATTGACGCCGGAGCAAAGCAAAAAACTGACGGAGCTCGATGCGCGCCTGCTGCAGGAGCAGGAGAATGACATCCGCAATCGACGCGCCTGGGCTGCTTACAATGCCGCCCTGCGGGACGCTTGGAACGCGAATGCCTACTACTACGGTGGTTATGGGCCGTGGTTCGGACCTCGTTACGGCTTCGGTTACTACTATGGGTCGAGCCCCTGGGGGTGGGGCTGGTAAGTCGCGCTTTTTTCAGCGCTAGCGTTTGGCGTGCTCGCGATGGGTGCGTGGATGCTTTGCCGTCGGCGACTGATGCACAGCCTGCGCAATTGCGTGGGGAGGTAATTGCCCGGCGGCGGCGGCGCCGCTCGCCCCCCAGCGAAACGGATCGGCGGTACCGTCTGGCGCGACAAATTGCACGAAGACCTCGCCGTCCTTGATCATGCCGAGCTCATAGCGCGCACGCTCCTCGATCGCTGCCGTGCCATCTTTCAGATTCTGCACTTCACCGGCCAGCCGTTCGTTGCGCTCCTTCAACTGTTCGTTTTTCTGTTGTTGAAGAGCAAGTTGCTGCCGCAATTCGCGCACATGCAGCCACCCGCCGCTGCCGAACCATAGAGGGTACTGGATCAGCGCCAGCAACAGAACCAGCACCAGGGTCACGAATCGCATCGTGTTTGCTCTCGGGCAATTCACCCGCCCTGCGAAACGCCGGGCGGGCGCTCAGCGCGCGTATCAGCGCAGATTGTAGAACGTGGACTTGCCCGGATAACTGGCGACGTCGCCGAGATCTTCCTCGATGCGCAGCAGTTGGTTGTATTTGGCCATGCGGTCAGTCCGCGAGAGCGAGCCGGTCTTGATCTGCCCGGCATTGGTGCCTACCGCGATGTCTGCAATCGTCGAATCCTCGGTCTCGCCGGAGCGGTGCGACACGACGGCGGTATAGCCGGCGCGCTTGGCCATTTCAATGGCCGCGAACGTTTCGGTCAGCGTGCCGATCTGATTGATCTTGATCAGAATCGAGTTGGCCACGCCCTGCTCGATACCTTCCTTGAGAATCTTGGTGTTGGTCACGAACAGATCGTCGCCGACCAGTTGAACCTTCTTGCCCAACTTCTCGGTCAAGACTTTCCATCCGTCCCAATCGTTTTCGGCCATGCCGTCTTCGATCGACACGATCGGAAATTTGTCGGCCAGCACCGCCAGATAGTCGGCGAACTCCGTCGACGTCAGTTGCAGCCCTTCACCCGACAGGTGATATTTGCCGTCCTTGTAGAACTCGCTCGAGGCGCAGTCGAGGGCCAGCACCACGTCGTCGCCAGCACGATAGCCGGCCTTGTCGATGGCCTGCAGGATCGTGTTCAGGCACTCTTCGTTGCTGGCGAAATTCGGCGCGAAACCGCCTTCGTCACCCACCGAGGTGCTCATGCCCTTGTCGGAGAGGATTTTCTTGAGCGCGTGGAAGATTTCCGCGCCGCAGCGCAGTGCCTCGCGAAAGCTCTCCTGCCCGACCGGCATCACCATGAATTCCTGGATGTCCAGGCTGTTATTGGCATGCGCGCCGCCGTTGACGATATTCATCATCGGCACCGGCATCTGCATCGCGCCGGATCCGCCAAAGTAACGATACAGCGGCAGGCCGGCTTCCTCGGCCGCAGCCTTGGCCACCGCCATCGACACGGCCAACGTCGCATTGGCGCCCAGACGGGACTTGTTGTCGGTACCATCGAGTTCGATCAGCGTCTTGTCGAGAAACGCCTGTTCGGCCGCATCCAGCCCCATGATCGCTTCGGAAATCTCGGTATTGATGTGTTCCACCGCCTTGAGCACACCCTTGCCGAGATACCGGCTGCCATCACCGTCACGCAGCTCGATCGCCTCGCGCGAACCGGTCGATGCGCCCGACGGCACGGCGGCCCGTCCCATCACGCCGGATTCCAGCAACACGTCGCACTCGACTGTCGGGTTGCCGCGCGAATCCAGTATCTCGCGGCCGATGATGTCTACGATTGCACTCATGAGTTCCTCGATGGAAAAAACAATTCAAACCGGCAAGATTAGCGAGTGATGCAAAATTTGCCAATCCCTGAGCCGCTATACCCGGCTTCGCTGCTCCGCCATGTTTCTGGCCTCGGCGGCGGCATGCTTCAGCCACTTCTCAGTTGAAATCCTGCTCCAGGAATACGCCACGCTTGACGACCTTATCGAGCTCCTTGAGCGACGTCAGCAAATCCTTCATGCGATGCAGCGGCACGGCGTTCGGCCCATCGGACTTGGCGTGCGCCGGATCCGGATGGGTTTCCATGAAAAGCCCAGCCACCCCCACGGCAACCGCGGCGCGTGCCAGCACCGGCACGAATTCGCGCTGGCCGCCCGAACTGGTGCCCTGGCCACCCGGCAGCTGCACCGAATGCGTCGCATCGAACACCACCGGTGCGCCAGTCTCGCGCATGATCGCCAGCGAGCGCATATCGGACACCAGGTTGTTGTAGCCGAACGAGGCGCCGCGCTCGCACGCCATGAAATTATCTTCCGGCAGACCGGCCTCGCGCGCCGCATCACGCGCCTTGGCAATCACGTTGACCATATCGTGAGGCGCAAGGAACTGCCCCTTTTTGATATTGACCGGCTTGCCCGACTGCGCGCAGGCCCAGATGAAATCGGTCTGGCGGCACAGAAACGCCGGCGTCTGCAATACATCCACCACCGCCGCTACCTCGGATACTTCCTCCTCGGTATGCACGTCGGTAAGCACCGGCACGCCGATTTGGCGGCGCACTTCGTCGAGCACCTTCAAACCGGCGGCACGGCCCGGCCCGCGAAATGACTTGCCGGAGCTGCGGTTTGCCTTGTCGTAGGACGACTTGTAAATGAAGGGGATATCTAGCGCCGCGCAGATTTCCTTCAGGGTTCCCGCCGTGTCGAGCGCCAGTTGCTGGGACTCGACCACACAGGTGCCGGCAATCAGGAAAAAGGGATGCTCCAGCCCGACATCGAAACCGCATAATTTCATGATCCGTCTCCCGGGCCGTGTCTCAGGCCGCCTTCTTGCGAGCCGCCTGGCCCGCCAGCGCCGCTTCGACATAAGCCTTGAACAGCGGATGGCCATCGCGCGGCGTCGAGGTGAACTCCGGGTGGAACTGGACGCCAACGAACCACGGGTGGATCTGCTGCGGCAATTCCATGATTTCCGGCAGATTTTCACTCGGAGTGCGGGCCGAAATCACCAGCCCCCCCGCTTCCAGCTGGGGAACGTAGTGGTTGTTTACTTCATAGCGATGGCGATGACGCTCGTTGACATGATCGCCGTAGATGCGCGACGCCAGGGTGCCCGGGGCAATCGGTACGCGCTGCGCCCCGAGGCGCATGGTGCCGCCGAGCTCGGAGTCTTCGGAACGCTGTTCGATGCGCCCGTCGCGATCCAGCCATTCGGTAATGAGCGCGACGACCGGATGGTCAGTGCTCGGGTCGAACTCCGTGCTGTTGGCCCCGGCCAGGTGCGCCACATCCCGCGCGAATTCGATAACCGCCAACTGCATGCCCAGGCAGATGCCCAAATATGGCACGCGATTCTCGCGCGCATAGCGAATTGCCTTTATCTTGCCCTCGGTGCCGCGACGACCGAAACCGCCGGGTACCAGGATCGCATCCAATTGCTTGAGGCAGTCGGTGCCTTCCTTCTCGATTTGCTCCGAGTCGAGGTATTCGATGTTCACGCGTGTCGACGTGTGGATCGACGCATGCTTGAGCGCTTCGATCAGCGACTTGTACGACTCTGTCAGATCGACATACTTGCCGACCATGCCGATCGTCACCTCGTGCTTCGGGTGCTCGATTGCCTCGACCAGCTTGGCCCACATCGACAGATCGGCAGGCTGCGGCGTCAGCTTGAGTTCGTCGCAGATGATCGTGTCCATGCCCTGGTCGTGCAGCATCTGCGGAATCTTGTAGATCGTATCGACGTCCCACACCGAAATCACCGCGTCCTGCGGGACGTTGGAGAACAGCGAAATCTTGGCTCGCTCGTCGTCCGGAATCGGGCGATCCGCCCGGCACAGCAACACGTCCGGCGAGATACCGATTTCGCGCAATTTCTGCACGCTGTGCTGAGTCGGTTTGGTTTTCAATTCGCCTGCCGTGGCGATGTAGGGCACCAGCGTCAAGTGCACGAAGGCCGCCTGATTACGCCCCAGCCGCAGGCTCATTTGCCGGGCTGCCTCCAGGAACGGCAGCGACTCGATATCGCCGACCGTACCGCCGATTTCCACGATGGCGACATCCGGGTGCCCGTCCCACGTGGAACGTGCGCCGCGCTCGACAAACGCCTGGATTTCGTTGGTGATATGCGGGATGACCTGAACCGTCTTGCCCAGATACTCGCCACGCCGCTCTTTGCGAATCACCGACTCGTAGATCTGGCCGGTGGTGAAATTGTTGGCCTTGCGCATCTTGGCGCTGATGAAGCGCTCGTAGTGCCCCAGATCCAGATCGGTTTCCGCGCCGTCCTCGGTAACGAACACCTCGCCGTGCTGGAACGGGCTCATCGTGCCGGGGTCGACGTTGATGTAGGGATCGAGTTTGAGGAGGGTGACTTTGAGGCCGCGCGATTCGAGAATCGCGGCGAGAGAAGCAGCTGCAATCCCCTTGCCGAGAGAGGACACCACGCCGCCGGTGACAAAAACGAACTTAGTCATCGCATTAATTGCTCGCGGGAAAGCCGGATTATACCGTAAAGCCCCAGCCACGCCGCGACGCGGCGCCGCAAATTTTGCGCTTGACAGCCAGCCCTGGCTTCGACTATCCGGGCTGGCGCGAGCACGTTGCAGGAGCCGATCGGGTGAACCTCAGGCCGCCGCCGGCAGGCCTTGCGCACCCCGCAACGCCCGCAGCACCTCGCGCAGGCGCTCGGCGGTTTGTTCCGGCTGCTCCATCGGAAACAGATGAGTGCCGGGCACATAACGCAGCCGCTCGCCGACCAGTTGCCGGGTTGCCGCCAGCCCGACCTGGCGTAACTCCCTGGAGTCGGTACCAGCCAGAAATCCGACCGGCACCGGGACACCCCGCTGTGCCCGCGCGCCCAACCGGCGGGGCAAGGTGCGGTAGATCCGGTATTCGATCTCGCGCTCGAACGCCAGCACCCGCTGGGCACCAAACCCGGTGGGCGACGTCCCAAAGGTAATGTAGTCGGCCAGCATGTCTTCATCCCAGCGGGCAAATACCGGCTTGGATTTGAAGTGCCGCCAGGCGGCGTCCCAATTGTCCCAGTGGGTGCGGCGTGTGCGGGTGGCTCGTGCCGGCGACAGGCGGTCATACAAGCCGGTCAATTGGCTCAGGCGAAGCAGGTGTACGCGCCACCCGGGCGCGACGATCGGCGAGTCGAGCATGACGACCCCGCGCACCCGTTGCGGCGCCCGTATGGCGGCCATCAGGCTGAGAAAGCCGCCGAGCGAATGCCCGACCAGCCAGACCGGCTCGGTATATTCGCGAGCGAGCGTATCCACCAGCTCGTCGCGCAGAAGCGCCCACTCCGGGGTCACCGGATAGCGCTTGTCATGACCGATGCGCTCGATCGCACGAACTTCGTAATCATCCCCCAGCAAGCGCCACAATTTCCTATACACAGACGACGGAAAACCGTTGGCGTGTGAAAAATGAATAATCTCCCGAGACATGACGAAAAGATGTTCCACAAAATGCCATTCTAGCGGCGTGATCGCGTTGCGCGCCCGCGCTGTCATAGAGGAAAGCATCCAAAGTCATGGCGCGGCCGGCTCAGCGCCCCATCCAGTATCGCTTCGCCTCGACACGCCAGGCCGACACCCGCAGCCTTTCCCCGGCGGTACTGAATTCGACTGCGCCGTGCCGATCACTCCGAAACGCCATCGCACCATGCGCGGCATAGCGGGCCGTAACCGCCTCGCGCGGATGGCCGAATCGGTTGAGATAGCCCGCCTGATAAATCACGTAACGAGGCGAGACGGCCGCGACAAATGCGGACGTCGAGGAGGTCAAGCTGCCATGATGAGGCGCCACGACAATATCGGCCGCCAGTCGTTCGGCCGGCAGCCGTGCCAGCAATTCGGCCTCCTGCGCGCGCTCGATATCGCCGGGCAACAGCGCCGCGTGACGTGCGTTCGACACGCGCAACACACAGCTGCGCCCATTGGGTCGGATCTTGCTCGAAGCCAGCGTGGCCGCGTCCGGATGCAGCATGTCGAAACGCACCCCGTCCCACACCCACGACTGGCCGTCGCCACAGGCACGATGGCGCAGCGAGCCTGCCACGATGGGATGCTCCGGCGTCAGCGACGAGCGCGTCTCGCTCACCCGCACGCCGGACAGCACCGACTGCGCGCCCCCCGCATGGTCGTCGTCCTGATGGCTGACCACCAGCATGTCGAGGTGCTCGATGCCGCGCGCGTACAGATATGGCACGATGACACGAGCGCCGGCATCGACAGCCGCGGACAGTCGCGGCCCGGTGTCGTACAACAGGCGGTGACCCGCCGTCTCGACCAGCACCGCCGTACCCTGCCCCACATCGAACGCCAGCAGACGGAATTCGCCGTCGGCGGGGCGTTCCGGCGCACGAAGCAGCAGCGGCAGCAGCAGCCCCGCCCCGGCCCAACGCATCGGCCAGCCGCGTGGGGCCAGCAGCCACGCAACCCCAGTCAGCGCCATCAGCGTCAACCACCACGGCGGCCGCGGCGCGCGCCAGACCGCCAGCGGCAAGCCATCGAGCCAGCGCAGCCACACCGTGAGCCACTCAATCAGGAAATGCGCGCCTTGCAGCAGCCAGCTGCCCAATGGCGCAGGCATCAATGCGCCGGCCAGCGCCATTGGCGTTACCAGCACACTGACCAGGGGAATTGCCAGCGCATTGGCCAACGGCCCGACCACCGAAACCTGCGCGAACAATGCGAGCGTCAACGGCACCATGCCAAGCGTTACCGCGTACTGAACGTGGGCTGCCTGTCGCCAGACCCGCCAACGTCCGCCAGTCGAGTCGTCCGCGAGCCGCATGGCATAAAGAATGGTCGATACAGCGCCGAACGAAAGCCAGAACCCCGGCGCCAGGATCGCCCACGGATCGATTATCAGCACGACGGCCAAAGCCCAGCACATCACATGCGACGAGCCGCTGCGACGGCCGGCCCAGTATGCCAGCGCTACCACGCTCAGCATGTAGAGAGAGCGCTGCGCCGGAATACCGAAACCCGCCATGGCAGCATATCCCAACGCGGCCAGCAATCCCGCCAGCGCCGCGACGCGCTGAGCCGGCGTCAGCATGGGCCACGACGCGCCGGCGCGAGCCCGGTAACGCCACAGCCGGTTGGCCACGGCAGCAGCCAACCCGCCGACCAGAGCGATATGCAGGCCGGATATCGCCAACAGATGGCTCACGCCGGTGCGCTGAAACAGTTGCCAGTCGGGCTGCGCTATCGCGCGCTGATCGCCAATTGTCAGCGCGCTCAGCACGCCCCCATAGCGAGCATCCGGCGGCAGAGCCCCGTGAATATGACCGCGTAGCCGATCGCGCCAGCGCGCCAGCGCGTAGCGGGCCGAAGGCAACCGCTCGGCCAGCAGCACGGGCACCCTTGCCTTGCCGGTACGCACGTAGCCGGTAGCGCGAATGCGTTTGGCCAGCAGCCAGGCTTCGTAATCAAACCCTTGGGGATTGGCGGTGCCGTGCGGCCGCTTGAGTCGTATCGTCATTCGCCAGCGCTGACCCGGTCGCACCTCCGGCAATGGTGTTGCCGCACCACGCCGCTCGGCATACCACGACAATTGCACGTGGTGTGGCACGACGCCTTCACGCTGGCTCGTCTCGATATCGAAACCGAATCGCACGCCCCGCGCCAACTGCGCCGGCAGCGTCGACACCACGCCCTCCACGGTGACGTCGCGCCGTTCCCAGCCGGGGTTGAGTTCGTCGGCCAAACGCCACTCCGCGCGCAGCGCTGCCCATGAAAAGCCCAGCGCGGCAGCGCACAGAGCCAACACACCGTAGCAGGCATACCGCCCGGCTCGACGACGTGCTCCGAGGCGTGCGCCCAGCGCCGCCAGTGCGGCGACGATGGCAATCGCCACGCAAGCGAGAATGCCATGCCGCGCCGGCAATTGAGCGCATTGCTGCAACGCCCAAACGCCGGCGGCGCCTGCCAGCAGAATAAGCCGCATCGGACCCGCGCCGGCTGGTCAGCGGGCGTTTGCGTCGGCCAGCACTGCGCGCAGGCGCGGCAGTGCCGCATAGGCATTTTGCGTTGTAGCGGCCTCAAGTATCTCCGGCTCGATACCACGCAGACCGGCCAGAATTTCCGCCATGCGCGGCAACTGCCCGGGATCGTTGCGCTGCTTGTAGCGCCAGGCGGGAGGAATGTCCGGTGCGTCGGTCTCCATGACGAGCGCATCGAGCGGCAGTTGGGTCGCCAGGCGACGAATTTGCAGTGCCCGCTCGAAGGTCAGCGCGCCACCGAAACCGAGCTTGAAACCGCGCTCGATAAACGCCTCGGCTTGCTGAAAGCTGCCGTTGAACGCATGAGCAATACCGCCGCGCACGTCGAAGCGACGCAATTGTTTGAGCAATGCATCCTGCGAACGCCTGACGTGAAGAATGACCGGCAAATCGAGCTCGCGCGCAATTTTCAATTGCTCGACGTAAAAGAAGTGCTGACGTTCGGCGTCGAGTCCTTCGACAAAGAAATCGAGACCGATCTCGCCGATGGCGACGAAGCGCGCGTCCCCCAGTGCGGCCTGCGCGGCGTCGCGCAGCACCGCCAGGTCGGCCTCGGCCGCATGCGGCGTGTACATCGGATGAATTCCCAGCGCAAAGGCGCCCCCGGCAAAGCGATGAGCGGCGTCGCGCGCGGCGCCGAAATTGTCCCGCGAGACGGCCGGCACGACGATCCCTCGAACGCCGGCGCGCTCGGCGGCGCTCACCACCGCATCGCGGTCATCGTCGAATTCCCCGGCATCCAGGTGACAGTGTGTGTCGATCCACATGCGTCAATCTCCCATCGAAAACATTGTACGAGCAGGCGCCTTGCAACGCACGCCGGATTCGGGGGGAGATGTCACGGTGCAGCGTGCGCTCAGGCAGACAGCACGCCGTCCTTCAAGCGCAAAATGCGGTCGCAGCGATGCGCCAGATCGATATCGTGCGTGACGATGACGAAACTGGTGTTGAGCCGGGTGCTCAAGTCCAGCATCAGAGCAAAAACCGTGTCGGCGCTGGCGCCGTCGAGATTGCCGGTCGGTTCGTCGGCCAGCACGCATGCCGGATGCGTCACCAGCGCACGCGCCACCGCGACCCGTTGCCGCTCGCCGCCCGATAGCTCGCTGGGCCGATGCTTGACGCGGTTGCCCAGGCCGACTCGCTCGAGCATCGCCTGTGCTGCCGCGTGCGCCTCGGCAGTGTCCTGCCGGCGTATCAGCAGCGGCATCGCGACGTTGTCGAGCGCACTGAACTCGGGCAGCAAATGGTGAAACTGATAGATGAAGCCGAGCGACCGGTTGCGCAGGTCGGTTTTTTCCCGCTCGCGCAAGGCCGTGAAGGGCTGCCCGAGCAGCGATACATTGCCGCTCGTGGGCTCGTCCAGACCACCCAGCACGTGCAGCAGCGTGCTCTTGCCGGAGCCGGAGGAACCGACGATCGCGACTTTCTCGCCATGCCGGATGTCGAGATTGACGCCATGCAGCACGTTGACGTTGAGTTGGCCCTGCTGAAAGGTTTTGTGCACATCGCGCGCCTGCAGCACGATGTCACCGCCCCCGCTGCCGGCCATTGGCGTGACGTTATTCATAGCGCAGGGCCTCCGCCGGCTTGACACGCGCGGCATGCCAGCTCGGGTAAATGGTCGCCAGCGAAGCGAGGATGAAGGAAATCACACCGATGCGAGTGACATCGCCCGAGCGCAGGTCGGACGGCAACTCGCTGATGAAATACACGCTTTGCGGCAAGAAATGAACGTCGAACAGGCGCTCGATAAACGGCACGATAGTGCTGATATTGGCGGCAATCAGGCTACCGAAGCCGACGCCGAGCAGCGTCCCGATAAAACCGATCGTGATGCCCTGCACAATGAAAATCTTCATGATCGACGACGGTTGCGCACCAAGGGTGCGCAAGATAGCAATGTCCGCCTGCTTGTCGGTTACCGTCATGACCAACGACGAGACCAGATTGAACGCTGCTACAGCGATGATGAGTGTCAGGATGATGAACATCATGCGCTTCTCGGTCTGCACCGCGACGAACCAGTTCTTGTTTTGCTGGGTCCAGTCGCGCACCCACAGGTCGCCGGTGAGCGTATGGGCCAGTTCCCGCGCCACGATCGGCGCACGCTCCATGTCGTGGAGCTTGAGTCGCACGCCGGTCGGCCCGCTCAGTCGGTATAACACCTCGGCGTCCTTGATATTGATCAGCGCGAGCGTGCTGTCGAACTCGTAGTGACCGGCCATGAAAATACCGGTGACCGTAAACTGCTTGACTCGCGGCAACATGCCCGCCGGCGTAATGGTGCCCTCGGGCGCCACCAGCGTCACCTTGTCGCCCACCTGAACCCCCAGCGCCTCGGCCAGTTCCCGGCCCAGCACAATGCCGAAGCTGCCTGGCTTGAGCGAGCTCAGCGAGCCTTGCTTCATATCCTTGGCGATCCCCGAGACGTTGGCCTCCGCGCTGGGCTCGACACCGCGCAGCACCACGCCGCGCACGACGTCGTCACGCGTGAGCATCGCCTGCTCGCCGACATAAGGCGCGGCGGCCATCACCTCCTTGTTAGTCAATGCCTGGGTTGCCGTCAGGTGCCAGTCGGGAATGCTGCCGTCAACGGAAAAGATCTCAATATGCGCCAGCACCGAAAGCATGCGGTCACGCACTTCCTTCTGAAAGCCGTTCATCACCGACAGCACGATGATCAGCGCCGCCACGCCGAGCGCGATACCCGACATCGAGATCAGCGAAATGAAGGAAATGAAACTGTTGTTGGACGATCGCTTGCCCGTGCGGGTGTAGCGCCAGCCTATTTGCCATTCGTAGGGAAATTTCAAGCTTAACCTTGTTTTCTAGTAACTTGACAGTAGGGTATCGGCCTGCCAGGGCGCAGTTTGCCATACAATTCGCACACTATGGATACACCCGCCCTACATCTGTTGGTGCCCTTCGTACTGCCGCCAGCAGCCGAGGCAGCCGCACTCGTCGCCGGATTGGAGTTGCCCGCGCTGGAAAAGTTGCTGGCGCGCGCCAGTCTGACCGATCATCACGCGCCGGCCGACCCGTTTCAGCATACGTTGCCGCACGAGCGCTGGCTCGCGCGTACTTTCGGCTTGACCGAGTCCGGCGACCAGACGCCGCTGGCACCATACATGTTGCTGGCCGATGGCGGCGTGCCGGGCGAGCGCACCTGGTTCTGCGCGCAGCCGGTACACATTCACATCGCACGCGATCACCTCGTATTAACCGATCCGTCGGACCTCGAACTCAATGCGCAGGACGCCGCAGCCCTGCACGCGGCCGCGCTGCCGCTGATAGCTGGCGACGCCGCACTGCTTGCCCCATCCGGCACCCGGCCGGCGCGTTGGTATCTGGCCGACGACGCGCTGGGCGCCTTGCATACGACGTCGCTGCTGCGTGCCTGCGGCCATAACATCGACATCTGGATGCCCAGCGGCGATGGCGCCCGTGCCTGGTTGAAATTGCAGAACGAGATCCAGATGACCTGGTTCGATCACCCGGTCAACGCGCGCCGAGAAGCGCTTGGCCTGCCGCCGGTGAATTCCGTATGGCTGTATGGCGGCGGCAGGCTCGCTTCGGCAGATGGGCCCGGCCGGCATCTTGCGGCAGTGCACAGCGAAAACCCGGCGACGCGAGGGCTCGCGTTGCACCACAGCATTCCCGTCGGCACGCCGGCCGACGACTGCCCGAGCCCGACGACGTGGCCGGCGGGCACCACGCTGGTCGAACTGGGCGAGCTTGCCGGCCACTTCGTCCGCCAGGATTGGGCCCGCTGGCGCGATGCGCTGGTGCGCCTGGAAAACGCCTGGTTCGCGCCGGCGCTGGCGCAATTGGAGCAGGGCGATCTGGCGCGTCTGAGCCTCACGCTATGCGGCGACACCCAGCAAGTAACACTGCTGGCCCGGCGCGGCGACCTGCGCAAATTCTGGCGTCGTGGGCCGCTGGCGAGCCGGCTGGCCGGCTTGAGCGCGATATGACGCAACTTGTCACCCGCAGCTACCCTGCCGCAGCAGCCGAGGCGTTGAGCAACGCCGGTTTGCACCCGGTTCTGGCGCGCCTGTATGCGGCGCGCGGTATCACTCAGGCCGCCGAAACGGAGAGCGGACTATCACGCCTGCTGCCGCCCTCCGAACTCAAAGGCATCGACGCGACGGCCGCCTTTTTGGCCGACGCCATCACCGCGCGGCGGCGCATGCTGGTGGTGGCCGACTACGACTGCGACGGTGCCACGGCATGCGCCGTCGCCGTACGCGGGCTGCGCACGATGGGCGCGGAGGTGGATTACCTGGTGCCCAACCGCTTCGAATACGGCTATGGCCTGACGCCCGAAATCGTCGCGCTGGCCGCGCGCCGGCGCGGCGGCGCGCCGGACGTGCTGATCACCGTCGACAACGGCATCGCCAGCCTCGACGGTGTCGCCGCCGCCCAGGCGCTGAACATCGACGTCGTCGTCACCGACCACCACTTGCCCGGCGACACGCTGCCGCAGGCGCGCTGCATCGTCAATCCCAATCAGCCGGGCTGCACCTTCGCGAGCAAGCATCTGGCCGGCGTCGGCGTGATGTTTTACGTGCTGCTGGCGCTGCGCGCCGAACTTCGCCAACGCGGCCATTTCGATGCCGCCAGCCAGCCGCGCCTGGATGCCCTGCTCGACCTGGTCGCGCTGGGCACGGTCGCCGACGTGGTCAAGCTCGACAGCAACAACCGCATCCTGGTGGCGCAAGGTCTTTCCCGCATTCGCGCCGGGCGAATGCAACCGGGTATCGCCGCGCTCTTTCGGGCGGCCGGGCGCAACGCTCGCACCGCCGGCGGCTTCGATCTCGGCTTCGGTCTCGGCCCGCGCCTGAATGCGGCGGGCCGGCTTGCCGATATGTCGCTGGGCATCGAATGCCTGCTCACCGACGATAGCGGGCGCGCCTGGCAGCTGGCGCAGGAACTCGACGCCATGAACCGCGAGCGGCGCGAGATCGAGACCGGCATGCAGCAGGAAGCGCTGGCCGACCTGGCCCGCTTCGACCCGCGGCGAGCCTCGACCCTGTGCGTTTTCAACGACACCTGGCACCAGGGTGTCATCGGCATCGTCGCGGCGCGCCTGAAAGAAAAATTCTATCGACCGACGATCGTTTTCGCGCCAGGCGACGACGGCCTGGTCAAGGGCTCGGGCCGCTCGATTCCCGGCTTTCATCTGCGCGATGCGCTCGACCTCGTAACCAAGCGCGATCCCGGCCTGATCCGTAAATTCGGCGGGCACGCGATGGCGGCCGGACTGACCCTGCAAGCCGACGACGTCGACCGTTTCGCCGCCGCCTTCGAGGCGGTCGGCAGCGAGTGGCTGGACGAAAAAGCCCTCTCTCGGGTGATTGAAACCGACGGCGACCTCGACGACGAGACATGCTTCTCGCCGTCCTTCGTGGAACTGCTCGACAGCCAGGTATGGGGCCAGGGATTCCCGCCGCCGGTCTTCTGCGGCGAATTCCAGGTGCTCTCGCAGACACTGCTCAAGGACAAGCACCTGAAACTGCAACTGAGCCGCCCCGGCCAGCCGCGCCAGCGCTACAACGCCATTTGGTTCAACCATAACGTGCTGCTGCCCGAGCGTGCGCTAGTGGCCTATCGGCTGGCCAGCGACACCTTCAACGGCGCGGCGCGCGTGCAACTGATCGTCGAGCACGCGGCGGGAGCGTAAATGGCGTGTTTGCAAGGGTTTCGCGCGTCGTTTATCGCTTCGCCGGCCGGACCGGCTCGCCTCGATCGGCTATAATTTCTGTTTCTCCCGAACTGACTGCTGCTCATGGAAGCCGAACGCCTCAACGCCATCGAAACTTTGCTCGCCGACCTGCGCACCCGCGCCGGCGAGCTACGGGGGTATCTTTGACTACGATGCCAAGGAACTGCGTCTAGACTCCGTCAACCGGGAGCTCGAAGATCCGAACGTCTGGAACGACGCCAAGCGCGCCCAGGAACTCGGCAAGGAAAAGAAACAGCTCGAAGGCGTCGTACTCGCCCTGACCTCGCTCGACGGGGACCTGCGCAATACCCAGGATCTGTTCGATTTGGCGCGCGAAGAGTCCGACGAAGAAACGTTGCTCGCCGTCGAGGCCGACACCGCCGCGATTGCCCGACGTGTCGGCGATATGGAGTTTCGCCGGATGTTCAACAATCCGGTCGACCCGAACAATTGCTTTCTCGACATCCAGGCCGGCGCTGGCGGCACCGAAGCCTGCGATTGGGCGGCGATGCTGCTGCGCCAATATTTGCGATATTGCGAACGCAAGGGCTTCAAGACGGAAATCCTCGAAGAATCGGCCGGCGATGTGGCCGGCATCAAGAGCGCGACGATCAAGGTCAACGGCGAGTATGCCTACGGCTTTCTGCGCACCGAAACAGGCGTGCACCGGCTGGTGCGCAAGTCGCCGTTCGATTCGTCGGGCGGCCGTCATACGTCATTCTCGAGCGTGTTCGTGTACCCGGAGGTGGACGACTCGATCGAGGTCGACATCAACCCCGCCGATCTGCGCATCGACACGTTCCGTGCCTCCGGCGCCGGCGGGCAGCACATCAACAAGACCGACTCGGCGGTGCGCATCACTCACTTGCCGACCGGCATCGTCGTGCAGTGCCAGAACGATCGCTCGCAGCACCGCAATCGCGCCGAGGCCATGGCGATGCTCAAGTCGCGCCTGTTCGAGTTCGAATTGCGCAAGCGCCAGGCCGAGCAGGACAAACTCGAGTCGAGCAAGACCGACGTGGGCTGGGGTCATCAGATCCGCTCATACGTGCTCGATCAGTCGCGTATCAAGGATTTGCGCACCAATGTCGAGGTCAGCAACACGCGCGCCGTGCTCGACGGCGACCTGGATGACTTCATCGTTGCCAGCCTGAAGCAAGGGGTGTGACGATGCGTCGGCTGCTATGCGCACTGGCATTGGCAGGACTGGGAATTGCCAGCGTTCAGGCCGGCTCCATGAGCCTGCCGGCCGCGGCTTCCTCGTCCGGGTTTGCCGGCCGGCCGGCGCACGATGGCGGCGAGCTCGCCAGCGAGGCGTCCGGCCCGTACCTGCATGACTTGCTGAAAATGCCGATGTTCGCCGATGCTTACCGACAGCTGATCGCCAGCGCGGGTCTGCCCGGCTGGGTCAGGACCGGCGGTACGTCGACGCCGGCGCAACGGATACAGATCAACGGCAAGCCGTGGCTGCTCGCCGAGAGCTGCAAACCGCACGACTGCCCGAGCGAGCACATCCACGTTCTGTTCGAGCCTCGCTCGGACACCATGGTGGGCATGTTCGTGCGCGATCCTGGCGCCGCGCCGCAAGCCTCGAAGCATCACGAGGACAAGACTGAACTGATCTGGCTGGGCGCGCCCGACGGCCAGATGAAAAACGCGCTGCTGCACGCGCTTCGCTTTACCGAATAACTCTCCATCCCGCCCATGACCGACTCCCGCAACACACCCGCAAGCGCCCCGGAGGCGCTGGACGAAAACCAAATCATCGCCGAGCGTCGCGAGAAGCTGCAGGCGATTCGGGCTGCCGGCGTAGCCTACCCCAACGACTTTCGGCCCACCGACCATGCCGGCGATCTGCATGCGAGTTTTGGCACGGTCACCAAGGAAGAACTCGAGGCACGCCAGCACACTGTAGCGGTAGCCGGCCGCATGATGCTCAAGCGCGTCATGGGCAAAGCCAGCTTCGCCACCGTGCAGGATGCCACGGGCCAGATTCAGTTCTTCATCAGCGCCGAGGATGTCGGAGCGCAAACCCAGACGGCCTTCAAGCACTGGGACATGGGCGACATCATTGCCGCGCGCGGCGTGCTGTTCCGCACCAACAAGGGCGAACTGTCGGTGCGCGTCAAGGAACTGCGCCTGCTGTCGAAGGCATTGCGCCCGTTGCCGGACAAATTCCACGGGCTGGCGGATCAGGAAACCCGGTATCGCCAGCGCTACGTCGACCTGATCGTATCGCCCGAGACGCGCGCGACGTTCGCCGCGCGCACCAGGGCGATCGCCTCGATCCGCAAATACATGGCCGACGCCGACTTCATGGAAGTCGAAACGCCGATGCTGCATGTGATTCCCGGCGGTGCCGCAGCCAAGCCGTTCATTACGCACCACAATGCGCTGGACATGGATATGTACCTGCGCATCGCACCGGAACTGTATCTGAAGCGACTCATCGTCGGTGGGTTCGAACGCGTGTTCGAGATCAATCGCAACTTCCGCAACGAGGGCGTCTCGCCGCGCCACAATCCGGAATTCACGATGATGGAGTTCTATGCGGCCTATACCGATTACACGTGGCTGATGGATTTCACCGAAAACCTGATCCGCCAGGCTGCGACCGACGCACACGGCGCGGCGCGCATCGAATACCAAGGCCGCGAACTGGATTTTTCCAAGCCGTTTCACCGCCTGACAATTTGCGCTGCGATCCAGAAATACGCGCCGCACTACACGGACGCGCAATTGCAGGATGCCGCATTCCTGCGCACCGAACTCAAGAAATTCGGTGTCGATACGCAAGCCGCCAATTTTCTCAACGCCGGGCTCGGTGCGCTCCAGTTGGCGCTGTTCGAGGAGACGGCGGAGAGCCAGTTGTGGGAGCCCACCTTCATCGTCGATTACCCGGTCGAAGTGTCGCCGCTGGCGCGCGCCTCGGATCGAATCCCCGGTGTCACTGAACGCTTCGAACTGTTCATTACCGGACGTGAAATCGCCAACGGGTTCTCCGAGCTCAACGATCCGGAAGACCAGGCCGCGCGCTTTCGCAAGCAGGTCGAGCAAAAGGACGCGGGCGACGAGGAAGCGATGTTCTACGACGCCGACTACATTCGCGCGCTCGAATACGGCATGCCGCCGACCGGTGGTTGCGGCATCGGCATCGACCGTCTGGTCATGCTGCTGACCAACAGTGCAAATATTCGCGACGTGATTCTGTTTCCTCACATGCGCCGGGAAGACTGAGCCGTATCTCAGCACCGTTGTCGGGGCGGCCCAGGCCGCCCTTTTCTATTTTTGCGAGCCGCTCTGCGCTCTCGCCGGTGCTGCCCGATGGTTCGATGGTTCGATGGCCCGATGGCCGGTGTCGGGCGCGCGTCGCGCTCGAAAAGCCGCAGCCGAATTTGTAACCGTTTCTGAGCGGTTACCCCTCGCGCGCCCGCGCGGTGGCCCCGCAATCCTTGTCGCGACGTCCGACACGGTGTTTGCCCGATGCGCCACGGCCGGCAGGCTTACAAGCCGTTACAAATTGAAACCATTGGGGTCCGGCAATTCACCGACACTTACGGCAAGCCAGCCCCCCACTCAGGCTGGCGCCAAAAGAATACGGAATACAGAACACGCGGGAGCATCTCCTATGGATACCAATAACTCATCACGCCGCCTGCATCCGCTCGTGGCGACCGCCGCCGGCGCGGTATTGATCGCCAGTCTGGTCGCGGTAGCCGCCATCACCGGCGTGCTGCCCAAGGCGCTCGGCACCGACCGCCCGACACCTGCGGTCACGCAGGCGCAGCACGCGCCCTCACCTTCACGCACCGATGAGCAGCGCGCGGCCCAGGCGCGTGCGCGCGAAGCGCAGGAAGCCCGGGCCCATCAACGTGCCAGCGCCTGCAGCGCATGCGGTACCGTGGCATCGGTCACGCCGGTGCGTACGCAAGGCGCCAGCACGGGTATCGGCGCCATTGGCGGGGCGCTGGCCGGCGGCCTGCTCGGCAACCAGTTCGGCGCCGGCAACGGCCGTGCCGCCATGACGGTCGTCGGCGCCGTGGGCGGCGGCCTGGCCGGCAACGAAGTCGAAAAGAATATGCGTTCGGAAACGTATTACCGTGTCAGCGTCCATATGGACAACGGCACCTGGCGCAGCTTCAACTACCGTAGCGCCCCTGGCGTGCAGCCGGGCACCCGCGTGCGGCTGGAGAACGGCAGGCTTGTGATGGCCGGATAGTATCCGCCAGGCTCGCAATCAAAAAGGGCGATCCTTCTGGGGATCGCCCTTTTTTTATCCAAGGCCAAGGCCGCGGACGGATGCTCAGCGTGCTTCGTCGATCCACGCCATTTGAATCGCCTCGAGAATCTTCTCCCCAGAGTGCTTCGGATCGTCGTCGAAGTCCTCCAGCGACATCACCCAGTTATGCAAATCGGTAAAGCGCACATAACGCGGATCGACGTCGGGATGGGTCTCGTACAACGCAATCGCAATATCCAACGTATCGGTCCATTTCATCGTCATTCTCCTCAAGTCGGCTGCCTTCACGGGAGTTCGGCGGCAACGATCAGTGATTTTCCTTAGCGTGGTTGATCGAGTATTTCGGAATCTCGATAACCAGTTCGGCGCCCTCGGGCACGATCGCCTGGCACGACAGGCGAGAGGTGGGTTCCAGCCCCCAGGCCCGGTCGAGCAGATCTTCCTCGTCGTCCTCGGCGGGCTCGAGGGTATCGAACCCTTCACGCACGATCACGTGGCAGGTGGTGCAGGCGCACGATTTCTCGCACGCGTGCTCGATTTCGATGCCGTTATCGAGCAGCGTGTCGCAAATGCTTTTGCCCGGCGGGACTTCCAGCACGGCGCCTTCCGGGCAGAGTTCGACGTGGGGTAATACAACGATTTGTGACATTTTGCGGTCCGCAGTTTCTTGCATTCGAATCGGCGAGAATCAGCCGTTCACGTATTCAGGTCATTGACCTTGCGTCCGGCCAGCGCGGCCCGGATGCTCTTGTCCATTCGGCGCGCGGCGAAATCCTCGGTAGCACGGCCAAGCGCGTCGATGCCGTCCTTGATCGCCAGGTGATCGGTGCCCGTCGCTAGCGTGCGCAAGGCGGCGATTTGCGCGTCGATGCGTGTGCGCTCAGCCGCATCGAGCAGATCGTGATCGGCATCCAGCGCGCTCTCGGTCGCGGCGATCAAGCGCTCGGCCTCGACCTGCTCTTCTCTCAGGGCACGTGCGCGCATGTCGACCTCGGCGGCACTGAAACTGTCCTGCAGCATGCGCGCGATGTCGTCGTCGGCCAGCCCGTAAGACGGCTTGACCACGATCGACGCTTCCACGCCCGAGTGGAGTTCCTGGGCCACCACCGAGAGCAGCCCGTCGGCGTCGACCTGGTAGGTCACGCGAATCCGGGCCGCGCCGGCGGCCATGGGCGGGATGCCGCGCAATTCGAAACGGGCCAGCGAGCGGCAGTCGTTGGCCAGTTCGCGCTCGCCTTGCAGGACATGAATGGCCATCGCCGTCTGGCCGTCCTTGAAGGTGGTGAATTCCTGGGCGCGGGCGACCGGAATGGTCGAGTTGCGGGGAATGATCTTTTCCACCAGGCCGCCCATCGTTTCCACGCCGAGCGACAATGGAATCACATCGAGCAGCAGCCAATCGTCGCCGGGCGCGCGATTGCCCGCCAGCAGATTGGCCTGAATCGCCGCGCCCAGCGCGACCACCTGGTCAGGGTCGAGATCGGTCAACGGCGGCTGGCCGAAGAACTCGCCGACCGCGGCGCGCACATGCGGCATGCGCGTGGCGCCGCCCACCAGCACAACGCCCTTGACCTCTTGCGCGCCAATGCCGGCGTCACGCAACGCCTTGCGCATCGGTCCGATGGTTTTCTGCACCAGGGGCTGCGTCAACCCGGCGAATTGCGCGGCGCTGATCGTCAGGCTCACCGCCCGGCCGTCACTGAGCGTCGCCGCGATGTCGGTTTGCTCCGTTGAGGACAATGCCTCCTTGGCGGTGCGCGCCTGATTCAACAGTTGCCGGACGTCCTGCGGTGCGAGCGCTGCCGGCAAACCGGCCTCGGCAAGGATCCAGCGATAGAGCGCCTGATCGAAATCGTCACCGCCAAGCGCGGAGTCGCCACCCGCGGCCAATACTTCGAACACCCCTTTGGTCAGCCGCAGGATGGAAATATCGAATGTGCCGCCGCCCAGGTCGTAGACGGCGTAGAGGCCTTCGGCGCCATTATCGAGCCCATACGCGAGCGCCGCCGCGGTGGGTTCGTTGAGCAGGCGCAGCACGTTCAGACCCGCCAGCTGCGCGGCGTCCTTGGTGGCTTGACGCTGGGCATCATCGAAATACGCCGGCACCGTGATGACCGCGCCCAGCAGTTCGTCGCCGAGCGAATCCTCGGCGCGTTGGCGCAACGTGGCGAGGATTTCCGCCGATACCTCGACCGGGCTCTTGACGCCGCCGGTGGTACGCAACTGCACCATGCCGGGGGCATCGACGAAATCATAGGGCGCGTTGTCGGCTTCCGCGACATCGCTCAGGCCGCGCCCCATGAAGCGCTTGACCGAGACGATCGTATTGCGCGGATCCTCCACCGCGGCGTCCTTGGCGGCATGCCCGATATGCGTGCGACCGCCAGCCAGGTAACGCACCACCGAGGGCAACAGCACTCTGCCCCGCTCGTCGGGCAGGACTTCAGCCACGCCATTGCGCACCGTCGCCACCAGCGAGTGCGTGGTTCCCAGGTCGATGCCGACCGCCAGGCGCCGTTGATGCGGCGCGGGTGACATCCCCGGTTCGGAAATTTGTAGTAACGCCATAATTCGCTTGCATCGGGCCGGCCGCCTGCATCCGGCCAGTCTCTCGTTAATCGGTCTGCGTCACGTCGGTGCCGAGCTCGCTGCGACGGCTCGGCTGCCGTCGTCACGCCATATCTTCCAAACGCTCGATACGCTGTACGATCTCCTGCTCTGCGCGCTCGATAAACATCAGTTGGCGCACTGCCTCGGCCGCCGGTTGGTGCGCGTTGCCGTCGAGCCACTCGCCAAGCTTCTGGTACCGCGCGCGCTTCTCGTCGCGCAATTCGCCCAGCAAGCGCTCCAACGCGTCCGGATTGCCAGCGGCAACCGCATCATCGATCGTCTCGCGCCATTCCATTTGCTGCATCAGAAACGCCGGCGCCATCGCGGTGTTGCTCTCGGCTGCCACGTCGACGCCATGCAAGCCGAGCAGATACACCGCGCGTTTGAGCGGCTGGCGCAGGGTCTGGAATGCCTCGTTGGCCTGTGCCGCCCATTGCATCGCCGCGCGCCGCTGCGCGGCGCCTGCGCTGGCGAAACGATCAGGGTGGACCTGTCCCTGCACGGCACGATAGGCGCTCTCCAGCGCCGCCAGATCGAGCTCGAAGCGCTGCGGCAAGCCGAACAGTTCAAAGTAATCGCCCTTGAGCGCGTTTGCCGTTCCTGTAGTCTGTCCCGAGTTCTCTGCCATGCCACTCCACTATCGTTACTGCATTCGCCCCAGAAAAAAAGCGGCTGTCGCCGCCTTGATTCATCGCCTGGCGCCTGCGCGGCGCCATCATTGCTCGACCCGCTCCTGCCACGCGTCGGCGGGCTCGCCGCGTTCGCATTTCCGGCAATACAGCACACTGCCGATGCGGGCCTCGCGCGTCTGCGCCGATTGGGTCCATGGGCGACTTTGCCAGGGCGGATCGTGACGCACGTGCTGACCGTGTCCGCAGGCCAGCTCGGCTACCCAGTGCCCTTCGTCGTCGAGATGAAAGCCGATGATCCGGCGCGGCACGCCAGTCGATGACGAGTCAGACGCGGAATGACTCACCGCAACCGCACTCATCCTTGACGTTGGGGTTATTGAAGCGGAATCCTTCGTTCAACCCCTCGCGCGCAAAGTCGAGCTCCGTGCCATCGATATAGGCCAGACTTTTCGGATCGACGATGACCTTCACGCCATGGCATTCGAACACTTCGTCGTGCGGTTCGATCTCATCGGCGTACTCGAGCTTGTATGCCAGGCCAGAGCAGCCGGTCGTCTTCACGCCGAGCCGCAAGCCGACGCCCTTGCCGCGCCGCGTCAGATAGCGCGAGACATGCTGCGCGGCTTTTTCGGTCAATGTAATTGCCATATCGAATCCGCCAGTTCGATCAGGCCGCTGCCTGATCGGCTGCCGCCTCGTGCTTTTGCTTGTAGTCGGCCACGGCCGCCTTGATTGCGTCCTCGGCAAGAATCGAGCAGTGAATCTTCACCGGCGGCAACGCCAGCTCCTCGGCAATCTGTGTGTTCTTGATCGTCAGCGCCTGATCGAGCGTCTTGCCCTTGACCCATTCGGTCACCAGCGACGATGAAGCGATAGCGGAGCCACAGCCATAGGTTTTGAACTTGGCATCCTCGATCACGCCCTGTTCATTGACCCGAATCTGCAGCTTCATCACGTCGCCGCAAGCCGGCGCACCGACCATGCCGGTGCCGACCGCATCGTCACCCTTGTCGAACGACCCCACGTTACGGGGATTTTCGTAATGATCCAGAACTTTGTTGCTGTAAGACATAACGCGCTCCTAGTATTCCGTATAACCTGTTTGGCGATCGCTCAATGCGCCGCCCATTGAATCGAGTTCAGGTCGACGCCGTCCTTGTACATTTCCCACAGCGGCGAGAGGTCGCGCAGCTTGGCGATCTTGCCCTGCAGCAACTTGACGACATAATCGACGTCCTGCTCGGTGGTAAACCGGCCAACCGTGAAACGGATCGAGCTGTGCGCCAGTTCGTCGTTGCGGCCCAGCGCGCGCAATACGTACGAAGGCTCCAGCGAAGCCGACGTGCAGGCCGACCCCGACGAGACGGCCACGTCCTTGATCGCCATGATCAGCGACTCGCCTTCGACAAAATTGAAACTAATGTTCAGGTTGTGCGGCACACGGTGCTCCATGTCACCGTTGACATACACTTCTTCCATCTGCGTCAGGCCATGCAGCAGCTTGTCGCGCAGCATCCGGATGCGCTCGTTCTCGACCGCCATTTCCTCGCGCGCCAGACGGAACGCCTCGCCCATGCCGACAATCTGATGCGTGGCCAACGTGCCCGAGCGCATCCCGCGCTCGTGCCCGCCGCCGTGAATCTGCGCCTCGATACGCACACGCGGCTTGCGGCGCACGTACAGCGCGCCGATGCCTTTGGGGCCATAGGTCTTGTGCGCCGAGAACGCCATCAGGTCGACCTTCCAGTTGGCCAGATCGATCGCCATCTTGCCGGTGGCCTGAGCCGCATCGACGTGGAAAATAATGCCCTTGTCGCGGCAGATTTCACCGATCTGCGGAATGTCCTGAATCACGCCGATTTCGTTGTTGACCAGCATCACCGAAACCAAAATGGTATCGGGCCGCAGCGCTTGCTTGAACGCTTCGATATCGAGCAGACCGTCTTCCTTGACGTCGAGGTAGGTCACCTCGAACCCTTCGCGCTCGAGCTCGCGGCAGGTATCGAGCACGGCCTTGTGTTCGGTCTTGAGCGTGATGATGTGTTTGCCCTTGCCGCGGTAGAAATGCGCCGCGCCCTTGAGGGCCAGGTTATCGGACTCGGTCGCACCGGAGGTCCAGATGATTTCCCGCGGGTCCGCATTGACCAGCGCCGCCACCTGCTCCCGTGCTTCTTCGACAGCGCGCTCAGCGGCCCAGCCGAACGAGTGGCTGCGCGACGCCGGGTTACCGAACTGTTCGCGCAAGTAGGGCAGCATTTTGTCCACCACGCGCGGATCGATCGGCGTGGTCGCACTGTAATCCATGTAAATGGGGAGTTGCAGGGTGTCGTTTTTCATGAATGCTCCAAAAGCTCACTGCGCTCGCGCTACTAACGAGCCATATCGAATACGGAATTGGGAATTCTGGCGCCCAGGCTGCGCGCCGGCGTCGCCTCGCGCGAATCATGCAGCACCGAGGACTGCGCTTGTTTGTTGCGTTGCTGCTCCACCAAATCCTTCAGAGACACCGAATCCAGGTACTCAACCATCTTCTGGTTCAATGTCGCCCACAATTCGTGCGTCATGCATTGGCGCTTGGCGCCATCCTGCCCTTCGCAATTGCCCTTGCTGCCGCATTGCGTCGCATCCAGCGGCTCGTCGACCGCGATAATGATGTCGGCCACCGTCACGTCTTCGGCGCGGCGTGCCAGGCTGTAGCCGCCGCCGGGGCCGCGCACGCTCTCCACGATCTCGTGGCGGCGCAGCTTGCCGAACAGTTGCTCAAGATAAGAGAGGGAAATGTGCTGACGCTGACTGATGCCCGCGAGCGTCACGGGCCCACCGTCCTGGCGCATGGCCAGGTCGATCATCGCCGTGACGGCGAAACGTCCTTTCGTGGTGAGTCTCATGATCGTGCAGGGATATAATCTCGACTATTTCGCTCAAGTATAAATACCCTACAGATTTAGTCAAGTTATTCGGGATTGATTTTAGCTTTTGGCGCAATAGGAAAAATCAAACAAAGAGGATTTCGCCAGACTGCGCGCCAGATGGCGCGGTGGATCTGCCGTCGATCGACGGGCCGCAGGGAGCGGGAGCGCAGCGCCATCTGAAAGGCTAGCATAAAACTTACCCCCACATTCAGGATGGCCATACTGGTGATTCCGGAGACAGCCAGCCAAAGCGCCCGCATATCCAGCGCTTGCGGGCCCAGCACGCCCAATGCCGCGGCGATCGCCCCGATGCTCAGCGTCACGTGGCGCACTTCGAACGGCAAGGCAAAAGCGGTAAAAATTGCCGGCACCAATCCCAGCATCAGGCCCAGACCGGCATTGCCCACGACCCCGGAAACATGCTCGCGACAAAACGCCGCGAGACGGGCTGCGCCGCGGTCACCGAAAACGAAACGCAACCGGCGGTTATAGGCGAGCACGTCGCCCAGTCGATGAAACGCGAACCAATTGTCGGCCCACCCCGACAGCACGCTGGAAAACCAGAGTAGAACACCCGTCAGGGCCGCGTAGATCGGCGTCCAGCCAAGCAGCGAAAAGGACGTCAGCGTCGCGCTGGCCTTGGCCGGGGAAATCAGGTCGACCCCCAGCGCGCTGGCGGCAAGCCACTGGATCAGCAGGCAGCCGGGAAAAACCAGCGCGAGGTTGCCGAAAATGGCCGCCGCTTGCGTGCGCACCAACGCGATCACCTCATCCACAAAGGCGGCCATGCCCTCCGGCGTGTGCACGCCGTCGAGCTTGCCGGCGATCGCCGGTGCCGTCATCGCCGGTTGCTTGGTCGCCAGGGTGAAATGACAAAAATGCATCAGCAGGAAGCTGGCCGCGTAATTCAAGCCGGCCAGAAGACCCTCCACCATGGGTTGCAAATGAGCGCCGACGATAAAGAATTTCAAATAGACAGTGGCTACCGTCACCAGCCCCCCGCCGGCTGCCATCTTCAGCATCGACAGATAGGCCGGGCGGTCCTTCGCAATGTAGTGTTCACCGGTCTCGGCGCTGCGCTCGACCACCTTGCGTGCAAGCAGGCCGAACGAGGTTCTCGCCAGCGAGGCCACGCTCTGACTGGCACGGTTTGCCCGAATGAGATCCGCCAGCAGGCTGATGCGCGCCTGGAGGGCATCGTTGCCGGTCGCCAGCCATGCCTCGAGCAGGCGCTCCAATCGGCGAATGCGGGTGCGCATGCGCTCGACCTGAAAGACAATTTCGACGCTGACGCCGTTGTCGTCCAAATGCGCATACACTTCGCCAATCGCACGCCGACAGTCGTCCAGCACCAGTCGGAAATAATTCACTTGCTGAAGCAGGCGCTGGCTGGGCGGTGCGCCACTGCCGAAGTCCTGCGCGGCATCTTCGACCGCCTGCATGGCGCGGCTCAAGCGGTAAAACGGCAACTCCGTCGTGCGCACTTCGGCCAGCCGCGTGCGCACCGCATACGACAGGCCAGTCGAGCCGATCTGGCTCACCAGATTGTGCATCGCCGCCATCAGGTCTTGCGCAAAGCGGTTCCAATCGCATTCATCGCCGGTCACCTCGAATTGCAGCAGGTCGGCCAGCGCAATGCGCAGGTCATCCGGCAACTCGACGACCCACTCGGCATCATCGGCCGAGTTGAACATTAACGTGAAGAGAGCGCCCAGATCACGGCGCGTCGGCGGCGGCGGAATCAGGTGAGTTTCGAGACGTTCGACCAGCGCCCCCCAGAATCCTGAGCGCACCGGCATGCCGGTATCGCAAAGCAAAGACATGGCATCGCTCTCGTGGATGATCGAGCGCAGCGTGCGCGCGACCGCAAGACGCCATGCGGGATTGCGCTCCAGCATTTGCAGCAGGTAGCGCAGACGGGTGTGTGGCGGGAATGTCGCGCCTTTGCCGGTCGCCTCGACCGCGTCGTGCCGCAACTCGTCAGGCAACGAGCCGCCGCGATGCAGCCAATGCGCGAGCTCGATCAGCCACTGATTGCGCACGCCCAGCGGCGCGGTGGGGTCGGCGTGCGCGAGCAGTGCGTCGAGTTGCTGTCCGGCATGGCGGGAGACTCGCCACTTCCTCCAGTACGTGCGCAGGGTCAGCAGCATGACGTGTTATGTAGATCTTTCAGGAGTCGGCGCGCAAGTGTTCGCGCAAATGCGCCAGCAGTCCCTCGCAGGCGTCTTCGACATAATCGAGCACCTGCTCGAAACCTTGCGCCGCGCCGTAATACGGGTCGGGCACATGCTCGGCAGCATGCTTGCTCGCGAATCGCATCAGCAAAGCCAGCTTGTGCTGTTGCGCGGCTGGGCAGCGCGCGCGCAATTCGGCGAGATTGTCGGCGTCCATCGCCAGGAGCCAGTCGAAGCGCTGAAAATCCTCAGTCGTCACCAGGCGCGAGCGCAGTGCCGTCAGGTCGTAGCCGCGTGCGGCGGCCGCCGCCTGGCTGCGTGCATCGGGGGCGTGGCCCAGATGATAACCGTGGGTGCCGGCCGAATCGATGACGATCTCATCGTCCAACCCAGCCTCGACGACCAAGCGCCGCATCACGCCCTCGGCGCTCGGCGAGCGACAGATATTGCCCATGCAAACGAACAGGACTGAGACTTTCTGCATTTGATCAGATCAAAACGGGAAGCGCCGCCGGCTTGACGCGATGACGAATTATAAGGTGGCATCGATGCCGCTTCGAATGCCTTGATCACCGTGCGCCCTTATCCACAGAAAAAGTGCACAAGCTTGTTGATAACGTGTTAACGCGTGCGCTAACACATTGACGCAAAAGCCATTGCCTTCAGTGATTCGCGGTTGTCCGAGGCACGCCGAATCTGCCGCGGGCGCGCAGAAAACGCCAAGGCCCGCGCGATGGCGGGCCTTGGCGATGATTCGGACTGGTTGCGGGGGCTGGACTCGAACCAGCGACCTTCGGGTTATGAGCCCGACGAGCTGCCAACTGCTCCACCCCGCGTCAGAGGGAGTGAAGTATATAGCGTCGGGAAAAATAAGCAACCAGAAATTCGCGCGACAACGCAATTTTTATTGGGCAGCGCTTCACAGCGCTGCCATCTCTCCGGCACCATCGGCGCCGAAGACCTGCTGCTTGACGTGCAGCAACTGGTCTCGCACCTGGGCCGCCTGCTCGAACTCGAGATTGCGCGCGTGTTCCTGCATCAATTTTTCCAGCCGTTTGATTTCCTTCGACAACTGCTTTTCGCTCATCTCCTGATATCGCGCCTGCTCCTCGGCAACCTGCAGCTCCGCACGTGCCTCGTCCGGGTCGTACACGCCGTCGATGATGTCCTTGATGCGCTTGGTCACGGAGGTCGGCGTAATCCCCAGCGCTTCGTTATGTGCTGTCTGCTTGGCGCGCCGACGATTGGTCTCGTCGATCGCCCGGCGCATCGAGTCGGTGACCTTGTCACCGTAGAGAATCGCCAGTCCGTGAATGTTGCGCGCGGCCCGGCCGATGGTCTGGATCAGCGAACGCTCGGCCCGCAGGAAGCCTTCCTTGTCGGCATCGAGAATCGCCACCAGCGACACCTCGGGAATGTCCAGCCCCTCGCGCAGCAAGTTGATGCCGACCAGCACGTCGAACGCACCGAGCCGCAAATCACGAATGATTTCGACGCGCTCAACCGTGTCGATATCGCTGTGCAGGTAGCGCACCTTGATGCCGTTATCCGCCAGATATTCGGTCAGCTGCTCAGCCATGCGCTTGGTCAGCGTCGTCACCAGCACGCGCTCGTTGACCTTGACCCGCTTGTGGATTTCCGACAGTACGTCGTCCACCTGATTGTGCGCTGGGCGCACCAGGATCTCGGGATCGATGAGGCCGGTCGGGCGCACGACTTGCTCGACCACCTGGCCGGCTTGACGATTTTCATAATCGGCGGGCGTGGCCGAGACGAAGATCACCTGGCGCATCTTGCGCTCGAATTCGGCGAATTTGAGCGGCCGGTTATCCAGCGCCGACGGCAACCGGAATCCGTAATTCACCAGATTTTCCTTGCGGGCTCGGTCGCCGTTGTACATGCCATTGAATTGCCCGATCAGCACATGCGACTCGTCCAGAAACATCAGCGCGTCACTGGGCAAATAATCGACCAGGGTCGGCGGTGGTTCGCCCGGTTGCGCGCCGGACAAATGGCGAGAGTAGTTTTCGATGCCCTTGCAGAAACCCAGCTCCTGCAGCATTTCGAGATCGAAGCGAGTGCGCTGCTCGAGCCGCTGCGCCTCGACCAGCTTGTTTTCTGCGTAGAAGAAATCGAGCCGCTCGCGCAGTTCTTCCTTGATTGCCTCGATCGCGCGCATCACCGTCTCGCGCGGCGTGACGTAGTGCGACGATGGATACACCGTGAAGCGCGGAATTTTCTGCCGTATGCGGCCGGTGAGCGGATCGAACAATTGCAGCGACTCGATCTCATCGTCGAACAGTTCGACCCGCACGGCCAACTCCGCATGCTCGGCAGGGAAAATATCGATGGTGTCGCCGCGCACCCGAAAGGTGCCGCGCGCGAAATCCATGTCATTGCGCGTGTACTGCATCGCGATCAACCGCGCGATGACCTCGCGCTGGCCGATCTTGTCGCCCTGGCGCAGCACCAGGATCATTCGGTGATACTCGTTCGGATTGCCGATCCCGTAAATCGCCGAAACCGTCGCCACAATCACGGTGTCGCGCCGCTCGAGCAGGCTCTTGGTGGCCGACAGGCGCATCTGCTCGATGTGCTCGTTGATCGACGAGTCCTTCTCGATGTACAGGTCGCGCTGCGGCACATACGCTTCGGGCTGGTAGTAGTCATAGTACGAGACGAAATATTCCACCGCGTTATGCGGGAAAAATTCGCGAAACTCGGAATACAGCTGCGCAGCGAGCGTCTTGTTCGGCGCGAACACAATGGCGGGTCGTCCGAGGCGGGCAATCACATTGGCCATCGTGAAAGTCTTGCCGGAGCCGGTCACCCCCAGCAGCGTCTGAAAGGACAACCCGTCGTCAATGCCCTCGACCAGTTGGCGAATCGCCTCGGGCTGGTCGCCCGCCGGGGCGAACGGTTGATACAAGCGGTAGGGGGAGCCTTCGAAGCTGATGAATTTGCTCTCGTCGAGCCCGTCGGAAACTTTGTGCAAATCTGGCATGGCGTTTGGCAGGGCCCTGCGCCCGGACGGCAAAAGAGCATTCTACCGTCTTCGGACTCGGCAAGCCCGGCGCGCGCGGCGCCCTCATGTCCCGCGCCGCCGCCGAAGGCGATATTTCTCCGTTACAATATATGTTTTCGCCCTCAGGGCGCACGCCCGACCCTCGTTTCCTCTCTCACAGCCGATCTATCATGACGCTCTTCTCCGCCGTCGAACTGGCCCCTCGCGACCCCATTCTTGGCCTGACCGAAGCTTTTAACGCCGATACCCGCCCCACCAAGGTCAATCTTGGCGTTGGCGTGTACTACAACGATCAAGGACGCATTCCGCTGTTGCGTGCCGTGCAGGAAGCGGAGAAGGCACGGGTCGCGGCCGCGGCGCCGCGCGGCTATTTGCCGATCGAAGGCATCGCAGCCTACGACCAGGCGGTGCAGAAGATGTTGTTCGGCGCCGAATCGGCATTGATTGCCGAAGGTCGCGTGGTTACCGCGCAAGCGTTGGGCGGCACGGGCGCGCTCAAGATCGGAGCCGACTTCCTGCGCCAGCTCAACCCCTCGGCCAAGGTCGCCATCAGCGATCCGAGCTGGGAAAATCACCGCGCGCTGTTCTCTGCCGCCGGTTTCGAGGTGGTGGCCTATCCGTACTACGACGCCGCCACCCATGGCGTGAATCTCGACGGCATGCTCGATGCGCTGGGCAAGCTGCCGGCACGCTCCATCGTCGTGCTGCACGCCTGCTGCCATAACCCGACCGGCGTCGATCTCGCCCCCGCCCAGTGGCAACAGGTGGTCGATGCGGTACGCGCACGCGATCTGGTGCCGTTCCTCGATATCGCCTACCAGGGATTCGGCGACGGCATCGAACCCGACGCCGCAGCCGTGCGCTTGTTCGCCGACGCTGGCCTGAGCTTCTTCGTGTCCAGCTCGTTCTCCAAGTCGTTCTCCCTGTATGGCGAGCGAGTCGGCGCGTTGTCGATCGTGACCGCCAGCAAGGATGAAAGCACCCGCGTGCTGTCGCAAGTCAAGCGAGTGATTCGTACCAACTACTCGAACCCGCCCACACATGGCGGCTCGATCGTCTCGGCAGTGCTCAACAGCCCGGAGCTGCGCGCGCTGTGGGAGCAGGAGCTCGGCGAAATGCGCGAGCGCATCCGCACCATGCGCCATGCATTGGTGAGCAAGCTCAAGGCGCAGGGAGTCGCGCGCGACTTCTCCTTTGTCGCACAGCAGCGTGGCATGTTCTCCTACTCCGGGCTGAGCGCGGAGCAAGTCGAGCGCCTGAAGACGGAATTCGGCATCTATGCGGTCGGCACCGGTCGCATTTGCGTCGCGGCGCTCAATAACGCCAATATCGACCCGGTCGTCACTGCGATCGCCCAGGTGCTGCGCTAACCCCTGTCGACCCTCCGTGGTCCAACGAAAACGGCCCGCCTCGGCGGGCCGTTCGTTTTGGAAACAAAAAATTCAAGCCATTGATTTTGTTGCGTTGCACACAAAATCAATGTACTGCATAATCAAATCATTCCCCTCGTTCCAAGGCATGCCATGCTGTATCAAATTCATGAATATCAGCGCGCCTGGTTAAATCCGATGACGGCCTGGGCAGAGGCCGCGGCAAAGTCGTTTGCCGACCCCGCCAGCCCGTTTGCCCTGATCCCCGGCGCCGCCCGGGTCGCTGCCGGGTACGAACTGCTTTACCGGCTGGGCAAGGCCTACGAAAAGCCGGAATTCGATATTCGCCAGATCGAAAAGGACGGTCGCAAGTGTCCGATCATCGAACAGACGATCATTGAGAAACCCTTCTGCCGCCTGCTGCGCTTCAAACGCTACTCGGACGACACCAATACCGTGCGGGGCATGAAGGAAGAGCCGACCGTGCTGGTTTGCGCGCCGCTGTCCGGCCATCACTCCACGCTGCTGCGCGACACCGTGCGCACACTGCTGCAAGATCACAAGGTGTACATCACCGACTGGAACGACGCACGCATGGTGCCGGCCTCCGAAGGACCGTTCCATCTCGACGACTATGTCGCCTACATACAGGATTTCATCCGCCACATCGGCGCCGAAAATCTGCATGTGATTTCGGTTTGCCAGCCCACCGTACCGGTACTGGCGGCCATCTCGCTGATGGCCAGCAACGGCGAGCCCACGCCCAAGACCATGACCATGATGGGCGGGCCGATCGATGCGCGCAAATGTCCGACGTCGGTCAACTCGCTGGCCACCAACAAGTCTTTCGAATGGTTCCGTGATACCGTCATTTACGCGGTGCCGAGCAACTATCCGGGCGCCGGCCGAATGGTCTATCCGGGTTTCCTGCAGCATGCCGGCTTCGTGGCGATGAACCCCGATCGGCACGTCACCTCGCATTGGGACTACTACCTCGACCTGTTGCGCGGCGACAACGACGACGCCGAGGCCCACCGCCGCTTCTACGACGAATACAACGCCGTGCTCGATATGGCGGCCGAGTATTACCTCGAGACCATTCACACTGTGTTCCAGGAATTTCGCCTGGCCAAGGGCACGTGGGATGTACGTGGCGAGCGCGTGCGCCCGCAGGACATCACTCGCACTGCCCTGTTCACGATCGAGGGCGAACTCGATGACATTTCCGGCAGCGGCCAGACCGAAGCGGCGCATGACCTTTGCACCGGCATTCCGGCGAGCCATCGCCAGCACTTCACGGCACCGGGTTGCGGACACTACGGCATCTTCTCCGGAAGCCGCTGGCGTACGGTGATTTACCCGAAAATCAGGGATTTCATTCGCGCTTACGACAATCCGATGCCCAAGACCGTCGCCAAGACGGCCTCCGCTCGCTAGTTAGCCGGCTTGGCGCCCGCGCGCAGGTAATTCAGCAGCATGTCAGTGTGAAATGCCATCGTGCGGGCCCGCTCCTCGGGCGCAAGAGGGTCGCGCCCCATCACGGTGGTCAGCGTGTGGCGATTGGAGAGCACGTAGTAGCCGAGCCCGGAGATCGTCACATAACATTGCACCGGATCGACGCCGGGCTGGATCGTGCCATCGGCCTCGCCGCGCTCGAGCACCGACGCCAGCATCGCGACAATCGGTGAGACGAACGCCTGGACCCGGGTCGATTCGCGCATATGGCGCGCCTCGTGAAGGTTTTCGTTGTTGATCAGCCGAATCAGCTCCGGATGCTGCTGATAATAGTTCCAGATGAAATGCGCCAGTTCCCGGACCGCATCGAGCGGCGCGAGCGCATCGAGCTGCAGCGCGTGTTCGGCGTCGTTGAAATCGCCGTAGACCTTCTCCAGCACGGCAAGATACAACTGATCCTTGTTGCCGAAGTAGTAATACAGCATGCGCTCGTTGACGTCGGCGCGACGGGCAATGCTGTCGACCCGGGCGCCGCTCAAGCCGCGCTCGGAGAACTCCTCGGTCGCGGCCTCGAGAATGCGCTTGCGCGTGCGTTCCGGATCCCGCTTGAGTTTGTTCAGATCTTGAGTCATGGCCTTGTCGTTCATGGAAGTCCAGCCTGTGCCGACTTTGCGCCCGGCGCGCGCATTATGGCACAGGGATCCGGCCGGCCCAAAAATCGACGATAATTTCCGATTGCCCTTAACCGATGTGCTGAAGTGACCGAATCCCGTTCCCTTGCCGAGCGTCTCGAAGACGCCTTGCCGCAGACGCAATGCACCAAATGCGGCTACGACGGTTGCCGGCCCTACGCCGAGGCGATGGCGCGCGGCCAGGCGCAACACAACCAGTGCCCGCCGGGCGGCGCGCAAGGCGTGGCGCGACTTGCCGACTTGCTAGGCAAACCGCCGCTGCCGCTCAATCCGGCCAATGGCGTGGAACGTCCACGGCCGCGCGCGCTCATCGACGAATCGTTATGCATCGGTTGCACCCTGTGCATGCAGGCGTGCCCGGTCGATGCGATCGTGGGCGCGGCCAAGCAAATGCACACCGTCGTCGAAGCCCTTTGCACCGGCTGCGACCTGTGCGTGCCGCCATGTCCGGTCGATTGCATCGCCATGGTGCCCGTCACCGGCAACCTGACCGGCTGGGATGCCTGGTCGCAGGCGCAGGCCGACGCCGCGCGCGAGCGCTATGAGCAACATCAGGCTCGCCGCAGGCGCGAGCAGGCGGCTCAGGAAGCCCGCCTGGCAGCCAAGGCGGCGCGCCTGGCTGCCGCCCAGGCGCAACCGCCTGGCGGCAACGCGCCGGCCGCCGCCGTCGACGCCGCCGCCGCCGCCGCCGCCGCACGCAAGCAGGCGATCATCCAGGCGGCGCTGGAGCGCGCCCGGCAAAAGAAGGAGGCCCTGCGCCAACAAGGGCTGGGGCCCAAAAACGTCGATAATCCGAGCGCACAAACCCAGGCCCAGATCGATCAGGCGGAGGCGCGGCGACGCCGTCTTGGCCTGAGCGATGCTCCGCCGGAACCCGGCAAGCCCGACAACCCAACAGGAACGCCGTCATGAACGACGTCAAGCGTCGCGCGATTTTCGAGACGTTGCGCGAACTCAACCCTCACCCCACCACCGAGCTGGCCTACACCACGCCGTTCGAACTGCTGATCGCCGTGATGCTCTCGGCGCAGGCAACCGACGTGTCGGTCAACAAAGCCACCCGCCGCCTGTTTCTGGTGGCCAATACGCCGCAGACGATGCTGGCGCTGGGCGAGCCGGGACTCACCGAATACATCAAGACCATCGGCCTGTTCCGCAACAAGGCCAAGAACGTCATTGCCACCTGCCGTCTGCTGCTCGAACGGCATGGCGGCCAGGTGCCAGCCTCGCGAGAGGCGCTCGAAGCCTTGCCCGGGGTCGGTCGCAAAACCGCCAACGTCGTGCTCAACACCGCATTCAGTCAGCCGACCATCGCTGTGGACACGCACATTTTCCGGGTCGCCAACCGCACCGGACTGGCCCCCGGCAAGGACCCGCTGGCCGTCGAGCTGGCGCTCGAGCGCACCACCCCCAACGAATTCCTCCTCGACGCGCATCATTGGCTGATTCTGCACGGACGTTATGTCTGCAAGGCCCGCAAGCCAGAGTGCTGGCACTGCGTGATCGAACCCCTGTGCGAATATCGCGATAAAACGCCGGCGCCCGACGGCGCGTGACACGGCGTTGAAAAACGTAGCGAGCGGGTTTGAATCAGGTCAGGCCGACGCGCGGGAAGCGGAGCGCACACGTCGGCTGTAACAATTCCGGGCACTGCCCAGCCCCGAGTCAGGCAGGCACACACGGCAGTCTCTCGACGCCCTGCCAAGCGGCCGCATCGAGACAAATCGCTCAGACGATCCGGCAAGCCTCGTCGAACGACAGGCGCGGGCCACGGGGGTGCAGTCGCGCCGCGTCGCCATACCCAAGATTGCAGATGAAATTCACCCGCCAGGTACTGTCGGCAAAGAACGCGGCATTGACCTTCTCGGCGTCGAACCCGCCCATCGGGCCGCAATCCAGGCCCAACGCACGGGCCGCGAGAATGAAATAACCGCCTTGCAGCGAACCGTTCATCAGCGCGGCGCGCGCAGCTCGTTCAGGGTTCGCGGCAAATCCGGTGCGCATGTCGGCATGCGGAAACAGGCGCGGCAAATGTTCGAAAAACGCCAAATCGTAGGCCACGATGGCCGTGACCGGCGCCGTGCGGGTCTTCTCGACATTGCCGGGCGCCATGCATTCAAGCAGCACGGCCTTTTGCGCCGGACTGCGCACGAAGACCATGCGCGCCGGCGTACTGTTGCCGGAGGTCGGCCCCCATTTCATCAGGTCGTACAAATCCTTGAGAACACTGTCGGGCACCGCCCTGTCCTGCCATGCGGCGTGCGTGCGGGCATCCGTGAACAGTTGCCCGATGGCGGACGGGTCGATTTGATTCATTGCCAGTTCCATGGTGAGAGTTCGTGCAGGCTTGATTTTAACGGCGCCGGCCGAATCGCGTCAGGCTGGCGTCGGCGGCTCGGGCGCATGGCTCTGGCGATCGCGCACCGACAGCCAGAGCACGCCGGCCAAAATCAGCAAGCCGCCGGCCAACTGCCCGGGCTTGAGTTTCTCGCCCAAGGTGATGGCGGCCAATGCCACGGTCACGCCCGGCTCGAGCGTCGACAGCATCGATGCGCGCGCCGCGCCCAACCGCTGCATGCCGGCAAAGAAAGTCAGGATCGCAACCACGGTCGAGAACACGGCAATCGCGACCAGCGCCAGCCATCCACCGGCGTGGGCCGGCCAATGCGGCGGGGCGCCCGCATGGCTGCGGACCAGCGCGGCGCAACTCAGGACCAGCGACGCGGCGCCACACACGACCAGCGTCGTCGCGCGCGGATCGACGCCGGCGCTCACGCGTGCCCCGACCACGATGTATATCGAGTAGATCATCGCAGCCCCGATCGCCAAACCGATGCCGAGCGGTTGGCCGACGCCGCCACCCACTGTCAGCGCGCAACCGGCCGAGCACAGCAGCAGCGCGCCAATCTTAACCCGCGTGAGCCGCTCGTGCAGGAACATAGCCGCCAACACGGTCACGAAAAACGGGTACAGATAAAGCAGCAACGCCACCAGGCCAGCCTGCGCGAATCGCAGTGCCTCGAAATAGCAGATCGATTGCCCGACATACCCGATGCCGCCCATCAAGGCCAGCGCGGCGACGCGCCGCCAGGGCGGCAGCGCGATACGCCGGGACCATGCGAACCACCCGAGCAATACGAAAGCAAGGCCAAAACGCGTCAGCAGCAAGCCGAACACGTCCGCTCCGTCGGCATAGGCGGCGCGAGCGAAAATCGGCATCGCGCCAAAAGCGGCAGCCGAGCTGGCGATCAGCGCCACGCCCTGCCAGGCGCCGGCCGGCCAGCGCAGTCTCAATGCATGCGTCATAATGTCGAACGATCGCTATTACTGTTGATGTCACGCCTCGCGCCGCGCCATTGTAGCGTCCGCAGACACTTATGGGGCGTGCATGCGCCGGAGGTTTCATGTTCAATCCAAGCCGCGACGAAGTGCGGCAATTCTTTTGCCAGACATGGCGCAAGCAGCGCGAAGGCGGTGTGCTCACACCGCTCGAGAGCATCGCGGCCGAGTGGATCATCGAGCACCCGGAATATCACGACGACCTGAGCGATGCGGGCGACAGCGTCGGGCACGACTACACCCCGGAACAAGGCAAAACCAACCCTTTCCTGCATCTGTCGATGCACCTTGCCATCAGCGAGCAGATCTCCATCGACCAGCCGCCGGGGATCCGGGCCGCCTACGAGCGCCTGAGCCAACGGCTCGACTCACCTCATGAAGCGCAGCACCAGATCATGGAATGCCTCGGACAGACGCTCTGGGAGGCGCAGCGCACCGGCACGCCGCCGGACTCCGCGGCCTACCTCGAGCGCATCGAGCAGTTGGCCTCGCGCTAGCGCCGCAAATACGAAAAAGCCTCGGCGCAACACCGAGGCTTTTTCACGGCGGCAAACCAATGCCGGTTTATTTGTTCGTCACCAGGTCGCCGGGCAACGACGCGACGTAAGCAGCAATGTCGTGTAACTCGGCCGACGTGAACGGTCGCGGCTTGCCGTCCTTGCCGGTCACCGCCGGGCTCTGCAGCACCTGGGCCTTCATGATCGGGTTATCACGCCCGAACACCGGGCTGTCGCCGTTCTGATAGGCGCGCAACGCGTTGTAGATATAGTCGGCGTACTGCCCGGCGAGTTTCGGATAGGCCGGGCTGATCGGATGGTTCAAGCCCGCGCCATGACAGGCCGCGCAATTGGCCTTTTCAACCAGTGCCTTGCCAAGCGCCACATCGGCGGCCTGGGCGGCCGGCAAAGCAAGCGTCGATACGGCAACCGCGGTCAATACTGCGTACAGTGATTTCATGGGTTCTCCTATGCCGCGTCTTTGTTATTTGTCGGGATTGGGTGGCGTGGCCGCCGTCTGCTGCGAATAGTAGGCCGCGATATCGGCGATGTCCTGATCGCTCAGCGACGCCGCGATGCCATGCATCGTCTGGAACTTGCGGTTGCCTTTCGCATACTCCTTCAACGCATTCTCGATGTACTGCGCGTTCTGGCCGCCCAGCTTGGGGACGTGGTAGACCTCGGGAAACGCCGTGCGATAGCCGGGGATACCATGGCAGCCGATGCACATCGCGACCTTGTCCCTGGCCGCCAGGGCATTGCCTTTCAGATCAGCCGCATGCAGCGTCGTCATGCCGGCCGCCAGCGTCAACATCGTGAGAAACTTTTTCATGGTTTTTTCGAGAACGATGGGTTGAGAAGTTTGACGCGCCATTCACCGACCGCCGCCGTGCTCCATCGGACGACCAGCCGAAAAAATCGGTCAATTGTACCCCAGTCGCCTAACGCCAGTCCATTGGGGTGGGGGGCCTGCGGCGCGGCTCTGACCAATAGGGGTGCAAGCCTTTGCCAATAACGACTTGCGCGGAATTCCGGGAGGGGATATGCGCTTTGACTTATACTGACTTTTTTGCCATTTCCCCCCCGGTCCGCCATGCGCTTCGAAGGCTCTTCCCAATACGTCGCCACCGACGACCTCAAGCTTGCCGTCAACGCGGCAATGACATTGCAACGCCCGCTGCTGATCAAGGGCGAACCCGGCACCGGCAAAACCATGCTGGCCGAGGAAGTCGCCGCGGCGCTGAACATGCCGCTCCTGCAGTGGCACGTCAAGTCGACCACCAAGGCGCAGCAAGGACTCTACGAGTACGATGCGGTGTCGCGGCTGCGCGACTCGCAACTGGGCGATGAGCGCGTCAAGGACATCCGCAACTACATCGTCAAGGGTGTGCTGTGGCAAGCCTTCGAGTCCGACCAGCAAAGCGTGCTGCTGATCGACGAAATCGACAAGGCCGATATCGAGTTCCCCAACGATTTGCTGCGGGAGCTCGACCGCATGGAGTTCTACGTGTACGAGACCCGCGAGCTGGTGCGCGCCCGTCATCGCCCGCTGGTCGTGATCACGTCGAATAACGAAAAGGAACTGCCGGACGCCTTTCTGCGGCGCTGCTTTTTCCATTACATCAAATTCCCGGACGCGACGACCATGCAACAGATCGTCGACGTTCACTACCCCGGCATCAAGCAGGAATTGGTCAGCGCGGCGCTGGCCAGCTTTTTCGAGATCCGCGAGATCCCCGGCCTGAAGAAAAAGCCTTCGACCTCGGAGTTGCTCGACTGGCTCAAATTGCTGATGGCCGAGGACATCGGCCCGCAAGCGCTGCGCAGCAAGGACCACAAACTGTCGATCCCGCCGCTGCACGGCGCCCTGCTGAAAAACGAGCAGGACGTGCACCTGTTCGAGCGCCTGGTGTTCATGAACCGCGCCAATCGCTGACACGGTCCCAGGCCATGCTCATCGATTTCTTTTTCACGCTGCGCGACGCCAGGCTGCCGGTCTCGGTCAAGGAATACCTGGCGCTGCTCGAAGCACTGCAAAAGCAGGTCATCGGTCCGTCGCTCGACGAGTTCTACTACCTGGCTCGCATGACGCTGGTCAAGGACGAAAAACATTTCGACAAGTTCGACCAGGCGTTCGGCGCCTACTTCAACGGCATCAGCCAGGCGCTCGAGAACCATCCCGAGATTCCGCGCGACTGGCTCGAACAGCGCCTGCGGCGCGAGCTCACGCCCGAAGAAAAGGCCAAGGTCGAAGCCATGGGCGGGCTCGACAAACTGATGGAGCGCCTCAAGCAGTTGCTCGACGAGCAGAAGGAGCGGCATCAGGGCGGCAACAAATGGATCGGCACGGGCGGCACGTCGCCGTTCGGCAACGGCGGCTACAACCCGGAGGGCATTCGCATCGGCGGCGATGGCGGCAATCGCAGCGCGGTGAAGGTCTGGGACGCGCGCGCCTATCGCGACTACGACGATGAAGTCGAACTCGGCACGCGCAATATCAAGATCGCGTTGCGGCGCCTGCGCAAATTCGCGCGGCAAGGCGCGGCCGAAGAACTCGACCTGGACGACACTATCCGCAGCACTGCGGCCAATGCGGGCTGGCTCGACCTGAAACTCGTGCCGGAGCGGCACAACAACGTAAAAGTGCTGATGCTGCTCGACGTCGGCGGCTCGATGGACGATCACATCAAGCGCACCGAAGAGCTTTTCTCGGCGGCCAAGTCCGAGTTCAAGCATCTCGAGTTCTATTATTTCCACAACTGCGTCTACGACTGGCTGTGGCAGGAAAACCGGCGGCGGCACGCCGAGCGTTTTCCGACCTGGGACGTCATCCGCAAGTATCCACCCGACTACAAAGTCATTTTCGTCGGCGATGCGACCATGAGTCCCTACGAAATACTGCAGCCCGGCGGCTCGGTCGAATACAACAACCCCGAAGCCGGCGCCCTTTGGCTGCGTCGCTTCACCGATCATTTCCCGCGCCATGCGTGGCTCAATCCGGAGCCCGAGGGACTGTGGCAATACCGCCAGTCGGTGGCGATCATCCGGCAGTTGATGGGAAACCGCATGTTCCCGATCACGCTCGCCGGACTCGAGAGCGCCATGCGACTGCTAAGCAAATAAGCCTTCCGACAATCAGAAAAACATGACCTCTTCGCAACCCGGCTCTTCCTTCCTGCGGCCATTGGCCGACACCTCGCCATCGGCTGTGGTCGCCGGCTTCGTCGCGATGATGACCGGTTACACCAGTTCGCTCGTGCTGATGTTCCAGGCCGGCCAGGCCGCGCACTTGTCGGCCGCACAAATTTCTTCATGGATTTGGGCGCTGTCGATCGGCATGGGCATCTGCACCATCGGCCTGTCGCTGCGTTACCGGATGCCGATTGTGATCGCCTGGTCGACACCGGGCGCCGCGCTATTGATCACCAGCCTGCCGGGCGTGCCGTACAGCGACGCGATCGGCGCATTTGTCGTATGCGCGGTGCTACTGGCCGCGTGCGGCCTGACCGGCGGTTTCGAGAAACTGATGCGTCACGTGCCGGGCTCGCTCGCCGCGGCGCTGCTCGCGGGCATTCTGTTCGAAATCGGCCTGGAAATTTTCGTCGCCGCGCAGCACCAGACGGAACTGGTGCTGAGCATGTTCGCGGCCTATCTCGTTACCAAGCGGCTCGTGCCGCGCTATGCGATTCTCCTGTCGCTGCTGGCCGGCATTCTGGTCGCAGGCGCACTCGGACAACTTGACTTCAGCCACTTTCACGTCGCGCTGGCCAGGCCGGTCTGGACCACGCCGACCTTCTCGCTGGCATCGATCGTCAGCATCGGCATTCCGCTGTTCGTGGTCGCCATGGCCTCCCAGAACGTGCCGGGCATGGCGGTGCTGCGCGCCGACAACTACAACGTGGCGGCCTCGCCGTTGATCTCGGTCACCGGCCTGGCGTCGCTGGTGCTCGCCCCGTTTGGATCGCACGGCCTGAACATGGCGGCCATCACCGCCGCCATCTGCACCGGTCACGAGGCGCACGAAAATCATGCCAAGCGCTACACGGCTGCCATCTGGTGCGGACTTTTTTATTTGATCGCCGGCATATTCGGCGCCACCATCGCCGCGCTGTTCGCGGCATTCCCGGCCGCGCTGGTCGCGGCCATCGCGGCGCTCGCGCTGTTCGGCTCGATCATGAACGGACTGACCAATGCCATGAGCGACGCCCGGCAGCGCGAAGCCGCCCTCGTGACTTTTATGGTGACGGCCTCGGGCCTGACCTTGCTGTCGATCGGCTCGGCCTTCTGGGGCTTGATTGCCGGCGCGCTGACGCTGTTCGTGCTGAACTGGCGCAAACCGCCGGCATCCTAGACGGACACCGCCGACCGCACGCGCATCGGGTTTCGGGCTTTTAAGCGCCTTCGGCGTTCAGGATTGCGGCCAGCACCGGCAGATCGACGTTACCGCCGCTGATCAGCATGCCGACCTTTTGCCCGGCCGTCGGTATCACGCCCGACAGCACGGCCGCGGCGGCCAGGCAACCGGTCGGCTCGACCACCATCTTCATCCGTTCGGCGAAGAAGCGCATCGCTTGCCGCAGCTGCTCGTCCGACACCGTCACAATATCCGCGACATGCCGCTGGATGATCGGAAAGGTCCACTCACCCAGATGCGTGGTGGCGGCGCCGTCGGCCAGTGTCTTCGGGGCTGCGATATGTACGATCTCGCCCTTGCGCAGCGATTGCTGGCCGTCGTTGCCGGCCTCCGGCTCGACGCCGATCACGCGGCACCGAGGCGCGAGCGCCGCGGCCGCCAATGCGCTGCCGGAGAGCAGGCCGCCGCCGCCCAGGCACACCACCAGCACGTCCAGCTCGCCGCACGCTTCAATCAGTTCCTTGGCGGCGGTGCCCTGCCCGGCGATCACGTGCGGGTGATCGTAGGGCGGAATCAGCGTCATGCCCCGTTCCCTGGCCAGCGCTCGGCCGATCGCGTCACGATCCTCGGTATAACGGTTGTAGGTCACGATTTCGCCGCCATAGCCGCGCGTGGCGGCAACCTTCGCTTTGGGTGCGTCCTCGGGCATCAGGATGGTCGCCTTGATGCCGCTCAATTGCGCCGCCAGTGCGATCGCCTGCGCATGATTGCCGGAGGAAAACGTCACTACGCCGGCCTCGCGCTGCGCCGGCGTGAACTGCGCGATCGAGTTGTAAGCGCCCCGGAACTTGAAGGCGCCCATGCGCTGAAAATTCTCGCACTTGAAAAACAGCTGCGCGCCAGTGCGCCGGTTGGCCTCGCTCGAGGTCAGTACGGGGGTGCGGTGCGCGACGCCCGCCAGGCGGGCGGCGGCGGCTTCGACATCGCGATACTCGGGTTTTTCCATCGTTGAGGTCCTTCTGGCCAAAGTGGGGGCTTCGCTATTGCGCACCGGTGCGCCTGTGCCGCATTATCTTACGCTTACGGCAAACACGCCTGATCAACTGAATCCAACAACGGCGCGGGGCGTGGCGCCAGGGCAGCCAACGTCAGAATTCTGGAGCCAACCATGTATATGCCCCCGCATTTCGAGGAAACCCGGGTCGAAGTGATGCACCGCCTGATCGAGGAACACCCCCTCGGCATGCTGGTCAGCGCCGCCGGCGGCCAGTTGGAGGTCAACCACCTGCCGTTCCTGCTAGATCCCACGCGCGGCCGATTCGGCACGCTGCTGTTCCATGTCGCGCGCGGCAACCCGGTTTGGACCCAATGCGACGAACCGATCGCGCCGATGGCAGTATTCCAGGGGCCGCAAGCCTACATCTCGCCGAACTGGTATCCGTCCAAGGGGGAACACCATCAGGCAGTGCCGACTTACAACTATGCGGTCGTGCACGCGCACGGGCGGCTGCGCGTGATGGATGACGAAAAACCATTGCGCTCGCTGCTTGCGCGCCTGACCCGCAAAATGGAGGCCGACCAGCCCAAACCATGGCGCATGGGTGACGCACCGCCCGAATTCATCGCCGACATGCTGACCAAGATCGTCGGGCTCGAGCTGGAAATCACCCGCCTAAGCGGCAAATGGAAGGCCAGCCAGAACCGCTCGGACGCCGACAAGATCGGCGCGGTGGCGGGCCTTCGGGAAGTCGGCACGCATGAGACAATCGCGATGGCCGACACCGTGGTGGCGGCCAGTCCCGCGACCTTTTCCAAATAAACCCGGCTTTGTGGAGTCTTTCAGTGATTGAACCGAGCGCCAATTTCAAGGAAAACCTGGCACGCCTGCCATCGATCGACGGCATCGTGCGCATCGAGTTGCGCGGCGCCGATGAGCGACTCGACAGCGTGATCGAGAATCAACCCGGCAAGCAGGGCTCGCTGGCGGTCTATCACTACCTGCAGCAACAATTCGGCACCCTCGATGCACGCGCGGCGGCGCATGGCCTGGCAGTGTTCGGCGAACATACCGCCGACGCCCTCGCCCACCCCGGCAAACACCCGAACGTCGACCGGCTGCTGGCTTTGCGCGACGGCGCGCCGCCCTATACCGTGCGGGTCGTACGCGCTGCCTGAATACGGCAGCGTCGCGTCACACCTCGCAGAGATCCGAGGCGAATGCATTAGCTGCCTTGAGTCCCTTGACCCAGCGCAGCGCAGGCAAACCGGTGCTCTGCGTCAACCCGCGGGCGCGCAGTTCGAGCTGGTCCCAGCCAACCTGCAGCGGCGGACCGTTGAACGCCAGCGCGACCACGTTGCCTTCGTGCACCTCCGGAAATACCAGGACACGGCCATCGAAGGCAGCGCGCAGGCGCCGAATGTTCTTCGGGAAGCTATCGTGATCGCCGAACAGATTCACGCTCAGCACGCCCGGCGAGCGCAACACCGACCGGCACGCCTTGTAGAACGCCGGCGTGTCGAGCACCGGGCCGCGCGCCGTGGCGTCATATAGATCGATCTGCAGGACGTCGGCACTCGCGTGTCGCGCCGGATCGGTCACGTAGTCCCAGGCGTCCATCTCGAGGACCTGCAAACGGCGGTCATCGTCGGGTAAGCCGAACATGCTGCGAGCGGCCACCACCACGGCAGGATTCAATTCGACCGCGCTCACCCGGGTGCCCGGCAAATAGCGGTGACAGAACTTGGTCAGCGCCGCGGCGCCCAAGCCGAGCTGCACGACATGGCGGGGCGACTGCAAAAACAGCAGCCAGGCCATCATCTGCTGCGCGTACTCCAGCTCGATACGATCGGGTTTCGATAAACGCATCGCACCTTGCACCCATTCGGTACCGAAGTGCAGATAGCGCACGCCGCCCTGCTCCGAAAACGTGACCGGCGCAAAGCGCGGACTGTAGCGCGGACGGGCGTCACCGGCAAAAGCTTGGGCTTCGATGGATTTCTTCTTGATGAGGGGGGTCATTGTCGTGTCGATAAGAACTCAGGCCAGCAAATGCTGCCAGTCGCACAGCTTTTGCTCGAAAGTGAGCGCGGCATGTGCCGGACTCGAGGAAGGCATCACCAGCGTCGCATAGCCGGCGGCCGCCAGCTTTGGCGCGAAGCGCCCGGCGGTCTTGCCGTTGAAGCACAATTTTCGCAGGCGCGGCGCGTGCGCACGGAGCCACTCGAAATCGTTCGGCGTGGCCTCGCGGATTGCGGCGTCCAGGCTGCCTTCGCGGCGGCACGCCGCCAGCACGTCCCAGATGCCCACGTGGTGGCCGAGCACACGCTCGAGCCTCGCTTCATAAGGCAGCGCCGCCAACGGCTCGCCAAGCACTTGCTCCAGCAGGCGCCAGAATTGGTTGCGCGGATGCGCGTAGTACTGTGCTGCGGCCAGTGACGCCGCGCCGGGAAAACTGCCCAGCACGACCACTTCGGTGTCCGCGCGCCATACCGGCGGCAAGCCCTGCAGCTTCATCGCGCCGCCAGCGATTGTGAGTTCAGCATGTCCCAGAAGCGCGGCAAAAACGCCTCGCTCACCAGCAACGCAGCGCCGTGCCGCTGGAACACCGAACGGCGTGCCCACAGGCGCGGCGGCAGCGGCGCCTGCGCACCGCTTTGCCAGGCCAGGCGATGCAGCATGTGCCGCCGGCCCAGCGCGCGGCAAACCAGAATCGAGCGCGTCACCGTGGTGTCGTGATAGAGCAGATCGGCCAGCGGCCGGGTGCGCAGACGGCGCATCGCCTGCCAGACCGAGCGGCTGTGCGCCAGGCGCGTCACGCTGTGCGCGACCACCATCGGTGAGCCATCGACGGTCAGCATCACATCGCGCGACCACAGCGGATGGCGCGGCGCGACGGCCAGGCAACCGTGTTCGTCGCCATCGGCGCCGACCACCGATTCATTCAGCACGACGACCTTGACCCGCCCAAAGGCCTGCAGGTGCCGGGTCAGCGAGCCGCCGCGCGTGAGCCAGTCTTTCTGCGCCGGCGAGAGAACAGGGGGAGGATGATCGAGCCAGCGATTGCCGGCCACATGGAAACGTCGAGACATGAGGCGCGATTATACGGCCTCGCCGGCCGTCGCACGATACGGGTCGGAGCACCATGGCGCCGACCCATATGCTGCCTTACTGCAGGTGCCCCAACAGCAGCGTGTTGGTGCGCTTGACGAACGCCGCCGGATCCTCGAGGCTGCCGCCCTCGGCAAGCAGCGCCTGGTCGAACAACAGATGCGACCAATCGGCCAGTTGGCTGTCGTCGGCCGACAGCCGGCGCACCAGTGCATGCTCGGGATTGATCTCCAGGATCGGCTTGAAATTCGGCGCTTTCTGGCCGGCTGCCTTGAGCAGGCGCTGCAAGGTGCCGCTCATGTCGTGTTCGTCGGCCACCAGGCAGGATGGCGAATCGGTCAGGCGGAACGTGACTCGAACCTCCTTGGCCTTGTCCTTGAGCGCTTCCTGCATTTTCTCGATCAACGGCTTGAACGTCTCGCCGATCTTCTCGCGCTCTTCCTTGACCTGCGTGTCTTCCAGCTGGCCGAGGTCGAGATCGCCACGCGCGACGCTCACCAGCGGCTTGCCGTCGAACTCCTGCAGGAACGACAGCATCCACTCGTCGACGCGATCGGTCAGCAACAGCACTTCGACGTCCTTCTTGCGGAACACCTCCAGATGCGGGCTATGGCTCGCGGCCTGCCAACTCTCGGCCGTCACGTAGTAGATCTTGTCTTGCCCTTCCTTCATGCGCGCCACGTAATCGGCCAGCGACACGCTCTGCTCGTCGCTGTCCTGCCGCGTGCTGGCAAAGCGCAACAGCTTGGCCAGACGCTCCCGGTTGGCGTTGTCTTCGCCAAGCCCTTCCTTGAGCACTTGACCGAAGGTGCGCCAGAACGTCGTGTATTTTTCCTTCTGGTTTTCCGCCAGATCTTCGAGCAGGCCCAGCACGCGCTTGGTGCCGCCCTCGCGAATCGCCTTGACGTCGCGGCTTTCCTGCAGAATTTCGCGCGACACATTGAGGGGCAGATCGCTCGAATCGACCACCCCGCGCACGAAGCGCAGGTAGGACGGCATCAGCTGCTCGGCGTCGTCCATGATGAACACGCGCCTGACGTACAGCTTGATGCCCGCGCGCTGCGAGCGATCCCACAGGTCATAGGGCGCGTGCGACGGCACATACAGCAGCTGCGTGTATTCGCTGCGCCCTTCGACGCGGTTGTGCGCCCACGCCAGCGGCGCTTCGGAATCGTGCGCAATATGTTCGTAGAACGCTTGATATTGCTCGTCGGTGATCTCGCTCTTGCTTCGGGTCCACAGGGCGCTGGCCTGATTGACCGTCTCGTCTTCGTCCTGCAGTACCATCTCGCTCTTCTCGGCGTCCCAGCTTTCCTTGCGCATGACGATCGGCAGGGAGATGTGATCCGAGTATTTCTGAATGATCGACTTGAGGCGCCAGCTCGACAGCAGTTCGTCTTCGCCCTCGCGCAAATGCAGCGTGATGGTCGTGCCGCGCGCCGCGCGCTCGATCGTCTCGACCGTGAAATCGCCCTCGCCGCCCGACTCCCAGCGCACGCCCTCGTTGCCCGGCAGCCCGGCGCGGCGCGACTCGACGGTGATCTTGTCGGCCACGATAAAGCCGGAGTAGAACCCGACGCCGAACTGGCCGATCAGCGCCGCATCCTTTTGCTGGTCGCCGGTCAGACGCTGGAAGAATTCGCGCGTGCCCGATTTGGCGATCGTGCCCAGGTGCGTGACCGCGTCGTCGCGGCTCATGCCGATGCCGTTGTCCTCGATGAATACGGTGCGGGCCGCCTTGTCGTAGCCGACGCGGATACGCAACTGCGGGTCGTTTTCATAAAGCGCATCGTTGTTGATCGCCTCGAAACGCAGCTTGTCGGCGGCATCCGAAGCATTGGAAATCAACTCGCGCAGGAAAATCTCCTTGTTGCTGTACAGCGAATGAATCATCAACTGCAAAAGCTGTTTGACTTCCGCCTGGAAGCTCATGGTTTGTTGCGCCATGGATTCAGTCCTCAATCGTCGTTGCTAAAAACCGGGAACCGCGCGCGGGCTGCGCGCGAGCAAAACCTGTCAGCCCAAATGGGGATGCCAGCGCCGCTTTCAAGACCCGCAGCGGGCCTGGCCGGGCCTACGCGGCACGTTCGATTTGCCGGGCCAGGAAATCCAGCACGGCCGGGTTTTCTCCGCTGCAGGCCACGTTGAAGCGCATCCACGTGCTGGGGGCCTGGGTCGGCGAAAACAGGCTGCCGGGCGCCAGCAAAAACCCATCCTCGTGGCCTGCCGCGGCCAGCACATTGGTATCGACACCCGTGTCGACCCACAGAAACATGCCGGCCGGCGGCGCCACCAGCGCGCGAATGCCGATCCGCTCGAGCGCGCGATGCGCCTTGTCGCGCACCGTGTCGAGCCGGGTGCGCAGGCGTTCGGTGTGCTTGCGGTAATGCCCCTCGGTGAGCACCCGGTACAGCAGCCGTTCGTTGATTTCCGGGGTAGGCGAGCCGATCAGCATTTTATGGTCGGCAATCGTCTTGGCCTGCTCCGGCGCGCAGGCGATGAACCCGGTGCGCAGGTTCGAGGCCAGCGACTTCGAATAGCTGCCCAGGTAAAACACCCGCTTGAGCTGATCGAGGCTGGCCAGGCGGGTCACCGCCAGTCCCGGCGGGCACAGATCGCAATAGATGTCGTCCTCCACTACCAGGAAGTCATACTGCTCGGCCAGCCTCAGTATCTGGAAGGCGCGAGCGGCCGACAGCGACGTGCCGGTCGGGTTATGCAGAATCGAATTGAGAATCAGCAGCTTGGGCCGATGTGCCTGCACCAGCGCCTCGAGCGCCGTCATGTCCGGCCCCTCGAGCGTATAGGGCACCCCGATCGCGCGCGCGCCCTGGGCAACGATACGCCCGAACATGACAAACCAGGACGGATCGCCGACCAGTACGGTATCGCCGGGCTGCACGTGCAAGCGCAGGATGAAATCGAGCGCCTGGGTAACCCCCGACGTCATGACGATCTGCTCGGGCTGGGCGCCGATTTCCAGCTCCGCCAAATGCAGCTGCAGTTGCTGGCGCAGCGGCAAAAAGCCCTGAGGCGTGCCGTTGCCCAGCAGCTGCGCCCCGTTCTGTCGGCCCAGCGAGCGCAACGCGCCGGACAGCAGATCGCCGTCGAGCCAGCTCGGCGGCAAGTATCCCAGCCCCGGCCCGCGCTCGGGCGACACCGTATGGTGCATGCTGCGCAGCAGCCAGACCACGTCGATATTGCGGTTGTCCGGCAGCACCGATTGCGCCTGAACCGGCAGCGCGGGGCGCGCCCGCACGTAAAAACCCGAGCCGCGGCGCGACTCGAGATACCCCTGCGCCACCAGCCGGTCGTAAGCCTCGACCACGGTAAAGCGCGAAATGCCCCGCTCCTGCGCCAGCGCGCGAATCGACGGCATGCGCACGCCGGGGCGGAATACCCGCTCGTCGATGCGCAGGCAGGCCCAATTCACCAGTTGGTCCACCAGCGTCATGCCCCCTTGGGCGGCGCCGGCGCCGGAAAACGTGCCGAATGAAGCGGCGGGCGGTCGATCCATGGTTTACCCCGACTGTACTGAGCACTAATTGCCAAACTGTACCGTTACTGTACAGGGTTTCATCGGTAAAGTGTTTTCTCAATCGGAGAAAACCATGAGAGAAATCCGTACCTTCGAGTTAGATGACCGCCAAGCCGTTCGCTGGCTTTCGACCGACCACCAGACCTTGCAGGTTTTGCGGGGCGAGTTGTGGCTCACGGTCGAGGGACACCCTACCGATCACTGGCTGCATGCCGGAGACTGCATCGAGGTGCACCCGGGCGAACTGCTGTGGCTGAGCAATTGGCAAGGGGCCGTGCGGTTCCGCCTGAGCCAGCCCCTGGACAACCGGCAGGTTGGCGCGCCAAGCGGCCGACTCCGTTGGGCGTCCCAGTGGGTTCGGCTGCCGTTGCGCAGGCGCCTGGCCCGCTGAGCACGCGGCTACGCTGCGATGGCTCGCGGCGACGGGTAACATAGGCCCCTTTGAATTTTTGTCCCAGGTTTGTGCATGAACGCGACCCAACTCGATCATCTCGTCATCGCTGCCGCCACCCTCGAGGCCGGCGAGCAGCATGTCATCGAGCAGCTTGCCCTCGACGAGCAGCACCGGCCGGTGCGCGGCGGCAAACATGCCGGCATGGGCACGCACAACAGCCTGCTCAACCTGTGGGGCGGCAGCTATCTGGAAATCATCGCCATCGACCCGCAGGCGCCTGCGCCGACCCGGCCGCGCTGGTTCGGGCTCGATGACCCGGCCACCGCCGAACGCCTGCAAGACGGGCCATTCCTGGCCCACTGGGTCGTCAGGCTGCCCCGACCGCGTCAATTGGCGCGCTGGCAACAGCAATACCCGCAGCGCATCGCGCCGGTCATGCCGATGGCGCGCGGCGATCTGCACTGGCACATCAGCGTGCCGGACGATGGCGCCCTGCCCGGCTGGCCCGGTCAACCGAGCCAGCCGATGCTCGACGCGCACGGCGTGCTGCCGACGCTGATCCAGTGGGATACCCCGGCCCATCCGTCGACTCGCTTGCCGGCCAGCGGCTGCGCGCTGAAGTGTCTGCGCGCCTTCCACCCGCAAGCCGAGCTGCTGCGCGAACCGCTGCGCTGGCTGGGCGCGGACGGGCTGCTGCAGCTCGATGCCACGCTGGTCGAGCCAACGCTGGTTGCCGAAATCGAAACGCCTGCCGGCGTGCGAACACTGAAGTAATGTCATCCCCCTCCAGGAAAGGACTCATGAATTCACACGAATCCAAAGGCATGTTGCTCGGTTTGCTCGGCGTGCTTATTTTCAGCCTGACGCTGCCGATGACGCGCATCGTCGTGACCGAAATGAATCCAATCCTGGTCGGCCTGGGCCGCGCACTGGCGGCGGCGGTGCCGGCCGCAGCGCTGCTCTGGTGGCGAGGTGAAAAACGGCCGACCTTTGCCCAGCTGAAAAGTCTGGCAATCGTCGCGTGCGGCGTGATCCTGGCGTTCCCGGTGCTCTCGGCCTGGGCCATGCGCTCCATTCCGGCCTCGCACGGCGCGGTGCTCAACGGCCTGCAGCCGTTTTTCGTAGCGATCTACGCCTATTTGCTCGGCGGCGAGCGCCCGTCCAGGGGCTTCTGGGCTTGCGCCGGACTGGGCAGCGCCCTGGTGATGATGTTCGCGCTGCGCGAAGGCGGCGGCATGCCGCAACCGGCCGACGGCCTGATGCTGCTGGCGGTTGGCATCGGCGCGCTCGGCTACGCCGAGGGCGGCAAGCTCGCCAAGCAGATGGGCGGCTGGCAAGTGATATGCTGGGCGCTGGTGGTCGCCGCGCCGGTGCTGGCGCTGCCGGTGGGCTGGCTGGCCTGGCACCAGAGCGCGCCGCTCAGCCTGAGGGTATGGCTCGCGTTCGGCTATGTCGCGATGTTTTCGCAGTTTCTGGGCTTCTTTGCCTGGTATGCCGGCCTGGCGATAGGCGGAATCGCCCGCGTGGGCCAAGTACAATTGCTGCAAATATTCTTTACCATTGCGTTGTCTGCCCTGTTGTTCGGCGAAAAGGTCGACCTCACGACCTGGCTGTTCGCCGCCGGCGTGGTTGCCACCATCGCGATCGGGCGGAATATGAAGATCGGTTCCGCTCAATTGGCTCACAAGGCCTCTTGAGCCGCCTCGGCGGGGAATCACCCCCAACTCAATAGCAACGATATCAAGCGAGACAAGCATGAACGATTGGCCCTTTTCCCAGCGCGCCCGCAATCTCACCAGCTCGGCGATCCGAGAGATCCTCAAAGTGACCGAACGTCCGGAGGTGATCTCATTCGCCGGCGGGCTGCCCTCCCCGGCCACCTTCCCCGCCGAACAAATCCGCGTCGCCACCAACCGCGTGCTCAGCGAAGCACCCCATGCCGCCTTGCAATACAGCGCCACCGAGGGCTACCTGCCGCTGCGCGAGTGGGTCGCGGCCCGCTATTCGACGCCGCAGCACACCGTCAAACCCGACGAGGTGCTGATCACGACCGGCTCGCAACAGGCGCTCGACCTGCTCGGCAAGATCCTGATCGACGAAGGCAGCCGCGTGCTGGTCGAAGCCCCCAGTTATCTGGGCGCACTGCAGTCCTTCTCGCTGTTCTCGCCGCAGTACGTTTCCGTGCCGACCGACGATGACGGGCTGGACCCCGAGGCGCTGAGCCCGGCCCTCACCGACGGCGCGCGCTTTCTGTACGCGATGCCGAACTTCCAGAATCCGACCGGGCGCCGCCTGTCGCTGGCACGGCGCCAAGCCCTGGCGGCAATCGCCCGCGAGCGCGGCCTGCCGATCGTCGAAGACGACCCCTACGGCGCGCTCGACTACGAGGGCAAGAGTCTGCCGACCCTGCTGTCGCTGGCGCCGGACAACGTCATACACCTGGGCTCGTTTTCCAAGGTGCTGGCGCCCGGCCTGCGCCTGGGCTACGTGATCGCGCCGCAGCCGGTTCACCACAAGCTGGTACAGGCCAAGCAAGCGGCCGATCTGCACTCGCCCAGCCTGCTGCAGCGCATCGTCTATGAAGTCGTCAAGGACGGCTTTCTCGACGCCCACATCCCCACCATCCGGCAACTGTACTCGGCCCAGTGCCGGGCCATGCTCGACGCGCTGGCGCGCCACATGCCGGCGGGCGCGCACTGGAACCAGCCCGCCGGCGGCATGTTCATCTGGGTCACGCTGCCCGGCAACATCGACACCATGCAACTGCTCGAGCAGGCGGTCGCGCACAATGTCGCGTTCGTGCCTGGCGCACCGTTTTTCGCCAACGGCGCACCGACCAACACGCTGCGGCTGTCGTTCGTGACCGTGCCGCCGGCAAAGATCGAACAGGGCGTCGCCACGCTGGCCGGCCTGATCACCGCGGCGCTCGACAGGCAAGCCGCCTGAAGCCGGGCCGGCGCGCTAGCCCGGCTCCCATACACCTTTTACCTGATAAGGAAATTCGCATGTCCGTCTATGAAACCCTGAAGCAACTCGGCATCGACCTGCCCAGCGCCGGCGCGCCCGCAGCCGCCTACGTGATGAGCGCGCAAACCGGCAATACCGTATTTCTGTCCGGCCATATCGCCAAGAAGGACGGCAAGGTCTGGGCGGGCAAGCTGGGGCAGGACATCACCACCGAGCAAGGCGTTGCCGCCGCGCGCGCGGTGGCGATCGACCTGCTGGCCACGCTGCACGCCCACACCGGCGACCTGAACAAGGTCAAGCGCATCGTCAAGGTCATGAGCCTGGTCAATTCGACGCTCGAATACACCGAGCAACATCTGGTGACCAACGGCGCCTCTGAATTGCTGGCCCAGGTATTCGGCGAGCGCGGCAAGCATGCTCGCTCCGCATTCGGTGTTGCACAGATTCCGCTCGGCGCCTGCGTCGAAATCGAATTGATCGCCGAGGTCGAATAAATCACCTGCGGTACTGGCAAAAAAATGCTGCGATGCCCGCCGGGGCCGCAGCATTTTTTTATCGACAACCGGCGGCGCGCCGCATCCGATGCGCCGGCCGCTCACAACCAGCCGAGCGCGCCGAGCAGCGCCCCCGCGCCGATCATCCACAACAGGTTGACGCGGGTGCGCGCCCCGACCGCGACCGTCAGCAGGGTCAACAGCACGAGCCGCCAGTTGACATCGGCCGAGCGTGCCAGCACATAGGCGGTCGCCAGCAGCAAGCCGATCGTCGGCGGCGCCAGCGCCCGGCGCACCGTGATGTGCCAACGCGAGTCCTGATGGCGGCGACCGTAACGCTCGACGGCCAGCGCCAGCAACGAGGTGGGCCCGCACATCGCCAGCATCGACACCAGCGCACCGATGACGCCTGCCACCTGCCAGCCGAACAACGCAACGAACAACACGTTCGGTCCGGGCGAGGCCTGCGAAATCGCATACAGGGCGACGAACTGACTGTCGGTCAGCCAATGCATCGATTCGACCAGGAAGCGGTGCATCTCCGGCAGGACCGCGCTGGCACCGCCAAACGAAATCAGCGAGATGAGAAAGAAGTGCCCGGCCAGGGTCAGCAGAACATTCATGCGCGCGCCCTCCACTCGACGGCGATCGCCACCGGGATCAATACCGCCATCACCAGCGGCAGCGACCATTGCAGGCCGCCGACGCATATCAGCGCCAGTGCCCCGAATATCAGTCCGCGGCGGGTGCGAGGCTGTTTGCGAGCGAGCTTCAGGCCGGTAACGAAGATCAGTCCGGCAGCTACCGCGGTCATGCCGTGCAAAGCGCCCTGCACGGCGCGTACGTCGCCATAGATGTGATACAGGCCGCCGAGCAGCAGCACGATGACAAACGGCAGACCGAGCAACCCGCCGACCGCGGCGGCCGCGCCGCGCACGCCGCCGCTGCGATAGCCAAACATGACGGCCAGATTGGTGATGTTCGGCCCCGGCAGGATCTGCCCCAGGCTCAGCAGTTCGGCAAACTCGCGGTCATCGAGCCAGCGCTTGCGCTCGACAAGCATGCGGTGAGCCCACGGCATCACGCCCCCGAAGCCGTACAGCCCCATCAACGCAAAAGCGCGAAACAGCTCGGCGGCGGTGATCGACGCCGCGGCCCGGCCGACGTCCTGCGGCGGCGGTGTCTGGCCCGGTTCCGGCGACGATGTCCGATGTTCCATGAGTCACCCCTTGCGCATAAAGGCGCGGCGCATGGCCAGCGATACCGCCAGCGAAATCAGCAATGCGACGCTCAACAGGGCAACCACGCCATGCCAGCCCGAGCCATGCATCACGACGCCCGTGTAAGTGCCCAGCACGGTCGACCCCATGTAGTAGAAGAAGAGATACAAGGCCGATGCAGCGGCGCGGCCTTCGCGGGCATGCTGACCGACCCAGCTGCTGGCGACCGTATGGCCTCCGAAGAATCCAAACGTAAATAGCGCCAGCCCGCCGATGACCCACCCCAACTGTTGCGACAGGGTCAGCAGCAACCCGCACAGAGCCAGTGCCACGAGCAGCCACAGCATGCGGTGCCGTCCGAGCCGGTCGGACAGCGGCCCGGCAATGAACGAACCCATCACGCCGATCAGGTACATCGAAAAAATCATGCCGATCACGGCCTGCGGCAGGCCGAACGGCGGCGCCTCCAGACGAAAGCCGAGGTAGTTATAGACGCTGACGAAACTGCCCATCATCAATCCGGCGAACAGGTACAAACCCAGCAGTGCCGGATCCTTCAGATGACGCCGGGCCTGGCGCACGATGTCGCTCACCGGCGCGCGGCGCGGCGTAAAGCGCTGCGACGGCGGCAGGCCTCGTACGAACTGCAGGCTCATCAGAAAGCAGCTCACGCCGATCACAGCCACCGCGACGCGCCAGGAAAATACGTCGGCCAACAACGCCGAGCCGACGCGCCCGACCATGCCGCCCAGAATATTGCCGCTGATGTACAGGCCCATCGACATGCCCAGCGAGCCGTGTTCGACTTCCTCGCTCAGATAAGCCATGGCGATCGCAGGCAGCCCCGACAGTGCCAGTCCCTTGAGCGCGCATATCGCGATCAGCGAAGCGAAGCCGGGTGTGAAGGCCGAGACGATAGTCAGCAGCGACGAACTGAACAGCGCCGCGCACATCAGTCGCTTGCGGCTGATGCTGTCCGACAGCAGGCAGGTCACCAGCAGGCCGCCCGCCATGGTCAGCGTGGATGCCGACACCGCCAGACTGCTGCGCGCTGGCGTGATATCGAAATGTGTCGCCAGCAACGGCAACAGCGACTGCATGCAATAAAGCTGTGCAAAGGTCGCGAAACCACCGAAGAACATTGCCCAGCTGATGTGGGTATAACGCCGCGTGCCGCGCGTGACTCCGGCTGGCGGTGTCGCGCCGGACGGAGCAAACGAATCGGTGGGAAGGGACGACATGCGCACGCTGCGATGAAGACGATAACGGACTATATTAAAGTTGTGCTTAATTTCAGTCCAATATATATTTTCACCGCTTTTCAATATATAAAAAATATCAGTGGAACTGCGCCATCTTCGTTATTTCGTGACCGTCGCGCGCGAGCTGCACTTCTCCCGCGCGGCGGCCAAGCTCAATATCGGCCAACCGCCGTTGAGCATGCAGATCCGGGCGCTCGAACAGGAACTGGGCGTGACGCTGTTCGAGCGCACGCGCCGCCGGGTCTTCCTCACCGACGCCGGCCGCATTTTCCTGGCGCGGGCCGAGGCAATCCTGGCGGATGTCGAGAGCGCCGCCCACCAGGCACGCAGCGTCACCGGCTGCGAGAGCGGCGAGTTGCGCATCGGCTTCACCACCTCGTCGCCTTTCACATCGCTGCTCCAGCAGGTGCTCAGCGCCTATCGCAAGCGATTTGCCCAAGTGACGCTGACGCTGCATGAAATGCCGTCGTCGCTTCAGGTGCAGGCGATCGAGCAGCGCCAGCTGGATATCGGCCTGGTGCGCCGCCCCGAGCACATCGGGCCGGCGCCCTCGGTGCAATTCTCCGTGTTGAGCAACGAGGCACTGGTCTTGGTCCTGCATCGCGATCATCCGCTGGCCGGCCGCCGGACAGTGGCGGTTCGCGAACTGCGCGCGGAGCGCTTCATCCTGCATCCGCGCGGCTCGGGCACCGCCATCCATCACAAGATCGTGCAGATGTGCGAGCGCGCCGGGTACACGCCGACCATCGTGCAGGAAGCGCGCGAATCCACCACGATCGTCGCTCTGGCCGCGACCGGACTCGGAATTTCGATCTTGCCGGCCGCCATCCAGTGCATTCAGATCGACGGGGTGCGCTACGTCCGGCTGTCCGACCCCGACGCCGTCTCGCCACTCCTGCTGGCGCGTCGGCAGGACGATCCGAGCCCGCTGGTGCGAGCCTTCGTCGAGCTATGCGCGGAGCATGCGGCGCATTGACGCCGCGTCATTGCGCGAAGTTGTCGGCCAGTAATTGCCGCAGCCACTGATTGCCGGGGTCCTGATGCGCGCGCCGATGCCAGAAGATATGCGTCTGCAGCGCCGGCAGCGGTATTGGCGGCGCCGCATGGCGCAGGCCGAACGGCTCGGCCACGCGTTCGGCCAACTTTTGCGGCACGGTCACGACCAGATCGGTGCTGCCGACGATAAACGGCACGGCGATCAGGTTCGGCACCCGGAATTTGGCACTCGCCGCAATGCCGATTTTCTCCAGATGAGCGTTCAGGCGATCGTAGGGATCGTCCTGCCCCGTGACGAACAGATGCTCGGCCGCGGCAAACGCCTTGCGGGTCAGCGGCCTGCCGTCGAGCGGATGACCGGCGCGGAACAGGCTCAGATAAGACTGGGTGAACAGGCGGCGCTGAAACAGCGCGTCCGAGCGGCGCTCGAAAGCGCCGATCGCCAGGTCGATCCGGCCGGCGGCCATCGCCTCGCCCAGCGCCTGGCTGGCCACCCGCACCGTCTGCAGACTCACGCCGGGCGCGCTGGCTCGGCACAGTTGCGCCAGTGCCGGCATGAAGTAAATCTCGCCGACGTCGCTCATGGCCAGAGTGAACTGCCGGCGGCTGGTGCCCGGATCGAAACGTTCCTCATGATTGAGCGCGCGCGCCACGTTCTCGAGCGCGACCGCGATGGGGTCGGCCAGCGTCGCCGTCAGCGGGGTCGGCAGCATGCCCTGCGGCGAACGGACGAACAGCTCGTCATTGAACGTTTTGCGCAATCTCGCCAGCGCATTGCTGACCGCCGGTTGCGACAAACCCAGGCGGCGCGCCACCAGCGACACCTGCCGCTCCTGATAGAGCGCCTGGAACACCACCAGCAAATTCAGATCGACATCCCGGAGTTCGCGCATGACCATTATTCATGAAATCAATAAGAGTTATTTTCTCATTTTTTGCACGAAGATAGGTCAACTGGACGAAAATAGCGTCATCGACGTCCGGCGCGTGCCGGGGAGTCTCTATTTTTGATCAGGAGAACCGCTGATGAATCAGGTCTCACCGAACGAAGTGGCATTGCCCGTGGCAGCGCAGACCGCCGGCTATCAGTCCGGCTTCGGCAACGAATTCGCGACCGAGGCATTGCCTGGCGCGTTGCCGATCGGGCGCAACTCGCCGCAGCAAGCGCCTTACGGTCTGTATGCCGAGCAACTCAACGGCGCCGCATTCACCGCGCCGCGCAGCCATAACCGCCGCTCGTGGCTCTATCGTATCCGTCCGGCCGCCATGCACCAGCCGTTCGTACCATTGCCCAACGATCGCATCGTGAGCCGCTTCGGCGACGTGGCCACGCCGCCCAATCAGCTGCGCTGGAACCCGCTGCCGATTCCCGACGCCCCCACCGACTTCATCGACGGGTGGGTGACGATGGCCGGCAACGGCGCGCCCGAAGCCATGAGCGGCTGCGCGATCCACTGGTACGCAGCCAACCGTTCGATGCAGGATCGCTTCTTCTACAACGCCGACGGCGAACTGCTGGTGGTACCGCAAGAGGGCCGCCTGCATATCGCCACCGAACTCGGACGGCTCGACATCGAGCCGCTCGAAATCGCAGTGATTCCCCGAGGCGTGCGCTTTCGCGTCGAACTGCCGGACGGCGCGGCGCGCGGCTACATTTGTGAAAATTACGGCGCGTTGCTGCGCCTGCCCGACCTGGGCGTGATCGGCTCGAACGGCCTGGCCAATCCGCGCGACTTTCTCACGCCGCAGGCCTGGTATGAAGATCGCGAGGGCAAATTCGAGCTGGTGGCGAAATTCAGCGGCAACCTGTGGCGCGCCGAGATCGACCATTCGCCGCTGGACGTGGTCGCATGGCACGGCAATTACGCCCCCTACAAATATGATTTGCGCCACTTCAACACGATCGGCTCGATCAGCTACGATCACCCCGATCCGTCGATCTTCCTGGTATTGCAGGCGCCCAGTGACACCCCGGGGGTCGACACCATCGATTTCGTGATTTTCCCGCCGCGCTGGCTGGCCGCCGAAAATACTTTCCGCCCGCCCTGGTTCCATCGCAATATCGCCAGCGAGTTCATGGGCCTGATCAAAGGCGCCTACGACGCCAAGGCCGAGGGCTTTGTGCCGGGCGGCGCGAGCTTGCATAATTGCATGAGCGGTCACGGCCCCGACGCCGAGACGTTCGAGAACGCCAGCCATAGCGACACCACGCGGCCCCACAAGGTCGACAACACCATGGCCTTCATGTTCGAGACGCGCGCCGTGATTCATCCGACCCGCTTCGCGCTCGATACGCCGTTGCGGCAGCAGGACTACTTCGAATGCTGGCAAGGCTTGCGCAAGCACTTCAACCCGAACGCGAAATAAGAGACGCGCCGATGACATTGTTGAACGAAACCCACGACCCCAAACTGAAGAGCTGGATCAGCAGCGCCAACGATCCGTCCTGCGATTTCCCGATCCAGAACCTGCCGTTCGGCATTTTCTCCACGGCCGACGACCCGCAGCCGCGCGTCGGTGTGGCCATTGGCGAGGTCATCGTCGATCTGGCCGCGCTCGAGGCCGCCGGGCTGGTGAGCCCGCCCGGCGCCGAGCAGCCGGTGTTCGCCGCGGCCACACTCAACCCCTTCATCGCCCTGGGCCGCGCCGCCTGGCGCGACACCCGTCTGCAACTGAGCCGCCTGCTGCGCGAAGGCACCGCCACGCTGCGCGACAACAGCGCGCTGCGCGAGCGTGCCCTGGTCAAGCAAGCGGTGGCCGCCCTGCATCTGCCGGTGGAGATTCCCGGTTACACCGATTTCTACTCGTCGAAAGAACATGCGACCAATGTCGGCGCGATGTTTCGCGACCCGAAGAACGCACTGCTGCCGAACTGGCTGGAGATCCCCATCGGCTACAACGGCCGGGCCTCGTCGGTGGTGGTCAGCGGCACGCCGGTGCGGCGCCCCAACGGGCAGATCAAATTGCCGGATCAGGAGCGCCCGGCGTTCGGCCCGTGCCGCCGCCTGGATATCGAACTGGAAACCGGCTTCATCGTAGGCCAGGGCAATGCGCTGGGCGAGCCGATCGCGTGCGAGGACGCCGAGCAGCATATTTTCGGCATGGTGCTGCTCAACGACTGGAGCGCGCGCGATATCCAGCAATGGGAATACGTGCCGCTCGGCCCATTCAACGCCAAGACGTTCGCCACCACGATTTCGCCATGGATCGTCACGCTCGACGCGCTCGAGCCATTTCGCGTCGCGCAGCCCGAGCAATCGCCGCAGCCGCTGCCGTATCTGCGCCATGCCGGCCAGCACGGCTTCGACATTCATCTCGAGGTGCGCATGCGTCCGGCGCAGGCAGCTCGGGCAAGCACCATCTCGCGCACGAATTTCAAGTACATGTACTGGACCATGGCCCAGCAGCTCGCGCATCACACGGTCTCGGGATGCAATACGCGCGTGGGCGATTTGATGGGCTCGGGCACGATCAGCGGCCCGACGCCCGATTCCTACGGCAGCCTGCTGGAAATAACGTGGGGCGGCAAGCATCCGCTGACGCTCGATAGCGGTGAGTCCCGCACCTTCATCGAGGACGGCGACGAATTGACGCTGGTCGGCTGGTGCCAGGGCGACGGCTACCGGGTCGGCTTCGGCGAATGTCGCGGAGAAATCCTGCCGGCGCTGCCTGGCGCCCGCTAGCGTCGCTGCGCCGGCGTCCCGCTTGGGGCGTCGGCGCCCGTCTTCACCGTCTTCAATGCGCTCAGCCGCGAATGGCGGCCGCCAGCGCGATCACGATAAAGCCCAACACCAGATTGAAGGCTACGATCCGGCGCACGCCGTCCAGTGCGCGGGCGCCGTCCGGCCAGTTCTGCGCCTGCACTGCGCGGCGCAGGCGCCGATAGGAAGCAAAACGCGCATGCCCGAACGCCAGCATCATGACAATCCCCAGGCCCGCCATCGCATGAATCGGCCAGGGCGTGTTGGCGGGTCCCATCGCCATCATCATGTAGAGGCCCGAGAGCAGAATCAACACGACGGCAATACCAACCCAATTCAGAAAGCGCCCCAGCGCGGCCTCCCACAACGGCAGGCGTTGCTCCGGTTTCAGGCTGGATGCGGCGGGGCGCAGACAGAGGTAAGCGAAGAACATTCCGCCGACCCAGACGGTGACACTGGTGAGATGCAGAAAAAGACTCAGCGCGTACAACTTCATGGCATGCCTCCGAAAAATGGGGGGATAGGGTCGAGCATCAGGGCGTGGCTGTCGTCCCCGGCGCCACTTTCGGCAACACCGGCATCAGATCGGTCACCTTGAATTTTGTTGCCGGCGTGCGGCCCCGGCGCGCGCGCTTGCCGAGGTGCGGCGTCAGCGCTTCGCCGGCGAGCGTCGCCTGTTGCGGCTTGCCGCCGCGGCCCAAGCCAAACAGCACCAGCCCGCCCGGACCGATCGGCAGGGCCTGCAGCAGGGTCTCCTTGCCGTCGAGGCCGATCAGCGTGAGCCCGCGCCCGCCGCCGCCAAGCGCCTTGATTTCGTCCAGCTCGCACACCAGCACACGCCCGTCGGCCGACAGGCACGCCAGTTGATGTGCGCCATGCCACACGGGCGTCGGCCGCAGCGGCACGGCACCATCGTCGATCGTCATGAACGCCTTGCCGGCCTTGACGCGGCTGACCATGTCGCCAATTCGCGCGGTGAAGCCAAAGCCGGCGCTGGTCGCCAGCATCAGCACCTGTTCGGCCGGCCCAGCGAAATAATGCGTCAGATGCGAGCCGGGCTCCAGTTCGATCAGCGAGGTCATCGGCACCCCGTCACCGCGTCCGCCGGGCAACGCCGAAACCGGCACCGAGTAGACCCGGCCGGTGCTGCCCCAGGCGATCAGTTGATCGACCGTGCGGCACTCGAATGCGCCATACAGCGCGTCGCCGCTTTTGAAGCCGAATTGCTGCTGATCGAGGCCGTGCCCCTTTTGGGTACGCAACCAGCCCTTTTGCGACACCACCACGGTGACCGGCTCGTCGACCACGCGCGTCTCCAGCGTGGCGCGCTTTTCCTCCTGGATCAGCGTGCGGCGCGCGTCGCCGAACTGCTTGGCGTCGGCCTCGATCTCCTTGATGATGAGCCGCTTCATCGCCGTCTCGCTGGCCAACAGTTCTTCCAGCCTGGCCTTCTCGTCGCGCAGCGCCGCCAGCTCCTGTTCGAGCTTGATCGCTTCGAGGCGGGCCAATTGGCGCAAGCGGATTTCGAGAATGTCCTCGGCCTGCCGCTCGCTGAGGCGGAAAGCGGCGATCAGCGCCGCCTTGGGCTCGTCGGATTCGCGGATGATGCGAATCACCTCGTCGATGTTGAGGAAGACCGTCAGGCGGCCTTCCAGGATGTGGATGCGGTCGTCCACCTTGCCGAGCCGATGCTGTGTACGGCGTGTGACCGTGACGAAGCGAAAGCCGATCCATTCGCTCAGAATGTCGCGCAGCGACTTCTGGCGCGGCCGGCCGTCGGCGCCGACCATCACAAGATTGATCGCCGCGTTCGACTCCATGCTGGTGTGCGCCAGCAGCGCATTGACGAACTCGGTCTGATCGATCCGGCTCGACTTCGGCTCGAACACCAGCCTGACCGGCGCATTCTTGCCGGACTCGTCGCGCACCGCGTCGAGCAGCGCCAGCACGCTTTGCTTGAGCTGTGTTTGCTCGGGCGTGAGCGACTTTTTGCCGAGCTTGACCTTCGGGTTGGTGATTTCCTCGATCTCTTCGAGCACCTTCTGGCAGGAAGCGTTGGGCGGCAACTCGTGCACCACCAACTGCCACTGGCCGCGTGCCAGCTCCTCGATTTTCCAGCGCGCCCGCACTTTCAGGCTGCCGCGCCCGGTCTCGTAGGCTGCGCGGATATCGGCCGGGCTCGAAATGATCTGGCCGCCGCCCGGGAAATCGGGCGCGCTGATGTATTCCAGCAAGTCGCCCGAATCGAGCTTCGGATTGCGAATCAACGCGATCGTCGCGTCGGCCACTTCGCGCAGGTTGTGCGACGGGATTTCGGTCGCCAGCCCCACCGCAATGCCGGAAGCGCCATTGAGCAGCACGAACGGCAGGCGCGCCGGCAGAGTCTTGGGCTCCTCGGTCGAGCCGTCATAGTTGGGCACGAAATCGACCGTGCCGGCATCGATTTCGTCGAGCAACAGGCGCGCGATCGGCGTCAGTCGCGCTTCGGTGTAGCGCATGGCCGCCGCGCCATCGCCGTCGCGCGAGCCGAAATTGCCCTGGCCGTCGATCAGCGGATAGCGCATCGAGAACCCCTGGGCCAGACGCACCAGTGCGTCGTAGGCCGACTGGTCGCCGTGCGGATGGAACTTGCCCAGCACATCGCCGACCACGCGCGCCGACTTGACCGGCTTGGCGTCGGCCGCCAGCCCCATCTCGTTCATCGCGAACAGGATACGGCGCTGCACCGGCTTTTGCCCATCGCAAACGTCGGGCAGCGCACGCCCCTTGACCACGCTGACCGCATAGTCGAGGTAGGCGCGTTCGGCATAAGCGCCGAGCGTCAGGGCATCGGCATTCGGCTCGAAAAGAATGTCTTGTTGTTCCATAAATCAGCTGTGCATTTTCAGAAATCGGGGAGAAGATCCGGCCAGTCGCTCAGATGTCGGCTTGCGCCTCGTTGCCTTTCTCTTCGAGCCAGCTGCGGCGCGCCGCCGCTTCGCCCTTGCCCATCAACATATTCATGCGCGCGACGGTCGTGCTGAAGTCGAGTTCGCCCAGCGTGACCGGGCTCAGGCGACGGGTGTCGGGATTCATGGTGGTCTCCCACAATTGCTCCGCGCTCATCTCGCCCAGCCCCTTGAATCGGCTGATCGCCCAACTGGCCTCGCGCACGCCCTCCTTGCGCAACTTGTCCAGGATCGCCTCGAGTTCGCCCTCGTCGAGCGCATACAGCTTCTGGACCGGCTTCTTGCCGCGCGCCGGCGCATCGACCCGGTACAGCGGCGGGCGAGCGACGAACACGTGGCCACGCGCGATCAATTGCGGGAAGTGACGGAAGAACAGGGTCAGCAGCAAGACCTGGATATGCGAGCCGTCGACGTCGGCATCCGACAAAATGCAGATCTTGCCGTAACGCAAATTCGACAGATCCGCTTCCTGGCCCTGGCCATGCGGGTCGACCCCGATGGCCACGGCGATATCGTGCACTTCGTTATTGGCGAACAGCCGGTCGCGCTCGGTCTCCCACGTGTTGAGCACCTTGCCGCGCAACGGCAGGATCGCTTGAAACTCCTTGTCGCGGCCCATCTTGGCCGAGCCGCCGGCCGAATCGCCCTCGACCAGGAAAAGTTCATTGCGCGCGATGTCTTCCGACTCGCAGTCGGTCAGCTTGCCGGGCAGCACCGCCACCCCCGAACTCTTGCGCTTCTCGATCTTCTGCCCGGCGCGCGTGCGCGCCTGCGCCTGGCGTATCACCAGTTCGGCCAGCTTCTTGCCGTGCTCGACGTGCTGGTTGAGCCACAATTCCAGCGCCGGACGAGTGAAGGTCGATACCAGACGCACGGCGTCCCGGCTATTCAGGCGCTCCTTGATCTGCCCCTGGAATTGCGGGTCGAGCACTTTGGCCGACAGCACGAACGACACGCGCGAGAAGACGTCTTCGGGCAGCACCTTGACGCCCTTGGGCTGCAAGCCGTGCAACTCGACGAAGTTCTTCACGGCCTGGAACAACCCGTCGCGCAGCCCTGCTTCATGAGTACCGCCGGCCGGCGTGGGAATCAGGTTGACATACGATTCGCGCACCAGCGCGCCGTCTTCGCTCCAGGCCACGACCCAGGCCGCGCCCTCACCCTCGGCAAAACTCTCTTCGTTCGCATCGGCAAAGCGCTCGCCCTCGAACAGGGGAATCAACGGCTCGGCGCCATTGAGCGCTTCCAGCAGATAGCCGCGCAAGCCATGCTCATAGCACCACTCCTGCTGATCGCCATTTTTTTCATTGCGCAGCCGCACGCGCACGCCGGGCAGCAGCACGGCCTTCGAGCGCAGCAGGCGTTGCAAGTCGGGCAATGGAATATGATTCGCGTCGAAATACTTGGGGTCAGGCCAGACCGTCACGCGCGTGCCGCTTTTTTTCTCGCCGCGCGCAAGGGGGCGCGAGCGCAGCGCCTCGCTTACCTCGCCACCGGCAAAGGCGATGTCCGAGACCTGGCCATCGCGCCAGACGGTGACCGCCAGGCGGGTCGACAACGCATTGGTGACCGAGACGCCGACGCCGTGCAGGCCGCCAGAGAAAGTGTAGGCGCCGCCGGCGGCCTTATCGAACTTGCCGCCGGCGTGCAATCGGGTATAGACGATCTCGACCACCGGCACCCGCTCTTCCGGGTGCGGGCCGACGGGGATGCCCCGCCCGTCATCCTCGACGCTGACACTGCCGTCTTTGTGCAGCGTGACTTCGATCTGATTGCCGTAGCCGCCCAGCGCCTCGTCCGAGGCGTTGTCGATCACTTCCTGAACGATATGCAGCGGATTCTCGGTGCGGGTGTACATGCCCGGCCGTTGCTTGACCGGCTCGAGTCCCTTGAGCACCTTGATCGACGCTTCGCTGTATTGCGCGGATGACGTTTTCTTCGACATGTTTTTTCTTGACGGACGATCCGGGATCTCATCGCACTTGTCCACAGCGCGTGTGGACAAGTGCGGGGAAAACCCGTTGAAATTTCTCAAAACCATCATGGAATCAAAGCGTTCCATGTTGCGCCCGGAATCTGGGCAGATTCGGTGCCCGGTTCGGCGCGCCTATTCTACGGGAGACTCAGCCGTTTTCCCCACGACGCTTGCTCTCCAGTGCCTCCCAGCGCTCGAGCGCATCGAGCAGCGCCAGCTCGATTTGCTCATGCCGCTCGCTCAGTGCGGTGCCGCGCTGCGGATCGGCGGCGAACACGCTGCCGTCCTCCAACTGCGCGGCGATGGTCTTTTGCTCGCTCTCCAGTGCGGCGATTTGCTCGGGCAGCGTGTCGAGCTCGCGCTGCTCCTTATAGCTGAGCTTGACCGTGCGATTGGCGCCGCGCGGGACCTTGGCATCTTCTTTCGCAGCGGGCTTGGCGCTGGCCTCGTCGGCGGCCGCCAGCGCCTGGGCGCGCGCCGACTGCACCTGCCAGTCGCTGAATCCGCCCACATACTCCCGCCACCGGCCGTCGCCCTCGGCGGCGATGACCGAGGTCACGACGTTGTCGAGAAAAGCGCGATCGTGGCTGACCAGAAACACCGTTCCGGCGAAATCCTCGAGCAGCTCCTCGAGCAACTCGAGCGTCGGAATATCCAGGTCGTTGGTCGGCTCGTCGAGCACCAGCACGTTCGCAGGCTTGGCGAACAGCCGGGCCAGCAGCAAGCGATTGCGCTCACCGCCCGAGAGCGAGCGCACCGGCGAGCGGGCCCGCTCGGGCGAGAACAGAAAATCGCCCAGATAGCTCATGACGTGCTTGCGCGCGCCGTTGATCTCGATCCAGTCGCTGCCGGGACTGATGGTGTCGACCAGCGAACGCTCCGGGTCGAGCTGCGCGCGCATCTGGTCGAAATAGGCGATCTGCAGATTGGTGCCATTGCGCACCTGGCCGGCATCGGGCGTCAACTGGCCGAGAATGATTTTCAGCAGGGTCGTCTTGCCGGCACCGTTGGGCCCGATGATGCCGACCTTGTCGCCACGCATCAGGGTGGCCGAAAAATCTCGGACCACGCAGCGCGTGCCGAACGACTTGCTGACGTTGACCAGTTCGGCAATTACCTTGCCGGAGCGGTCCGCCTGGGCGATATCGAGCTTGACGTTGCCCTGGGCCTCGCGGCGCGCGGCGCGCTCGCGGCGCATCTGCAGCAAGCGCTCGATGCGCGACACGCTGCGCGTGCGGCGCGCCTCGACGCCCTTGCGGATCCAAACCTCTTCCTGCGATAACAACTTGTCGAATTTCTCGTTCTCGACCTGCTCGGCCGCGAGTTGTTGCGCCTTGCGTTCCTGATACTTGGAAAAATTGCCTGGATAGGACAGCAGCCGGCCGCGGTCGAGTTCGACGATGCGCGTTGCCACGCGATCAAGAAAACTGCGGTCGTGGGTAATGAACAACAGACTGCCTCGAAAACCCAGCAGCAGCTCCTCGAGCCAGCGGATCGAATCGAAGTCGAGGTGATTGGTCGGCTCGTCGAGCAGCAGCACGTCGGGGCGCGCCACCAGCGCCTGCGCAAGCGCCACGCGCTTTTGCTGCCCGCCCGAGAGCGTGCCCACACGCGCATGGCCATCGAGCTTGAGCTGTGCCAGCGTCGTCTCGACCCGCGTTTTGAGCTGCCAGCCATCGGTGGCATCGAGCGATGCCTGCAAAGCGGTGAACTCGGCGAGCAACGCGTCGTGCTCGGCACCCTCGCCGCTGCTCGCCAGTTCTTCGGCAATCCGCTCGTAGGCCGACAGCGTGACGTGCATCTCGCCGAGCCCGCTGGCGACCGCGTCGAACACCGTCTGCTGCGCATCGAACGCAGGCTCCTGCGGAACGTAGACGGTGCTGATGCCGTTTTGCCGGGTGATCTGACCATCGTCGGGAGCGATCAAGCCGGCGACGATTTTCAGCAGAGACGACTTGCCGGCGCCGTTGCGTCCGATCAGGCCGACGCGCTCGCCCGCCTCCAGCGAGAATTCGGCATGATCGAGCAGCGCAACGTGGCCAAACGCCAGTTGCGCGGCGGAAATGGAAAACAGGGACATATGTAGAGATGCGTGGGGAACTGCGAAAAAGGGCTATTGTACGCGCCGGCCCCGGCGGCGTCGCGGGCTTGGCGACGTCCGGCGTCAGGCGCGCCGCAGCATTTCGAGATGGGCAATGCCGTCTTCGTCGTAGGGCTCACCGACCGCGACGAAACCAAATGATTCGTAAAAGCGCTGCAAGTGCGCCTGAGCGGCAATACGTACCGCACTACCGGGCCAATGGGAGCGAATGCAATCGAGCCCGTAACTCACCAATTGGCGGCCCATGCCGGTGCGGCGATGCCCGGCGGTGGTCAGAACACGGCCAAGCGACGCCTCGGCATAAGACACGCCGGGCGGCAACAAACGTGCGTAAGCGGCAATGACCGCCTGCCCGGCTTCGCCCGGCGCCTGCGCAAAGACATGCAGCGCGTGCTCGTCCTTGCCGTCGATATCGGCGTAAAGGCATTGCTGCTCGAGTACGAATACCGCGGCGCGAGCGGCCAGGATGCCGTACAACTCATCGGCTTGGAGTGATTCGAAGCGTTTGCAGTGCCATTGCATGGGCGCGAGGAGAATAAATAGGGGATCGATATAAGGTGGGCGCCGCGCCAGCCGGCTCAGTGAAAACGCACAATCCCTTCTTCGATGTCGGCCCGGGCATTGCGCTCGGCGTCGTCGAGCGCCGTATGCCGGCTCTCGAAACCGTAGGCGGTCTGAACCTGATACGTACGGACTTTCTTCAGGCCGGTGTCGCACGGCTGCAGAATTTCGTAGAACGCGTCCCAGCGCGCATTGTCGCGCTGCACCGCGCTGACGTGGTAATGAAGATCTTGATATTTCGTGTATTTCATCTTGTTCAAATTTCTCGCTTGAGTCGGCGCATCTTCGCAGGCGTGTTTTGCAAATACGTGACGAAGGTGGCGTTCGTTCGATAAAACGCCGGACCATGCATGTCACCCGCACGGCGTCGAGCCGCAGTGGGCGAACTGGCAGGCCAGCTCTACCGCAATCAGGCACGGCACCCGAGGGTGTTGCGCGCCCGCTGAAAATCTACCTCGGCCGGTTGACGACGCAGTCGACAACACGAACGAAAAATGCAAACCGGGTAATGGGCTGGCAGAGGAAAAAGCGCGCGAAAAAACTTGTTATTCGTGAAATGCGAATATGCAGGAGAACTGCAGAAACCAACAAGATGGCGCGCAAAAACTTTCTTTTAATTAGGCAAATGTCATGCGGCTAGGGGCGGATTATACATCAAACCGCCGCCCACGACCAACCCCGCCCGCTTGCCTGCGCCAACAGGCAGGCGGGCTCCGTGCAAATCGCGCTAGCGACGCGCCAGAGTCCGCGCTCTGGGCCGCTCGTCGATCTGCGCAAGCAACCAGTACATGTAGCCGGCAAACGCGCCGAATACCAGATGGCCGGCAAGCATCAGCCAGCCGCGCGAGGCGGCGAACCAGGGAAAAACGTCGGTCATCACATGGAAATTGAACAGATAGACCACCAAACCGAACACGCCGCCGGCAATCGAGACGGTTGCCACGTCGGAGTCGAGCCGGAACGGCGCGACGATCGCCCCCAGGATGAGCCCCAGGCCGATGCCAAGCACGAAGTGAACGGCCAGTGCGGCGGCCACGATCGTCACGTCGAAGGTCGCCGGCGGTTGCAGGACGCCCGTGCCGAGCAAGATGGCCGCCACCATGCGCGGCGGTATCCAGGGGCTTTGCCCCGTCACCAGCAGCACCGCCAGCATCTCCACCGCGCAGAAGAAGGCGCAGGCGGCGAAGCCGGCCGTTGCGGCGGCCGACCAGTCGGGTCTGCGATGCGTGAAATGATGCGTACCGAGATGAAGTTCCATGCCAGCCTCCTTGTCGAGGTGCCGTTGAAGTACTTCATCCCTAGCATAGGTCGATAGCGGCGAATCATCCACTCGGCGCTTGCCGCAGCGCATCATGCCGGGGGCCATGCCGGACGGCGCGGCCCCTCGGCATGGCCGCCCGGTTCAGCGCCGCGCGCGCGGCTTGCCCATCAGCACCGGCTGAAAAAACACCGCACCGATCAGCGTGCAGGCCAGCGACAGCGCCAGCAGCTTGCCCATGCTGGAAGTGCCCGGGTGGTGCGACAGCCAAAGGCTGCCGAAGGCAATGGCGGTGGTCGCCGCCGACAGGATGACGGCCTGCGTCAGACTCGATTGCAGCAAGTGCGTGCCGCCCGCGCGCCAGGCGATCACGTAATAAATCTTGAATGCCACGCCGACGCCGAGCAGCAACGGCAGCGCGATGATGTTGGCGAAATTCAGTGGCAATCCGATCAGCACCGAGATTTCCAGCGTGACGGCGGCCGACACCAGCAAAGGCACGAGCGTGCGCAACACGTCGCCGAAATTGCGCAATGCCAGCCACAGCAGGAGCGTGATGGTCACCAGGGCCAGGATGCCCGCCTCGATGAAAGCACGAATGATGGTGTTGGCCGAGTAAAGAATCGAGATCGGGCCGCCGATCGCATCGGGCATCGCCTGCAACACCGCCCGGCTGAACGCACGCAGCATTGCGTCATTGTTCGGATCGGCACCGGGCGCTACCTTCGGCGAGATATTGACCAGGGCGCGCCCGTCGGCCGCGAGCCACTGCCTGGCAAGCGCTGGCGGAACGCTGGCCAGCGTCACCGGCTGAGGCTCCAGAGCCAGGCGCAGGTCGGCCAGGGCCAGACGCAACGAACCGGCAATCGCATGCTCGGCCCGGTCGCGCGCGGCGGCGTCGGCGGCCGCCAGCTTGCGTAACCCGGCAGCCAAGCGCTGGGCCTGCGCGGCGCCCGGCCCCGGATGGTCGAGCGCGGCGTTTTCCAGCTGGCTGGCGGCCACACGCAGCGCCGCCACGCGCGCCTCGTCCGGCGCGGGCGAGGCGGGCGCCTGCTCGAGCACGGGCAGGAGCTGCGCGGCGACCGACTGAATCTCCGCGAGTTTTTCCGCTTGATCCTGGGGCACAAAGCTACTCAGCGTTACGACCTGCCCAACCTGCGGCACGCGGCGCAGTCTGGCCGCGTCGGCATCGGCGGCCGCCAGCGACGGCGCCAGAACCTGCACGTCGTTGACGCCGGTTTGCGGCGAATCGGCCAGCTTGAGCAGCGTCGCCATCGATTCGGTATGCGGATCTTTCAGGTGCAGCGGATTGAAATCGAAGCGCAGGTGCAACAGCAACGGCAATCCCCCCAACACCAGCGCCAGTGTGCCGAACAGCAACGGTCGACGGTGGCGCTGAGTGAAATCGTCGACTGGCGCAAGCCAGCGAAATCCCGGCGCGACACGCTCGCTCACCGGCCCCAGCACGCGAATGAGCGCCGGCAGCAAAGTAATGCTCGAAGGGAACGCAACGCACAGAATGCCGACGCCCGCGATCTGCCCCAGTTCGGCCACGCCCCGGTAGTGAGTCGGCAAAAACGAGAAGAAGCTCGCCGCGGTGGCCGCCGCCGCCAGCGACAACGGCATCGCAATCGACCGTCCGGCGCTGGCCAACGCCATGTCGAGATCCCCGTGCCGATGCCGCTCCTCCCGGTAGCGCACCGCAAACTGGATACCGAAATCGACGCCGATGCCGACGAAAAGGACGGCAAACGCCACCGAAATCATGTTCAGGGCGCCCACCATCCACAGGCCGAGCGCGGCCGTCACCGCCAGGCCGGCCAACAGCGTGATGAATACCGCGATAACCATCTTGCCCGAGCGCACCGCCAGCCACAGCACCACCAGCACCGCCAGCAAGGTGGCGATCGCGTTGGGCACCGCACCTTGTGCCACCGAACCGAATTCTTCGTCGGCCAGCGGTTGGGAGCCGGTCAGGCGGACCGTCGCACCGTATCGTTGCCGCAACTGCAACGCTTCGGCGGTGGCGCGAATCCGCTCGGATGCGGCGGCGCCAGCCTCCAGCGCCGCATAGTCCAGCACCGGCTGCACCTCGACGAAGCTGCGCGGCACCGCATCGGGCTCGACCAGCGTGCGCCACGACAGACCCGCCGGACGCCCGGCCAGCACGGCGTCGACCGTATCCGCGCTGTGCGACAGCAGCCCGGCCATGTCGGACAGATGCACCTGACCGGTCAGCAAAGGCGTTTGCAGCGTGACCGACAGCAAATTGGCCAGACCGGTCAGCGTCGGGTCGCCGGCCAACCGGTTCAGCAAGGGTTTGGCATCGAGCAGCTTTTTGCTCAGGCTCGCCAAATCGTCGCGCGAGGCGAACAGCAGCGCGTTGCGCGCAAAAAACTCGCCCGCGCCCGGCCGGCTGACGGACCGGAAGAACTGCGGCTCGCCGGCCAGTTTCGCGGCCAATTCGGCCGCCGCGCGGTCGGCAAATTCTGCGGATGGCGATTCGATCACCGCGAGCGTGGTATCCGAGCGTTGCGGAAAAGCGCGATCGATGGCCTTGTCGCGCTGAGCCCACGGCGTGTGACTGTCGATCAGGCCGGATATGTCGGTATTGATGGCGAAATGAGAAGCCACGTAAAAGCAGCTCGCTGCCGCCAGCAACAACGAGGCGGCGATGACCAGATACGCGTGCCGTGTCGAGAACCGAACCACGCGCACGATGATCGAAGTCAGCATGCAGAATCCTGAAGAGATGGGGAATCGCCGGTAGTATACCGGGCGGGCGCCGCCTCACGGCGGCTGCGGCACCCAACCCAACGATGGCACAAGGTAAGCGGATGAAGAAATTTCTAATGGCATTGATGACGGCGTTGACCATGACCGGCGCACTGGCGCAAACCGGCACGGCCAATCCGAACACGGCGGTCAAGCAAGCGGTCGAAACCGTCGTCAAGGCCGCCAAGGCCGACCCGGCCTCGCGCGCGGGCGACGTCCTGGCTACCGTCAAGGTGGTCGAGCGCGACTTCCTGCCCTACACCGATTTTCGCCGCACCACCCGCCTGGCGGTCGGCGCGGCCTGGAAAACCGCCACGCCGGCGCAGCAGCAGCAGTTGTTCGAGCAGTTCCAGACGGTCCTGGTGCATACCTACGCGCTGCAACTGACCCAGTTGCGCGGCCAGACGCTGACGTTTCACTTCTCGCCGGCCACCCTCAGCGCCAACGGAACCGATGCGGTCGTCAATACCCGCGTGAGCGGCTCCGGCGACGATCTGGAGGTAGGCTATCGCCTGGGGCGCACCAGCGAGGGCTGGAAGATTTACGATATCGATATGATGGGCGCATGGCTGATCCAAATCTACCGCCAGCAATTCGCCGACCAGATCGCGCGCAACGGCATCGACGGGCTGATCAAGTACCTGGCGGCGCATAATGCGCGTTTCGGGAAATAAGTACCGGATCGACGGCGTCGGGCCGCCCTGGATCGAGCAATAATCCCCGGCGGAGGTTACAATCGCTGCTGCCCACAATTAGCAGGGTTCGGTCACGAGCGCCCGACGCTCCGTCAGACTACCCAACTGGTCGACCCAAGTCGGAGAGCTACATGCAAGTCATCCTTGCTCAACCTCGCGGTTTTTGCGCAGGCGTCATTCGCGCAATCGAGATTGTCGAGCGTGCGTTAGAAAAGTACGGCGCGCCGGTCTACGTGCGTCACGAGATTGTCCACAATCGGCACGTCGTCGAATCGCTGAAGGCCAAGGGCGCCCGTTTCATCGACGAACTTTCGGAAGCGCCAGCCGGCGCGGTCACGATTTTCAGCGCACACGGCGTGGCCAAGGCCGTCGAGGTCGAAGCGCAGGAACGCGGCCTGAAAGTGCTCAATGCGACCTGCCCGCTGGTCACCAAAGTCCATATCCAGGGCAAGAATTATGTTGCCAGCGGACGTGAAGTGATTCTGATCGGACATGCCGGCCACCCCGAGATTCTCGGCACCATGGGCCAGATCGACGGCCCGGTCCACCTGGTGCAGACCGAGGCCGACGTCGACGCGCTCGATCTCGCGGCCGACACCCCGGTGTCGTACGTGACACAAACCACGCTCTCGGTCGACGAGACGCGCGGTATCATCGCCGCGCTCAAGCGCCGCTTCACCAACATCGTCGGCCCCGACACCAAGGACATCTGCTATGCGACGCAAAACCGCCAGACGGCGGTGCGCGAGCTGTGCGCGCGCGCCGACGTGCTGCTGGTGGTCGGTGCGACCAACAGTTCGAACTCGAACCGGCTGCGCGAGATCGGCGCCGAAGTCGGCGTGCCGAGCTATTTGCTGGCCGACGGCAGCGAACTGAATCCCGACTGGGTGCGCGGCGCTCGCACGGTGGCCATCACCGCCGGCGCCTCGGCCCCGGAGCGCATGGTCGAAGACGTCATCGACGCGCTGCGCAAAATCGAGCCGGTCGAAGTGACCACCATGGACGGCATCGAAGAAACCATTCAGTTTCGCCTGCCGACCGAACTCACCGAAGATACCCCCGTCAAGGCGCCGCGCGCGGTGGCGGGTTAAGGCAATAGGAGCCGAACGTGGCAATTCCATTTCTGCAACAGGCGTATGTCGGCGCCTACCTGATGAAACAGCGCATCAAGCGCACCAAGCGTTACCCGCTGGTCCTGATGCTCGAGCCGCTGTTCCGCTGCAACCTGGCCTGCGCTGGCTGCGGCAAGATCGACTATCCAGATCCGATTCTGAACCAGCGTCTTTCGGTAGCCGAGGCGCTGGAGGCGGTCGACGAATGCGGCGCGCCGGTGGTCTCGATCGCCGGCGGCGAGCCGCTGCTGCACAAGGAAATGCCCGAGATCGTCAAGGGCATCATCGCGCGACGTAAATTCGTCTACCTGTGCACCAACGCGCTGCTGCTCGAGAAGAAGATCGACGACTACGAGCCGAGCCCGTTCTTCGTCTGGTCGATTCACCTCGACGGCGACCGTGAAATGCACGACAAGTCGGTCTGCCAGACCGGCGTCTACGACCGCGCCGTGGCGGCAATCAAGCTCGCCAAGGAGCGCGGCTTTCGCGTCAATATCAACTGCACGCTGTTCAACGACGCCAAGCCCGCACAGGTTGCCGAATTCTTCGATCAGACCAAGTCGCTGGGCATCGACGGCATCACCGTCTCGCCCGGCTACGCTTACGAACGCGCACCGGACCAGCAGCACTTCCTGAATCGCGAAAAAACCAAGCAGCTGTTCCGCGACATTCTCAAGCGCGGCCGCGGCGGGCGCGAGTGGTCGTTCAGCCAGTCCAGCCTGTTTCTCGATTTCCTGGCCGGCAACCGCACCTATCACTGCACGCCGTGGGGCAACCCGACGCGCACCGTGTTCGGTTGGCAACGTCCGTGCTATCTGCTCGGCGAAGGTTATACCAAGACCTATCGCGAGCTGATGGAGTCGACCGACTGGGACAAATACGGTACCGGCAACTACGAGAAATGCGCCGACTGCATGGTGCATAGCGGCTACGAAGCCACGGCGGTCAACGACACCATGGCGCATCCGCTGCGCGCGCTGGGTGTGGCCATGCGCGGCGTGCGTACCGAAGGGCAGATGGCGCCCGACGTCTCCTTCGAGCAGCAGCGGCCGGCCGAATATGTTTTCTCCCGCCACGTCGAGATCAAGCTCGCCGAACTCGGCCATCACAAAGCTTAAATGCCCGATTCCGACCGTGTGCTGATCACCGGCGCATCCGGTTTCGTCGGTTCGGCGGTGATTCGCACGGCGCTCGCGCGAGGTCATCGCGTGCGGGCGCTGGTGCGCGCGTCCAGCCCGCGAGATAACCTGCGCGAGCTGGACGTCGAACTCGTCGAAGGCGACATGCGCGACGCCGCATCGATGGACAAGGCACTCTCTGGCGTGGGCATTCTGCTGCATGTCGCCGCCGACTACCGCCTGTGGGCGTCCGATCCGGCCGACATCATGCGGGCCAACCTGGAAGGCACCCGTACCGTCATGCAGGCCGCGCTGCGGCAGGGCGTCGAGCGCATCGTCTACACCAGCAGTGTCGCCACGCTGCGCGTGCAGGGCGCCAGCGCCCCGGTGACCGAATCCGCACCTGCCGACGAACAGCAGACCATCGGCATCTACAAGCGCAGCAAGGTCGCGGCCGAGCGTCTGGTCGAACAGATGATTGCCCGGCAGGGGCTGCCGGCCGTGATCGTCAACCCCTCGACCCCGATCGGTCCGCGCGACATCAAGCCGACGCCGACCGGGCGAATCATCGTCGAGGCCGCGCTCGGCAAGATTCCCGCCTTCGTCGACACGGGCCTGAACCTGGCGCACGTGGACGACGTCGCCGAAGGGCACCTGCTGGCGCTCGAACGCGGCCGCATCGGCGAGCGCTATATTTTGGGCGGTGACGACGTGCTGTTGCGCGACATGCTCGGCGAGATCGCCCGCATGACCGGACGCAAAGCCCCGACGCTGACCCTGCCGCGCTGGCCGCTCTACCCGCTGGCGCACGTGGCGCAAGGCATCGCGCGCCTGAGCGGCAAAGAACCTTTCCTCACGGTCGACGGGCTGAAAATGTCGCGTTACCACATGTTTTTCAGCTCGGCCAAGGCTCAGGCCGAACTGGGCTATCGCGCGCGCCCCTACGCCGAAGGCTTGCGCGACGCTCTCGACTGGTTTGGCGGCGCCGGCTATCTGAAATGAACCCACTCGCCCTGCTCGGCGCCCTCGCGCTGGCCATCTGGATCTATTTGCTCAGCGCGCGCGGCGGCTTCTGGCTCACCCGGGAACGCGACACCCAACCCGGCGATTATCCGCTCACGGAGCCCGACGACTGGCCGGCGGTGGCGGTGGTCATTCCGGCCCGCAATGAAGCCGAGTCGATCGCGCAGACCGTCGAAAGCCTTTGCCGGCAGGATTACCCGGGCGCCTTCCGGATCGTGGTAGTCGACGACCAGAGCGACGACGGCACCGCCGAACTCGCCCGCGCCGCCGCGACGGCGGCCGGCGCCGGGGCACGTCTGGACGTGCTGCGCGGCGCACCGCTGCCAGGCGGCTGGACCGGCAAATTGTGGGCCGTGCATCAAGGTATCGCGCATGCCTGCGCCAGCGAAAACGCACCCGCCTGGCTACTGCTGACCGATGCCGACATCGCTCACACGCCCGACAATCTGCGCCGCCTGGTCACCCGGGCCGTATCCGACAAACGTGTGTTGGTGTCGCTGATGGCCAGGCTGCGTTGCGACGCATGGTTCGAGCGCGCACTGATTCCGGCCTTCGTGCTGTTCTTCCAGATGCTGTACCCGTTTGCCTGGGTCAACCGGCGCCGGCACTCGATGGCGGCAGCCGCCGGCGGCTGCATGCTGGTGCGGCGCGACGCCCTGGAGACAGCAGGCGGCATTCAGATGATTCGCGACGAAATCATCGACGACTGTTCACTCGGCGCGCTGATGAAAAAGCAAGGCGCGATCTGGCTTGGCCTGACCGAGCGCGCCGTGAGTCTGCGTCCGTACGACAACCTGGGCGAGATTCGTCGCATGGTCTCGCGCACGGCCTATGCGCAGCTGAAATACTCGCCGTGGCTGCTGGCCGGCACGATAGTCTCGCTGCTGCTGACCTTTATCGTGCCCCCGGCGCTGGCGCTGTTCGGCAGCGGCGTGGCACAACTTTTGGGCGCCCTGGCCTGGCTGGCCATGATGGTGGCCTATTTGCCGATGCTGCACTTCTATCGCTGCGCACCCGGGTACGCGCCGCTGCTGCCGGCTATTGCGGCGCTTTATACGCTATTCACGTTCGATTCCGCGCTCCAGCACTGGCGCGGGCGCGGCGGGATGTGGAAGGGGCGCGCTCAGGCCCGGCAGTAGGCGAATCCGCGGCCGAGCGAACGACGCCCGGCGATCATGGCCCGCCGGGCACGCCGAGCGTCGCCGGCCAGGCGCAGCAAGCCGGGGAATTGTCCCGGGTGACGAGCCAGCGAGCGCAGCACGGCCCACACGTCGGTCGAGCCGTCGGCACGCAAGCCCGCCAGCGCAGCCTCCGGCAGCGAGCGCTCGGCCGGATCGATCACCACCCGGCAAACGGCGAATGGCAGTCCGCGCTGCGCGGCCAGACGGCCGACGATATGCGATTCCATGTCCGCGGCAACCGCTCCGCTCGCCTGATGCAGCGCGTGCTTGGCCTGCGCCTGCACCACCGGACTGGCAACGCCGGCCAAATCGCCGTATGAGGCGCCCGGCAGCGCCCGGCACAAGGCGCGTGACCAGTCTTCATCGGTCTCGAAACACTCCGTCTCGCTCAGCACGCGCCGCGCAACCACCCAGGTCCCGGGGCGCAGCGCATCGACCAGCCCGCCCGCCGTGCCGAAACTGACCACGCCTCGGCAGCCTTGCGCCAGCGCCGCCTCGAGCATCTCGGCCAGCGCGGTATTCTGCTGGCAGACCACCCGCACGTCCGGCCCGGCGGCAATGCGCGCCTCGAATGGCATACCGGTCACGACGACCACCGGCCGGCCGTCTTCCGCTCGATCGTCTCTGCCGCTCGATGCCGGCCTGGCCGGGCTCACATTCCCCCCGGCACCGGACAGAGATTGCGCACCGTCAGGTTGCGGTACCGCGCCAGCGCCCACAGCGGAAAGAATTTGCGATAACCGTGATAGCGCAGATAGAACACGCGCGGAAATCCGGTTGCCGTAAACAACGCTTCTTCCCAGAGCCCGTCGGCGCCTTGAGTCTTGAGCAGGTAGGCAATGCCACTGGCGACCGCCGGATCGTCGACATAGCCGGCGGCCATCAAACCCAGCAGCGCCCACGCCGTTTGCGAGGCCGTGCTCGGCGCACGCTCATAGCCGTGGTAATCGAGCTTGTAGCTCTCGCCGTCCTCACCCCAGCCGCCATCGTCGTTCTGAATCGCCAGCAGCCACTGCGCGCCGCGTTGCAGCGGGGCGCTGCCGGGCTCGAGGCCGGCCGCGCGCAGTCCGCACAGCGCCGACCAGGTGCCGTAGATGTAATTCATGCCCCAGCGGCCATACCAGCTGCCGTCGGTCTCCTGTTCATCGAGCAGATACTGGCGAGCCCGCGCGGCGGCGACCTCGCGCTCCGGCGACAGCGGCAGTTGCGCCAGCATCGACAGGCAGCGGGCCGACACGTCCACGGTCGGCGGATCGAGCAGCGCGCCGTGATCGGAGAACGGGATGTTGTTCAAATACAGATGGGTATTTTCCGGCTCGAACGCGCCCCAGCCGCCATTGCCGCTTTGCATGCCGATGACCCACTCGCAACCGCGGTCGATCGCCTCGCGAAACTGGTCGTGGCCGCGCAGACGCGCGACGCGATCCATCGCCATGGCCACCACAGCGGTATCGTCGACGTCCGGATAATGCGGATTGGCGAACTGGAATGCCCAGCCCCCCGGGCGCACGTGCGGCCGGCGGGAAATCCAGTCACCGCGCGTGTCGAGAATCTGCAGCGGCGCGAGCCACGACAATCCGCGCTCGGCCTGCTCGATCGCCCGCGCGTCGCCGGTTTCGAGCAGCGCCTGCGCGCTCAGCGCGGTGTCCCAGATCGGCGACAGGCAAGGCTGGCAGTAAGCCTCCCGCTCGTGCACGACCAGCAGCTTATTGACTGAACGGCGCGCAATCGCGCGCCGCGGGTGGTCTTCGGCATAGCCAAGCACGTCGTACATCATGACTGCATTGGCCATTGCCGGGAAAATCGCGCCCAGCCCGTCTTCGCCATTGAGGCGCTCGTCGACGAAACGCACCGCCGCGTCGATGGCACGCTGCCGCAACCGCTTGGGAAACCACTTGTCGGTCGCGCGCAGCACGGAGTCGACGCCGGCAAAGAACGTGAACCACAGCCGGCTCTGATGCGCAGCCCGGGACGGCGGGCCCACCTCGCGCGGCGAGCCGATGAACAGTTCGTCGATCGTCACGCCCTTGGGGTTACGCGCGCACGGCCGCTTGGCCTGCAGCACCAGCAGCGGCACGATCACCGTGCGCGCCCAGTAGGAAATCTTCGATAGATGGAACGGAAACCAGGCCGGCAACAGCATGATTTCGACCGGCATCATCGGCACGGCCCGCCAGTCGAGCACGCCGTACAGCGCGAGCAGGATACGGGTGAACACATTGCTGCCGGCCGCCCCGCCACGCGCCAGAATGGCCTCGCGCGCGCGGACCATGTGCGGCGCATCGAGCGGATCGCCGATCATTTTCAGCGCGAAATAGGCCTTGACGCTGGCGCTCATATCGAACGCGCCATCGTGAAACAGCGGCCAGCCGCCGTGCTTGCCCTGAATGCGCCGCAGGTAGACGGCGATTTTCGCCTCCAGCGCGGCATCTGCCGGCTCGCCCAAATAATGGCGCAACAGCACGTATTCGGCCGGAATCGTGGCATCCGCCTCGAGTTCGAAAAGCCAATAACCGTCGGCATGCTGCAACGCCAGCAGCGCGTCGCACGCGCGCTCGACGCCAGTCTCCACCCGCTGGGCGAATTCTCCGGGCAGCGACTGCCGCGTCATGGCCGGCGATGACTGATCGTGTGCCGTTTGCATGATTGCTTGATCCGACAAGAGTACTCCCAACAAAATATCAAAGCCCGCCTGAACGGCGCTCACGCCGTTTCGGCGATGCGCTCAGTGCGCGCGCTCGCCTGCGGCCAACCCGGGCACTCCCGCGCCGAGCCCATGAATCGCGACGTCCATCAGAACAGCATCTGCCGCAACAGCAAGGCGCCGACGCGCAGCCGCGAGACCCGCACGCGCTCGCGCGGTGCGGCAAAGCCGCGTGCGATCAGTTTCTCCAGGATCGCGCCGTATGCCTGCGCCATGATGCGCGGGGCGATCACCATGCGACGCGGATAGCGCGCCATGATAGTGCGAGCCACGGCGAAATGCTCGCGCGCCTGCGCGACGAGCGGCGCACAGGCCGCGTCAAGGGAGGTGCCGGCCAGCGCCGCGGGTTGCGGCGCGGTGATGCCGGCGTGCGCCAACGTCTCGCGCGGCAGATAAACGCGGCCGATGGCCGCGTCTTCGTCGATATCGCGCAGGATGTTGGTCAATTGCAGCGCCCGGCCGAGGTGGTGGGCCAGTTCGCGCCCGTCGGCCTCGGGCAGTCCGAAAATTTTCACCGATAGGCGGCCGACCGCGCTGGCCACCCGGTCACAATAAAGATCGAGGGTCGGCAGGTCGGGGGCAACGATGGTCGTGTGCACATCCATTTCCATGCCGTCGATCACGGCCAGGAAATCGGCTTTCTCGAGCGAGAATTCGGCGACCACGCACGCCAGGCTGGTCAACGCAGCCGGCGGCTTGCCCGCGTACAGCGCTTCGATGTCGTCGCGCCAGCGCGCCAGGTCTGCCAGCCGGCTGGCGCTGGAGCCCTCGCCGTCGGCGATGTCGTCGACCTGCCGGCAAAATGCGTAGATCTCGAACATGCCGTCGCGCTGGGCGCGCGGCAAAATGCGCATGGCTGCATAAAAAGTGCTGCTGGCGGCAACGCGCTGGCTGGTTTCCACGGCTTGGATTTCGATTGGTTCGGCAACGCCCACGGAGGCTCCTCAATGCTCAATGAACGTGTCACAGGCAGGATTCGGCTTGACGGGAAAACCGCGGAACACGGCCCGGCCCCCGCCGTTGGTTCGCACGATAGCATAGAATCTTCCGACTTGGCTCCCGACGGCCGGTGCGGAGCAGTCTCGGCGCGGCTCGCGTCGCCTGCCGGGCGCCGGCGACGCGCTTGCGACGATGGCAGCCGGCGATATCGGGCATTGCATGGCATTATTTACCCCTGAGTCGCCATCCGCCCAATAACAACGGAGACAAGATGATCGAGCCGCTCGCTCTGGTTGGCATTCCCGCCGAGGATCAAGCCCTGCGCGACGAAGTACGCGCCTTTTTGCAGACCAGCCTGCCCGCCGTGCCTGCCGACGTGCGAGCGCGCTCCTGGATGGGTTTCGACGCCGATTTCAGCCGCGCCCTGGGCCGCCACGGCTGGCTCGGACTCACCTTGCCGCGCGAATATGGCGGCAGCGAGCGCGGCGCCTTCGCGCGCTTCGTACTGTCTGAAGAACTGCTCAATGCCGGCGCGCCGGTTGGCGCCCACTGGATCGCCGACCGGCAAAGCGGTCCGCTGATCGCGACCTACGGCACCGCGGCGCAAAAAGCGCTTTACCTGCCGAAAATCTGCCGCGGCGAAGCCTTCTTCTGCATCGGCATGAGCGAACCCAACGCCGGCTCGGATCTTGCCAGCGTGCGGACGCGCGCCGAAAAAACCGCACACGGCTGGCGCCTGTCGGGGCAAAAGATCTGGACCACCCAGGCGCATCGCTCGCACTACATGATCGCGCTGGTACGCACCTCGGCCAGCACGGCCGAGCGCCACGCCGGGCTGTCCCAATTCATTATCGACCTCAAACTGCCGGGCATTACCGTGCGCCCGATCACCGACCTGGCCGGCGACCAGCACTTCTGCGAGGTTTTTTTCGATAACGTCGAACTCGCCGACGATGCGCTGATCGGCACCGAAGGCAGCGGCTGGCAACAAGTGACCGCGGAGCTGGCGTTCGAGCGCAGCGGCCCGGAACGAATCTACTCGAGCATCGTGGTCCTGAATGAATGGATCGATTTGCTGCGCCGCCGGGGCCAGGTGCGCGAGCCGGCCCGTATCGCTGCCGGCCGCCTGCTGGCCCAACTCGCCACCTTGCGGGCGATGTCGGTGGCCATCACGGCGAAACTTGCCGCCGGACAGAGCCCGGTTACCGAAGCCGCGCTGACCAAGGATCTCGGTACCGAGTTCGAACAGGCCATCCCGATCGTGATCGGCGACCTGCTCGACAACGATGCCGATGGTGCAGCGCCGCCAGCCGAGTTGCTGCGCGCGCTGGCCTACGTGACCCATGTGGCGCCCTCGTACTCGCTGCGCGGCGGCACGCGAGAGATTTTGCGCGGCATGATCGCGCGCGGGCTGGGCCTGCGCTGACCCTCGACAATAAAAATGGAGATCGCCTGATGCAAGACATGCTCGCCGAGGCCATGGAACGCCTGCTGGCCGACATCTGCCAGCCCGAGACGATTCGCGCGCTCGAAGCCGGCCAACCCAAGGAGGCGCTGTGGACGGCGCTGGCCGACGCCGGCTTCGCCGATGCGCTGAGCCCCGAGGCCGCGGGCGGCGCCGGGCTATCCCTGCGCGAGGCCGTGCCGCTGATCGAGTCCTGCGCCCGCCACGCGCTGCCTCTCCCGCTGCCGTTGACCATGGTGGTTCGTGCGGCGCTGGCGGAAACCGGCGCGCATAGCGTGGCCGGCCCCATCACGATCGCCGCGGCCGCGCCGCAGGCCGGCAGCGACGGTATCCGCTGCGCGCGGGTGCCGTTTGGCGCGGTGGCCGATTGGATCGTGGTCGACAACGGCCTGCCGGCATTGTGGCCGGTGCATGGGGCCTCGATCGAGGGCGACGGCATATACGCCAGCCTCGATGCCGACATTGTCTGGCCCGCGCCGCCCGGCGATGCCGTCCCGTTGCCGCTGGCCGACTGGCAGGCCATCGCCGCGTGCGTGAGCGCCGTGCAGATGGCCGGCGCGATGACGCGGATTCTCGAGATGACCATCGCTTACGCCAACGACCGCAGCCAGTTCGGCCGGCCGATCGGCAAATTCCAGGCGCTGCAGCAGCAGATCAGTGTGCTGGCCGAGCGCGTATTCGCCACTCGCATGGCCGCCTGCATTGGCTGTGCCGCGCAGGGCTGGCGCGTCGAGCGCGCTGCCGCGGCGCTCGCCAAGGGTTACGCCAGCGAGGCCGCCACGCTGGCCGCCAGCATTGCTCACGCCGTGCATGGCGCGATCGGCATCACCGCCGAGTTCGCCCTGCAAAGCTACACGCGGCGGCTGCATGCGTGGCGCCTGGCCTATGGCGCCGAGTCGTACTGGCACGGCGAACTCGGCGAGCTGTGGCTGGCCGGCAAGGCCAGCGCGCTCGACTTTGTGCGAACCACGCTGTCGCCCGCGGCGACCTGACACCCGGCGATTTTCCGCTCGCCGTCACACCTACCGTTTGCAAGGAAATCGCCAATGGAAACATTTCTGACAATCGACCGGGATGGCCCGGTGCTCACCTGGTCGATGCACGCGCCCGAAGTGCGCAACGCCCTGACCGGCAACACCGCCGCGGCCGAGTTCATCGCCGCCTGCGAAGCGGCCAACGCCGATCCGACGGTGCGCGCGGTGATCATCACCGGGTACGAGGGCATGTTTTCCTCGGGCGGCAACGTCAAGGACATGCGCCGCTTTTTCGACGATGCGATGACGCCCGAGCGCATCGCGCAGGAGTATCGCACCGGCATTCAACGCCTGGCGCGCGCGGTCCATGGACTCGAGGTGCCGACGATCGCCGCGGTCGGCGGGCCGGCCATCGGCGCGGGCTGCGACTTGAGCTGCATGTGCGACATCCGCATCGCCTCGGAAAACGCCAGCTTCGCCGAGAGCTTCGTCAAAGTCGGCATCGTGCCGGGCGACGGCGGCGCCTGGCTGCTGCCGCGCGCGGTGGGCGCCTCGCGGGCCGCCGAAATGGCCTTTACCGGCGACACGCTCAACGCGCAGCAGGCGCTGGCGATCGGACTGGTCTCGCAGGTCGTGCCGGCCGCGGAACTGCTGAACGCGGCGCGTGAACTCGCGTCGCGCATCGTCAGGAATTCCGGGCCGGCGCTGCGCATGACCAAGCGCCTGCTGCGCGAAGCTCAGACAGCGCGCCTGGACACTGTCCTGGAAATGTCGGCCACGATGCAGGCGATCGCCCACAAAACGCCGCAAAACCGGGAGGCCGTGCAGGCCTTCATCGAAAAGCGCGCACCCAAGTTCAGCGATTGATCGGGCGAAAAAAAGAAAGCGGCACGGCATGACGATCGAAATCGGTATGCCGTGCCGCGGTGCTGCCAAGTGTGTGCTGCGACGCCGAGCGGGCAGCCGATCGGCTGCCCGCTTTGTGCAGGCGCCTCAGATGCCCAGATAGGCCCGCTTCACCTCCGGATCCTCGGTCAGCTCCGTGGCGGTGCCGGTGCGCGTGATTTCACCCAGCTCCAGCACGTAGCCACGATCGGCCACTTGCAGCGCGGCGAACACGTCCTGCTCGACCAGCAGCACCGTGACTCCTTGCTTGCGGATTGCCGAGAGCACGTCGAGCAACTGGTCGACGATGACCGGGGCCAGGCCCAGGCTCATTTCATCGACCATCAGCAGCTTGGGTTGCGCCATCAAGGCGCGCCCCATCGCACACATTTGCTGCTCGCCGCCGGACATGCTGCCGGCACGCTGCTGCCGGCGCTCGCGCATGCGCGGAAACAACTCGTACACATGCTCGAGCGTGGCGGCGATTCCGGCTTTGTCGCGACGCCGGTAAGCGCCCATCAGCAGGTTCTCCTCGACCGACATCTGGTCGAACAACTGCCGGCCCTCGGGCACCTGCACCAGACCGAGTGCAAACGCCTGATCGGGCGTCAGCCCGCTCAGGTCCTGGCCGTCGAGCTCGATCTTGCCGGTGCTGCCGAGCATGCGCGAGAGCACGCGCAGCAGCGTCGTCTTGCCGGCGCCGTTGCTGCCGACCATCGCCACGATCTCGCCCCGCGCAACCGTCAAATCGAGGTTGCGCAATACCGGCATGGCGCCATAGCCGGCGCTCAGGCCTTCCACCTTCAACAAAATATCGCTCATGCGCGCCGCCGTCCAAGATACGCTTCGATAACCCGCGGGTCGGCCAGCACTTCGGCCGGCGGCCCTTCGATGATCTGCTGCCCGTGATGCAGCACCAGCAGGCGGTCCGACAGGCTCTGGATCGCCTTGATCACGTGCTCGATCACCAGCACCGTGATGCCGCTCGAACGCACTTTCTTGATGGCGTCGATCACCTCGTCGATCTCGACGTGGTTCAGGCCGGCCATCACTTCGTCGAGCAGCAGCAGCTTGGGCTTCATCGCCATCGCCTTGGCCAGCTCCAGGCGCTTGCGGTCGGGCCCGCCGAGCTCGTCGGCGCGTTGGCCGGCGTGCTTGTCCAGATCCATCAGGCGCAGCCATTCACGCGCTTCCTCGCGGGCCACGCGCAGTGCCTTGGCCGAAGAAGCCGTGCCGAACAACGCGCCGACGGCCACATTGTCGAGCACGGTGAGCCCCGGAAACGGCTTCATGATCTGGAAGGTGCGGCCGATGCCCTGGCGCGCCCGCTGGTAGGCCGACTCGTGCTTGACCGAGCGGCCCTCGAACAGGATGTCGCCGGCGCTGGGCGCGGTGGTGCCGCTGATCAGGCTGATCAGCGTGGTCTTGCCCGCGCCGTTGGGGCCGATCAGGCCGAGCGTTTCGCCGCGCTGCAGGCTGAAATTCACCTGATTGACGGCCACCAGGCCGCCAAAACGCCTTGTCAGGTCGCGGACTTCTAAAATAGGAGCGGTAGTCATAGGCGGTGCGATTTGACGTTTTCACTGAAATAGCGCCAGCCGGTCTTCCTGATGCGCCGCACCAGGTCAGCCAGGCCGCGCGGCATGAACACCACGGCAACGATCACCACCGCGCCGAAGAACAGGCTTGCGATGGTCGACACCTCGGTCGACAGCACTTCGGAGATCGCCGAGAGCACGAAGGCGCCGATGGCCGGTCCGAGAATCGAGCCGGGCCCGCCGAACACCGCCATGATGATCATCTTGACGTTCAGACTGATGTCGAACGCGCTGACCGGATCGATGAAGGTGATCCAGTAGGCGTGGATACCGCCGGCCAACGCGCTGAACACGCCGGCCAGGGCAAACGCCAGCACCTTGTACAGCGTTGTGTTGACCCCCATCGACGCGGCAGCATCCTCGTTCTCACGGATCGCGATCAGGCCAAAGCCGAAGCGGCTGCGCGAGAGCCAGAAGACGGTCAGCGTGGCCAGCACCAGCAAGCCGAGCGACAGCTCATAGAAGAGCTTGTCGCCGCTGAGCAGCGGCAACACCAGTCCGACGTTGCGCCCGGCGATCTCCAGGTTGGAGACCACCGCCGTCATCACTTGCGCCAGCGCCAGCGTGGCGATCGCGAAGTAATGCCCGCGCAGGCGCAGTACCGGCAAACCCAGCAGAAACGCGAACGCAACCGACAGGACTACGCCGAAGGCCAGGCCCACGCCGAACGGCAGGTTCCACTGCACCATGGCGATCGCGGTGCCGTAACTGCCCAATCCGTAGAACACCGAGTTACCGAACGAGGCATAACCGGTGTAGCCGCCGATAATGTTCCACCCTTGCGCCAGCGTGGCCAGCAGCAGCGTGGTGATGCCGAACTGCACCAGCACGGGCGATGCCACCCAGGGCACCAGCGCCAGCAGCGCGGCCACCGCCAACGCGATAATCAAACCAAAACGAGCTGTCATGCCGTCGCCCCCAAAATGCCGTTCGGCCGGAAAATCAAGACCAGTACGAGAATCCCGAAACTGACCACGTCGACGTAGGTCGGTCCGATGTAAAGCGCGGTCAGCGACTCGACGATACCGAGGAACATGCCGCCCACCACCACGCCCAGCGGGCTCTCAAGCCCCCCGATGATGGCAATCGCGAACGACTTGCCGGTCAGCGTTGCGCCAATGTACGGGTTGATTTGCGACACGACGCCGTACAGGTCACCGGCAGCGCCGGCCAGGGCGGCGCCCAGTCCGAACGTCAAGGCGTAGATCAGGCGCGGCTCGACCCCGTACAAACGGGCTGCGCCAAGGTTCTGGGCTGTCGCCCGAATCGCCCGCCCCAGCCGCGAACGGCTAAGGAACAACCAGAGTGCGATCGTTAGCGCCAGGGCAATGCCGCACGCCAGCACCCGCACCAGCGGCAGCGTGATTCCGGCGACGGCAAAATTGTCGCCGGCATAGACCGGGTTGGTGGTGCGAAAGTCCGCGCTGAAGATCATTTGCGCCAGATACGTCAGCACCACGTCGATGCCAAACGTGATCAGCAGCGTGTTGAACATGGGTGCGCGCGCAATCAGGTTAAGGATGTTGCGTTGAATCAGATAACCGACGCAGAACAGCGACACCATCGAGATCGGCAGCGCGACGAACGGGTCGACGCCCAGTTTGGTGAACAGGTAGTACCCGGCATACGCACCCAGCATGATGAACGAGCCGTGTGCCAGGTTAACGATGTTCAGGACGCCCCAGACCAGCGCCAAACCGAGGGCCATCAGCGCATACAAGCCGCCGAGCAGCACCCCGTTGACGAGAATTTGCAAGAGCAAATGCATAGTGATTAGGCAAGCCGCCTTTGACAAAAATTGATCGATCCGGCACGCACGCTACGCCTCGACGGTCGAGCGTGCCGGCAATGCCAGGCGTTATCCCGGGGCCACACCGAACAGACCTCGTTCGAGCGGCCCCGGCAAACGGGATTAGCGCTTATCCCACGCAGGCATCGGGTACTGGGCTTTGGCCAGGAAGCCGGTGCGGTTGTAGATCGGCACGACCTTGCCGTCTTGCACCTGAATCACCGTTTGCGGCAGATTGATCTGACCATGGGCGGTGAATGCGATCCGACCATACAGGCTGTCGAAGTTCAGCTTGGCAATCTCGTCACGGACCTTCTTCGGGTCAAGCGAGTTGGCTGCGGTGATTGCCTTCACGTAAGCTTCGACATCGGCTGCTGCCGACGCCGCATGGTAATCAGGCGCATAGCCGAACTGCTTGGCGTACGCACTGGCGAAATTGGCGCCGTCTCCAAAATATTCGTCCTTGTCCTTGGTCGACGGCAGCCACGGCGTCATCCCGAATGCATAGTTGGCATCCTTGCCGAGCGCCTTGCGGAAGTCAGCGGTCGGCACGCCCACCGTGAACGAATACAGCTTGGCGCTGAGGTTGAGGCTCTTGGCCTGGCGGATAAAATTCAGGACTTCCGTTTCATGGCCGGAGACCAGAATGGCATCGGGCTGCGACGACTTCAACTGGGAAATCAGCGTGCTGAAATCCGACGTATTGCTGCTGTAACGCTGGTCCTGCACCGCCTGCAGGCCGTAGGCCTTGATCAGCGCGCGCGTGCCCTTGGCCACCGAGACATCGAACGCGTCATCCGCGTACAGCAAGGCAACCGACTTCGGCGCCGGCTTGAGTTTGCCCATCATCTGCAGCGTGCTGTCGAAATATTCGCTGCCGGCCGGCAAAGTACCGAAAATGTACTTGTAGCCGCGACTGAAAATCTGGTCGGACGCACCGCCGCCTTCGATCATCGGCACTTGATATTTTTCGGCCACCGACGAATCGGCCAGGGCAAAATCGCTGGCGAACGGTCCGAGCAGGAAATTGACCTTATCCTGCGTGAGCAACTGCACGTATTGGCGCACGCTCAGATTCGTGTCGGATTGATTGTCGAGAATCTTCAGCGCCAGCTTGTAATGCTTGCCATTGACCGTCACGCCACCCTTTTCGTTGATCTTGTCGATCGCGAAGTTGTAGCCGTCGCGATAGTAGCGCCCGGTGTTGGCCAGCGGGCCGGTTTCCTGTACCGATGCCCCCAGCGTGATCGTATCCTGGGCCATCGCCGTGCCGCTCAATGCCAGCGCGGCGGCAATCCCGATCATCAGACGTTTCATTCCAATCTCCTATTTTCATTAAAAGAAACTGCGGTACCGCGTTTTCGACCGATGTGGTCGGCCCGTCTCGCCGGGCCGAACGCATCGGTCGCGCCGGCCGGGACGGTCAGGTCTCGGCCAGCGCTTGCTGCCTGGTACTACCGGCCCCGGTTTGGCACGCCAAGCAGATGCCGGCCGGCCACGACGGGGCGGATACACAATTCAATTCAAGGGGACGCAGCGTGATGGCTCGCCAAGGGGATTGGCGTGTTGGCCTTGTCTCCAATTTTTTGAATATGTTGTTTCCAAGACTTACGCAAGCTCCGTGCCTACCGAGCAAATTTTTTAACTAATTGATTTATATGAGATAAAAATTAAGCATCTGACCTCACTTGGCGAAATTCCAGACATTCGCCGGATGGCGTGTGCGGAAATCGTGTCAGACGGGCGCACCCGGGAAAACCCGCGTGGGCGCCCTATTTGAAATCGTCCGATGCGATGCCCAGACGTCGCATTTTGTCGTAAAGCGTTTTCTTCGGCACGGCAAGCTGCTCGCAGGCCAGCGCAGCCCGTCCGCCGCACGCGCGCAAGGCGTCCTCGATCAGATGGCGCTCGAACAGATTCATCTGCTCCTCCAGACTGCGTGGCGGCGCCGGATCGGCCGTGCCGCCGGCGTCCTGCAGTCCGAGTGTGAGCCGCTCGGCCGCGTTGCGCAACTCCCGGACGTTGCCGGGCCAGGGTCGCGACATCAGGTCGTGCATCAGCGTCGGAGACAGGGTCGGCACCGGCCGCCCATAAGCCACGGCCGCCTGCAGGACAAAATGCTCGAACAGGATCGGAATATCTTCGCGGCGTTCGCGCAGCGGCGGAATTTCGAGCACGATGACGCCTAGCCGGTAGTACAGGTCGTCGCGAAACCGCTGTTGCCGGGCCAGCTCGAGCAAGTCGGCCTTGGTGCCGGCGACGATGCGGCATTCCATCGGCAGCAATTCGTTGGAGCCGACGCGCTCGAAAGTGCGCTCCTGCAGCAGGCGCAGGAACTTGACCTGCAGTGACATCTGCATGGTCTCGATCTCGTCGAGGAACAGCGTGCCGCCGCGGGTATGCTCGATCTTGCCGATACGGCGCTTGAGTGCGCCGGTAAAAGAGCCGGCTTCGTGACCGAACACCTCGCTCTCGAACAGCGGTTCGGGAATGCCCGCGCAGTTGATCGCGGCGAAATTCGCGCCGCGCCGGCGGCCGTGCTCGTGCAGGCAACGCGCCACCAGCTCCTTGCCGGTTCCGGTCTCGCCCAGCACCAGCACGTTGGCATCCGTGTCGGCCAGCTCGAGAATGACGCGCCGCAGACGCTCGATGGCGGGCGCGCGTCCGAGTATCTTGCTCTCGATACTGTCGCGCCTGTCGAGTTTTTCGCGCAGGCTTTCGAGTTCGAGCGTCAAGTGGCGCTTTTCCAGCGCCCGCTGGACCACATCGACCAGTTGTTCCGACGAGAACGGCTTCTCGATGAAGTCATACGCGCCGCGCCGCATCGCCTCCACGGCGATCGAAATGTCGCCATGCCCGGTCACCAGAATGACCGGCAGGGTCGGATCGACTTGCGCGAGCTCCTGCAGCAATGTCAGCCCGTCCACTCCGGGCAGCTTGACGTCGCTCACGACAATGCCCGGGAACCCCATCTTGACCTGCCGCAGCACCGGCTCCGCGCGCTCGAACGCCTGCACCTCGATACCGTGCAATTGGAGCGCCTGGACGCTGCCCAGGCGCACGGCCGGGTCGTCTTCCACAAAAAGTACCTTCAACGGCTCATGCATGTTGCCAACCTTTATTCTGTCTCCAACGCGTTGTTCTGTGCGGCGGTACGCAGGGTAACGATGAACTCTGCGCCGCCGTCCCAATTGGTTCCTCTGAGGCTGCCGCCGAATTCTCGCAAAATGCCCGCCGAAATCGCCAGCCCCAGGCCAAGCCCGGCCCCCTGCGCCTTGGTAGTGAAAAATGGCTCGAACAAATGCGCCTGCGCCGCCTCGCTGAGTCCATCGCCGGTGTCCCGCACGGTAATGGTCGAGCGCTCGGCATCAGTTTGCACGATAACGCTGAGTTGCCGGTGTTCGCTATGTGCCATGGCGTCGAGCGCGTTGGCGAACAGGTTGACCAGCACCTGCTCGAGCCGATTGGCGTCGGCCAGCACATAGCTCGCAACCGGCGGCTTGGCATAGTCGAGCGTTACCGACTCCTTGCGCAAGCGGGGTTCGATCAGAAACAGCGCGTTCGAGATCGCCGTGTCGACCGAAACCGCGCGCATGTCGGGCGGCGACTTGCGCGCGAAGCGCTTGAGCTGCGCGGTGATCTTGCCCATGCGCTCGATCAGCTCGCTGATCATGCGCAGGTTGTCCTGCGTCTCGCCGGTGCGGCCACGCTCGAGAAACATCAACGCGTTGTCCGACAATGTACGCAACGCCGCCAGCGGCTGGTTCAATTCATGGGTGACCCCGGCCGACATCTGGCCCAACGCCGCCATTTTGCCGGCTTGCACCAGTTCTTCCAGCGTTGCCTTGAGGGTCGCCTCGGTCTGCTTGTGGCGCGTGATTTCGCTGCGCAGACTGTTGTTCGAGCGGCTCAGTGCCTCGGTACGGCGCGCGACCTTGCGTTCGAGCTCATCGTTCAGGCGCTGCAGGGTCTCTTCCATCGCCAGCCGCTGGGAGATGATACGCCGGCGCTGCAACACGTACAGCACGGCGATCGACACGAAGGCCAACCCCAACGCGGTATCGAACGCGGCGTTGCGCGCCGCCACGCGCGCGGAGGTGACGTTCGAGAGGATCATGATGTGCCAGTCGGTGCCGGATACCGGGCGGCTCACCAGCAAATATTCTGGTCTGAACGGATTCGAGGCGCTGGCGGCAAAGCGGCTGTGCTGCGGCAACGCGACGATACTGGCGTTCTGGCTGAGCCGCTCGACCTGATGCAGCCCGATCAGCTCGAGCGCGCCGGGCGCGTTGTATTGGCGCGTCGCGGCGATCTCCTCGCGGGCTTGCGGCGTGAGGGGATGCAGGGCCTTGAATTTCCAGCCGGGAAACGATGTCAGGAAAACAACGCCATTGGCATCGGCCACCATCACCGTCTCGGTACTTTGCTTCCACACCTGCTCGACCTTATCCAGGTCGATCTTGGCGGTGGCCACGCCGATCGGCTTGCCGTCGGCATAAATGCGCTCGGCATAGAAGTAGCCGGCCTGCTTGCTGGTTGTGCCAAGGCCGTAGAACGTGCCGTGGCCATTTTTCATTGCATCGATGAAGTATGGCCTGAACGAAAAATTGGCGCCGACGAAGCTGATGGGGGTACTCCAATTGCTCGCCGCCAGGGTGGTCCCCTGCAGATCCATCACATAAAGCGTGTTGGTACGCGCATCGGCGTTGACCGCCGCCAGATAGCGATTGACCTTATCGATCAGCACCGGATCGTTCGGGTGCCGCAACAGGGCGATCACGTCCGGATTGAGATTGAGCAGGCCGGTCAGATAATCGTAGCGCGCAATCGCGCTAGTCACCGCGCTCTCGTAGATATCCAACCGATGTTGCGCGCTGTCTCGCATATCGCCGATCTCGATACGTTCGGCGTACAAATAGACGCGCCATGCGCCGACCGTGATCAACGACAGCAGCAGGATGATCTTGATCCCCTGGGTCACCCACGGACGGGCCGACAACCGGGCGGCCAGCCGCCCGGCGCGCGAGGCTTGCGTCGATGGAGTCATAGGATTTCTTTCATGTGAATCGTGCCGCGGCGGTCTCCGGTATACATTCTTATAAGGCGGCCATATCGTCGTCTCGTGGCGCCGGCGCCGGGGCGCTGCGAGCGCGCGCGCCCTGCGCTATTATAAAGTCAGTGTCATGCCACTGCGCCGGCCGCGCGCGCCCCCCCATCCCAGGAGTTCAATCATGATGAATCGTGACAATCCCGTTTGGCTGATCACCGGCTGCTCGGGCGGCTTCGGCCGCGAGTTGGCCAAACAGGTGCTAGCGCGCGGCTGGCGTGCGGTCGTCACCGCACGCCACAGCGCCACGGTCGCGGATTTGCTCGAAGGACATCCAGACCGGGCGCTGGCGCTCGATCTGGACGTGACCGACCGGCGACAGATCGATCACGCGGTGACGCAAACGCTGCGGTGCTTCGGGCGCATCGACGTGCTCGTCAACAACGCCGGCTACGGCTATCTCGCGGCGATCGAGGAAGGCGAGGACGACGCGGTGCGCGCGATGTTCGAGACCAATGTGTTCGGCCTGGTCGACATGACCAAAGCCGTGCTGCCCGCGATGCGCGAGCAGCGCAGCGGGCTGGTGATCAACATTTCCTCGATCGGCGGGTTGCGCAGCGCCCCTGCCATTGGTTATTACAACGGCACCAAATATGCGGTCGAGGGCATTTCGGAAGCGCTCTCCTACGAACTCAAGCCGCTGGGCATCGACGTGCTCATCGTCGAGCCGAGCGGCTTTCGCACCAACTGGGCAGGCGCCTCGCTCAAGCAGTCGGCCACGCACATCGACGACTATGCCGACACGGCCGGCGCGCGCCGCCGCCAGACCATGGGCCGCAGCGGGCATCAGCCGGGCGATCCGGTGCGCGGCGCGCAAGCGATCATCGAAGCGGCGCTGTCGGACACACCACCGTTGCGGCTGCTGCTGGGCAAGGACGCGCTTGATCTCGCGCACAAGAAGCTGGAGATGCTGCGCAACGATTTCGACGCGTGGGAGCGCGTCACGCTGGGCGCCGATTTTCCGCCCGGCGAATAACGGCTGACCGATGCCGGCAACGCCGCGCGCAGTCGCGACTGCGCCGGTTCGCGATCTCATATTCCCAAAACTCAATCGAGGGTGAAGCATATGCAAACACGCCAACTGGGGACGCAAGGCCTCGCAGTTTCCGCCCTGGGCCTGGGCTGCATGGGCATGTCGGAGTTTTACAGCGGGCGCGACGAAGCCGAATCCATCGCCACGATTCACCGTGCGCTGGAGCTCGGCGTCAACTTCTTCGACACGGCCGACATGTACGGGCCATTTACCAATGAACTGCTGGTGGGCAAGGCCCTCAAGGGGCTGCGCAACGAAGTGATACTGGCAACCAAATTCGGCAACGAGCGCGGCGCCAATGGCGAGTTTCTCGGCATTCGCGGCGACGACGCCTACGTCAAGCGCGCATGCGACGCATCGCTGCAGCGCCTCGGCGTCGATCATATCGACCTGTACTACCAGCACCGGGTCGACCCGAAGGTCCCTATCGAAGAAACCGTTGGCGCAATGGCCGATCTGGTCAAAGCCGGCAAGGTGCGCTATCTGGGCCTGTCGGAAGCAGCGGCGCAAACCGTGCGGCGCGCCCACGCGGTGCACCCGATCACGGCCTTGCAAACCGAATACTCCCTCTGGAGCCGCGACGTCGAATCCGAGATCCTGCCGACGCTGCGCGAACTGGGCATCGGCTTTGTCGCCTACAGCCCATTGGGGCGCGGCTTTCTGACCGGCCAGATCAAGCGCATCGACGATCTCGCCGCCGACGACTACCGCCGCAACTCGCCCCGCTTCCAGGGTGACAATTTCCAGCGTAACCTGGACCTGTTCGCCGAAATCGAGCGCATGGCCGCGGAAAAAGGCTGCACGCCGGCACAATTGGCGCTCGCCTGGGTGCTGGCGCAAGGCGAAGACATCGTGCCGATTCCCGGCACCAAGCGGCGCGCCAAGCTCGAAGACAACGTCGGCGCGCTCGAAGTGACGCTCAGCGACGCGGATTTGCAGCGCATCGACGGCATCCTGCCGCCGGGCGCGGCCGCCGGCGAACGCTACGCGGCGCCGGCGATGCAGGCGCTCAATCGCTGAGAAAAAGGGGAAGGATGCTGTCGGGCGGGGAAATTGGGTGGTCCCCCCGACAGGAATCGAACCTGTATCTAGCGCTTAGGAGGCACTCGTTCTATCCATTGAACTACGGGGAGAGCACATTGTTCACCGGATAGGACGAATCCTCGATCAAGGGGGGGTTTCGTCATATCCAGCGTGGGTTTTCGGCATTTTTGCTTCACCCTAAATGAAGCGCCGTGACCCATTGTGTAACGCTGTGAAACGTTGCGTATGCTACAAAATTGCTACGAAATATCGCATAGCAAACTTTATCCACCTAACGTTGCTACAGTCTACCAGACACGAATCGCATGCCCTCCATCCTTCCAATCGGCAACCGTTGGCGGGCGCAGGTTCGCCGGCGAGGCCAGAGTATATCAAAGACCTTTCGAACGAAGGCGGCCGCAGTGACCTGCCCCGAAAGCTGGAATATCGATGTATGCCGAAATTCACATCTGGTATGCGACCGCCATCTTAACCGTCCGTTCATCCTGCTCAGTTGCCCGCGCCTCCCAGCGCGATGCACCGGTCGAACTCGCCTGCGAACCCCATAGGTCAACGACATAGCTAGCCGATGCGAGAAGCGAATTCGCGTGTGATACGACGGGCGCACCACGCAGCGAATGAGAATTCGACAGCCCCGCACTTACGCTCATCGTGGGCAATTGATTTGCGCGGGCGAGCTCGACGGAAAATTGCGCCGCGCGCAGATTGACGATCGCGGTCTTGAGATCGTGATTGGCAGCCAACGCCCGCTCGACAAGCCGGTTCAGTTCTGGATCGCCGAACGCGTACCACCACGGGTCGATATTCGTATCACTGCCCGGATTCGCTTCCGTGTCTACCGACGACGACCTGGACGCGTCAGGAGCGCCGCTCTGGTTGTAAGACGCCCCGACCGAGACGGCAGAGTCTGTCTGCCAACGCCGGGGAATCGAGACCTCGGGCCGCGTCCACGCCGTGCGCGTCAGCGTCCCGCATGCGGCAACGCCCAGCGACACGACCAACAAGGCGATCGTGCTGAAAATTCCGCTATTTCCCAGAATCAGCCCAATGCCAAGCGGGTCGGTCTAGTGGACGCAATCCAACGATTTCCGTTTCGGAGAAAACTTTCTCGAGGACGACAGTGTTGCAATCTGAATCCTCTTCAAGCGCTGCAGCCAGCCGAGACGAGTGAGAGATGACCCAAATTTGCGAGTTTTGGGCTGCATGGCGAATCAAGCGTCCTAGTGCAGGTATCAGATCGGCATGCAAACTTGATTCAGGCTCATTAAGAACCATCAGTTCCGGTGGCCGTGGAGTTAGCAGCGCCGCGCAGAGCAACAAATAACGTAACGTTCCATCGGACAATTCAGATGTGTAAAGAGGCCTTGAAAGGCCATTCTGGTGAAAGAGCACCGAGAACAAACCACCTGGGCGAGCGTCTATTTCGACTCGCGCACCCGGAAACGCATCCGACACCGCTTCATCAAGAGCCCGACGGTCTCCGATTTCTCGTATAGTCTGCCATGCGCCTGCCAAGTCCCTTCCATCATGGTGCAGCACCAGTGTGCGCGTGCCTATCTGCGATTGGCGTGCCGGAGAATCCGAATCGACGCGAAAATGGTCATAGAACCTCCAGCTCCGCATCGCCTCTCGAACTGCGAACACTTCGGGGCTAAGCTCATCGCGGCCGACTTGGGAGAACAGGCTCTCGAAGCGCGGCAGATGCGTTGTAACAACGTCCCATCCTTGCCCGGAACGACGACGAACGAGGCTACCATCGCGGTCTATTAAAAGACTGGCGGGTCGCAAAAAAGGCCCCGACCAAATCGATTCGCGTTTGAACTCCGGGTCCAGTTCAAACGATGAGCGAGTATCTCTATCAGCATTTCCAGGTGGCGACACAATTCCCATGCTTACCGCGTAGCCGAAGCTGTCACCACTGAAGCCCAGCCTAAGTCGTGGCGCTGGTGTGCCCGGCGCCCTTGGGGTAGCAAGGATCTCACCACGGCGCACTCGCCCGGCACGGTCTTCCACTCCGGCCCATACTGCCGACTGCAAACCTCCCTCACGAGCTAATGGAGCAATGATGCCGTCGTGCGCCGTGCTAGCCAGCAATCTCAACGCTCTGTAGAGGTTAGACTTGCCGCTGCCGTTCGCACCAGTTATTAGGTTCAGTCGCGTTAGCGGCATAACGAGTTCGCGAATCGAGCGATAGTTATTAATAGCCAGCGTGTTTAACATCGACGTCTCCAAATCGATTTGAATTTTCTGCGGTATTACAATCAACCGGCGACGTACGCACCAACAACGGAAGTTGAACTACCCGAATGTGACTGTGTCCGGTAAAAGCGGGGCAAGGCAAGATCACACAGCCGTCATGCGGTCTTCATATGAAGACATGGCGTACCCCCAAAGTAGTCCAGGATTTTGTCCGCATCCCCGCCGGCTATTTTTCAACCGCCGGGAGGTGTGGCTGCGCGACCCCGACGGCGTCAACGTAAAGTGGCGGCCGCCTTGCAATGACCAAAGCACCGTCCACGAATTAAGCGATCGCGTCGATAAAACGTTGGGCGTCAAGCGCCGCCATGCAGCCGGTCCCGGCACTGGTAATCGCTTGCCGGTATACACAGTCCTGAACGTCTCCGGCGGCAAACACTCCCGGCATGGAAGTCGCGGTTGAATCGCCGTCACGCCCCCCCTTGGTCACGAGATAGCCGTTATTGCTGGCTAATTGGCCGGAAAACAGATCGGTGTTTGGCCGATGTCCGATTGCGATGAACACCCCGGCGACCTGAAGCTCCGCTGTCTCATCCGTCTTTGACTTGCGTAGTCGAATACCGGTCACCCCACTTTCGTCGCCGAGCACCTCGTCGACCTCCGCGTTCCAAATGATCTCTACCCGCCCGTCACGCTCACGCGCGCGCAGTCGCTCGACCAGGATCGGTTCGGCGCGAAATTTGTCGCGTCGATGAATGACGGTAACCTTACGGGCGATTTGAGCCAGGTATAGCGCTTCTTCCACAGCCGTATTGCCGCCCCCAACGACGGCAACATCGCGACCCTTGTAGAAGAAGCCGTCGCAAGTCGCACATGCCGACACGCCACGCCCCATAAATTTTTCCTCGGACGGCAAGCCCAGATATTTGGCCGACGCCCCGGTCGCCACGATCAACGCATCGCAGGTATATTCGCAGTCGTCTCCAACGAGTCTCATCGGGCGCTCCTGCAAATGCACGGCGTTGATGTGATCGAGCGCGATATCGGTGCCGAACCGCTCGGCATGCTCTCGAAAACGCGCCATCAATTCCGGGCCCTGCACACCGTAGACATCCGCCGGCCAGTTCTCGACGTCGGTGGTCGTCGTCAGTTGCCCGCCGGGCATCAGCCCGGTGACCAGGAGCGGCTTCAAATTCGCCCGAGCGGCATAAATGGCGGCCGTGTACCCAGCCGGCCCGGATCCCAGAACAAGTACTTTGCTGTGTTTCTTCATGTTATGAAAGATTACTACCCCGTCATCGGCGGGTTCGACGGAGAACCGCGCGGCGCCACCGAACCAGATTGCACATCATGCGCAATTCATTGAGTCACGACCCGGTTGACACGCGTAGCAGCGAGATCCGCGGCAACCCCATACACGTGCAGCGAAACCGCTGGCGTCGCGTGAGCATTTCCCAGACGATGAACCTCGTTCAATCCGGCCGAGGATATGACCACCGAGCCACTTGGCCGCTCTACACACTTATCCAACGTTGCCGTTTGGGAAAGCGCACTCCAATGGAAATGTTCTTCCGTTAAAGATCCTTCTAGCACAGCATAGCCGCACCAGGTCCAATGCCCATGAATCGGGCTAAACTGACCTTCTCGCCAGATGAGTGCCATGACGGTAAAACGCCCTTGCGCATCCGCGTGAAGAATGTGCCGCGCATATTTTTGCGCTTCGCCAAGCCGCTGCGCCTCCGTAAGGCTCACGCCTAGGTCGGACGCGTCATGCAACATACCCGGTAATCGCTGGCGAAATTCATCCCAGGGTAGATCAACGATAGTCTCAATTCGTTGAGCAAATTCCGACACGCAATTGAGCGTTTCGAGTGAACTCGGCATCGCATAAATCCTTTGAATTATTCGATCACGAACGTCGAATCAACCCAACAATCTTATGCGGTAAGCATGGCGAAAATTTTGCTAAATTGGCCGCAAACATTGAACCGAATAGCATATTTTTTCAAATCTGATAGCAATGCTGAAAAGTATTTCAGTGCCGGTCTAGCCTTCGAGTGCGAGAGTCGCGAATGTGGCCAGCCAGTGCTCCCCAATGTAGTTACCCCTGACGTGCTGTAACCCTTGGACAAGATGAAGCTCGCTTGCATGCAGCATCCGTTCTCTGCGGCTATCATTCGCGGCCAGTGATTGCGCGAGAGACCTTAGGCACCAAGCACGGCTCAAGTTCAGTCCGTCGAGATGAGCAATCTTGCTATCGCTGTGGTCAGTGACTGTTGCAGGCCGAAACAGCGTGGCGGGTCGGCCATGGGCCAGTTCAGGCAAAAAAACCGAAAACCATTCCCCAAATTCGGAGGCAGGCAGTACGCGACGCATCAGTTCAGCCTCCATCAGTGAGGGTGACAGAAACTCATCCCCGCAAGGCTCCCAAGCCTGACAGGCTACGTCCGCCAAATACCACCTCCTGGCAGTTTTCGTTACGAGGTCGGCCAGTGTATGGTGGCCGATGGTGCGCGCAAAGTCGAGCGCGAATGCAAGGGCGAACGCGGTATTGGAATGGGTACCGGTTCTGATGGGGTACGTGGCCTTAGGCAAATATTCTTCCAATCGCGCCACAAAAGCCGCCGCAAGGGGAGCGAGCGCATCACGCCACACCTTCGCGCCCGGCAATTGCGACACTTCGACCTGAGATGCTAGCTTCAGGAGCCACGCCCACCCATACGGCCGTTCGAAGCTTCGGTTATGCGGCATCTCGACGTACGCCAGTTCCATGGCCAACTTAGGAACAGTGAAGTGGTCATCAACAACTTCGATGATCCGCGACGCTTGTCTCAAGTCGGGGAAGCGTTGAATTAAATACAGGAGAAGCCAGTATCCGTGTACGCACGAGTGCCAGTCGTAGCTTCCGTAAAAAACCGGATGCAAGGCACGTGGGCCCTTAATGTCAGCGGGAGACGCGAGCTCGTGCGACGGCTTATTGGGGAACTCCCGTGTCAGATGACAAAGCACAAGCTCCACAAAATCATCGGCTATCTCTGCCGTCAACAAAGCGGCCATAAATCCTCTCATCGATATTTCGATTCAAAAGCGTTCATAAGCTACGAGGCTTTGCATACGGTGAGGGGAGCACCTTAGGAGTAGCTCCTGCCTGCTGTCGTGCCAGCCCGGCGTCGGAGTCAACTGGACGTGTGTTCCGATAGACAGTCAAATTTTTCGAATAAGCAGTTCTATCGCGTTGACCAGAAATCTCCCTATAAGGCAACACCGCCAGATTTGGCATATCAGGAGAAAATTTCCGCAATCGGAGCTTAAACCTGTCGACACTGACGGATGCTCTCGGACGCGGCCGGGGCACCCGCTCATCGTATCGCTACGTCTCGTCAGATCGAACGCAGCTCCCTACGCTGCGTCAGCCCCCCGCAAAGATGCATCAGATATGTCGAGCTCTCGCGCCACGATGATGCGTACGAAGATTTACCAAATCACTGGCAATTCACCGTGTATTGGCCTCAACAAGATGACCGCGATAAAGAGGTTCGCCCACACGAAGGGATGCTTACCGAGGCACATTGACGGTCCAGAACAGCAGCTGCCGGCATGGCGAAGAGGATTACACTCGCTTTGTTGATTAACTTCGTCTCTATCAGTTAACGGCACTATTACGCGGTTCCGCCAACAGTCATTTCATCTATGCGCAGTGTCGGCTGACCGACGCCAACCGGCACACTCTGTCCGCCTTTCCCACATACGCCGGCAGCTGTGTCGATACGCAAATCATTGCCGATCAACTTGACTCGCTTTAGCGACTCGGGGCCATCACCCAGCACCGTTGCGCCTTTCACTGGGGTTGTGAGCTTGCCATTGTCGATCAGAAACGCCTCGGACGCCGAGAACACAAAGCGTCCGCTTGTTATGTCGACTTGCCCTCCTCCAAGGTGTGCTACATAAATGCCTCGCTTTACCGAGGCGATAATCTCATCCGGGTCTACTCCGCCGGAACGCATATACGTGTTTGTCATGCGCGGCATCGGCAAGACATCGTAGCTCTCGCGCCGCCCGTTTCCTGTGCTGGCGACTCCGGCCAGTCGAGCGTTCAGCGTATCCTGCATATAGCCGGTCAAAATGCCATCCTCGATAAGCGTTGTGCATTGGCCTGGCGTACCTTCGTCATCTATGTTGACGGAACCCCGACTGCCGACCACCGTTCCATCATCAACGATCGTTACGCCCGGGGCGGCAACGCGCTGCCCAATTCGCCCAGCAAAAGCCGATGCACCCCGGCGGTTGAAGTCTCCTTCCAGGCCATGACCGACGGCCTCGTGCAGCAACACGCCATTCCATCCTGGCCCGATAACAACAGTCATCGTTCCCGCCGGCGCCGCTTGCGCATCCAATTTGCTCAGGGCGGCGTCAACGGCTTCGGCGGCAAGTTCCCGAATCGCCTGCTGCGTTAAACCACCGAGATTACCTCGTCCCCCTATCGTCCTCGAGGCGCTCTCGCGTCGGCCGTTTTGCATAACCTGCACCATGACATCAAGGCGCGACAGGGGGCGGATGTCCGACCCGCAATAACCATCATGGCGAGCGATAAACACAATATCCCGGCTTACAGTCAAACTTGCCATAACTTCGACAACGCGCGCATCATATCGGCGCGCCGCGTTATCGATTGCTTCAAGCAGTGCTGTCTTTTCGCTCGAATCGATCGCCGCGACCGGGTCATCGAACCCATAATATATGGGCGTTGCCTGATTCATACGCACGACAGCATTTCCGTTGGACGCCTGCGCACCCAACGGACCGGCGACGACGTTACACGCTTGTCGCACCGAGGGAAAATCAATGCGCTGCGACGTCGCCAGTACGGATTGCTCCCCCCTCACCGCTCGCACACCGAATCCTTGATCGATACCGAAGCTGCCTCGCTTGACTTCTCCGCTTTCTATCGCCCAGCTTTCGACCATGGACGACTTCAGGTAAATATCCGCGTAGTCGCCCCCCTTGCCCAGGGCAAGGGAAGCATTGGAAATCAGATTATCCTCGCCCAATCCATTGCGGGAAAGAAGCGCATCGCTCGCCGAACCGTAGGCGTCTGCCGTCGTACCGCCAAGAACCATGGGAATTGGTGAAGCATATTTATGCATTTTGATATCCTAATTATATTTTACACACCACCGATTCGCATGTCGTCGACCAGCCAAGACCCTGTGGTCACCCCTTGCTGTGTCAAGGTGTCGCGCCCAATAGCTTGCAGCGCCTTGAACATCCGCTGCAGATTCGAGGCGACGGTAATTCCGGCAACCGGATATTGGATCACGCCATTCTCGACCCAGAAACCGTGAGCAGCCCGAGAAAAGTCGCCGGTCATCAGATTGACGCCCTGCCCCGTCAGCCCACTCACCACGAGCCCTGTCCCCAGATGCCACAGCATGCGATCAAAGTCGTCTTCGTCGCGCGTCAAAGCGCTTGACACAGTCAAATTGGTCGGCCCGCTGCCATGCTCAGAGACCGGCAGACCGAGTCGCCGCGCTCCATAGAGGCCGAGAAAATATCCGCGCAGAAAACCGTTCTCAACTATTGAGCGGCGACGCAAGGCAATGCCGATATCATCATAAGACCGACTCCCTTGCCCGCGTCGCACAAACGGGTCATCAGTTACGCTGACGTGCGGTGCAAAGCACTGTGAATCCAGGGCGCCCGCCAGATATGAGGCGTTCGTATAGAGAGGGCGAGCCGTCGTCGCCGCAACGAAGTCCCTTACCAGAGCCGCTGCAGCCAAGGGCTCAAACAAGACTGGACATGATCGCGTGGAAATCTTGCGAGCGCCAAGTCGACTCACTGCTCGATCAGCCGCAATTCTTCCAATGTCCTGGGGTGACATCAGATCCTCCGGGTGCACCATAACGCTCCACCAGCGATCAATTTCCTTGCAACCATCCTTGATTGCGATTGGCGTGCAAGAAATAAAGTGGGACGTAGACGCTTGAGTTTGCAGGAATCCATCACTGGTCGCCAAACATTGACGTAACCGATGCGAGCTCAGTGTTGCTCCTTCGGTTTGCAAGACATAGGGACTCGTCGACAACGCCTCGTCCTCCGCGCGGCGCGCCACATCGGTTGCGTCCTGAATGCTTAGTGACCAAGGGTGATCCAGATCAAGGTCGACAATCTCCGTGGCGTAGTCCGTGCTGTCCGGAAGTCCGACATACGGATCTTCTGCCGCAATATCCACGATCTTCATGCCGCGATCGACCAGCGCCTCAATTGCCTTGGGCGAAAAATCCGACGATGAAACGCTTGCCTGTCGGTTTGCCCCGTACAACGTTAGTTGCAGATGGCTTGTGCGACGCATCGTCTGCTCCGTCGGTTCGCCCGCCCGAACACTGACGGAGATTTCGTCGGAGTCATTTAAGCGTGCGATTGCTGAATGAGCTCCCGCCCTTTTTGCGCAGGAAAGCGTGAGTTCAATCGTTCGTTCCAATTCGCCTTTCCAATCGTTTATGTTGCCGACAATCTTTGCCATGCTATCTGTCCGTGTTGATCGCCTGCGGCAGTTGACTCAGTGCCCATCGGATGTACCGTCGCCGCTGACAGGTCAACAAACTGAGTATGAAATTCCTCGACTTCCTTGCGATGAGCCACACTCACCAATGTGCTCTCGGGTAACGTCTCAATCAGGTGCGAATAAAGCCGCCTCTCGGAGACATCGTCGAGCGCGCTGGTCGATTCATCCAAAAAGATATGCGTTGGACGCCTGAGGAAAATCCGAGCGAAAGCCAGGCGTTGCTGTTCGCCCCCAGAAAGGCGGCTTCCCCACCGATCGACCTCGTGCAAGCAACCGCGATACTTGACTAGCCCGCAGTCGGTCAACGCGCGACAAGCCGCTTCGTCGGTCACATCGGCCTCGTCAGCCGGATACGCCAGCGCTTGTTTAAGCGTGCCGACCGGTACGTAGCTTTTTTGCGGAACGAATATCGTCGAGACGCCACTAGGCATGCCAATCACTCCGTCACCATAAGGCCAAATCCCAGCCAACGCTCGCAAAAGCGTGCTTTTCCCGGCACCCGAACGCCCTCGAATAAGGCACCGCGCTCCTTTCTCGATTCTGAACGCAGGAATCTGTGACAACACTGCACCTCGCATCGTCGCAAGATTCAACGGCCCGACGTCGATTGCACCATCGTCACGCAACTCCAGAGACAGGGTCTGCGCCAGATCTCTAGGCTCAACGGCGTCCAATAGCGCTAGTAAGCGGCGTACGATGGCACGCCAACTTGCGAACGACTGGTACGTTTGAGGGAAAAAGCTCAATGTGCCGTCCAACGAACCGAAGGCGGAGGTGATTCGCATCAATCCGCCCAGTGTCAACGCGCCGGAGGTCAATTGCGGCAGCACCAACAACGCCGGCAAGATGCTGGTTATTTGGCCAGGCACCTGAGTACTGAACATAACGTCGCTGGTCACACGGATCACTTTCCAAGTGTTATCTCGGATGGCCCAAAACGTTCGTTTTAGCCTTGCCGCTTCAGTGTGTGCCCCCCCGTAAAGAGCCACCTGTTCGGCCCCCTCTCGAATCTGCAACATTAACGCTCGAAAATCCGCTTCGACTTTTTGTTGTCGAACGTTGACAGGGATCAGACGCCTACCAATCAGATGGGTCACCAGGAGCGTGATACCGGTGTATAGAAACACCGCGATCACCATATAGCCTGGAATGACAAACCGCGATCCGCCTACATGCAGCACATAGTCTCCGGAAATCCGCCACAACAAAACGCTGAATGTCACGGTCGTCACCGGGACGCTGATTAAGCCAAAAACCAAGTTGACTGTGGTACTCACAAAATTTTTGGCGTCTTCCGAAATACGTTGATCTGCATTGTCGAGCAACTTGTCTCGCTCGATGCGGAAGTAGGTTTCATTATGAGTCCACCTGTCTACTAGATAATTGGTCAGCCAAGTTCTCCAGCGCAATATCAGGACCTCATTGGCGACATAGCTGGCGATCGTCACCGCCGTCGTGACAACGATGATTATCAAATAAATGGCCAATAGCGGAGACAATTTTCCAAAATGCGCACCGCTAATTGCATCATAGAATTTCCCGATCCAACCATTTCTCCATACACCAATGTACGCTTGCCCAAAACTTACACCGATCATGAATAGTGCGAGTGACCCGGACACCCATCGCTCATCGGATTTCCAGTAAGGCAGAATCAGTTGCCATACCGACGTATTGAAGTGCGCGCGGCGTTCATCGGATTCAGCATATGTGAGGTCCGGTTGCTCACTTTGCTTCATTTCGAATCCTTGACGGGGTCGGTGACAAAGTTGATCTTGGTGAGTCCTCCCGCCTCAACGCTGGCCAACACTTTTGCAACCCGCCCGTACCTCACGTTTTCGTCCGCGTATATGTTCACGGCCGGCGCGTCCGCGACATTTGCCGCATTGGCAATACGGGCACTGAGCTCGCTGTCATCAACGGGTTGGCGATCCCATGAAACCGTTCCGTCGCTCGTAATCGACAAATCGATATCCTTGACGTTGGCCTTGGCCGCCTGTGCGCTCGCCTGAGGCAGCGTCACCTTCACTGCCTGATTGATCACCGGCAACGTGATGATAAAAACGATCAACAGCACCAACATCACATCGATCAACGGCGTCATGTTGATGTCATTGACGAAGTCGGACTCGACGTTCGAGTCATTCATAATGATGGCCATATTCCCCCCCCTACGCCGTCAACGCACCAACTCGCTTGCAATCCGCCGATCCCGCGCTGGACGCCGCCGTCGGTTGAGTCCTCTCCGATTTGCTGCCGGTCACGTGGAAGACGTGCAGTTGATATGAGAAGCGCATGAGCTTTTGTGCCACGTTCTTATTGCCACGGGCCACATAGTTGTAGCCAAGCACTGCGGGAATCGCAACAAACAGGCCAATGGCCGTCGTCACGAGCGCTTCGCCGACCGGGCCCGCCACATGGTCGAGCCCCACCTGACCCGACACACCGATAGCAACCAGCGCGTGGTAGATACCCCACACGGTGCCGAACAGCCCGACGAATGGCGAGGTACTTCCGATCGACGCGAGTACAGCCAATCCGTTTTGCAGATGCGCAACCTGCTCGTCGAGGGCATTGCGGACGCAATACGCGACCCATTCGCTGCCGTTGCGATCACCCTGCAGCATCGGCTGGTCCTTCTGCTCGCTCGCCTCGCGGGCCGCGATGGCCAAATTGCGATAGGGGTTGTTGGCGTCGTTGCCCAGTGCCTCGATACCGCCGTCAATCGAGCGTGCCGCCCAGAACCGCTTTTGCGCCGCCAGGCCAAGCCGCTTCAAGCGCCGATTGGAGAAGCCCTTGGCAATGGTGACCGTCCACGAGACGATCGACATGCTGAATAGGAAAACGAGAATGAATCGGATGACCCAATCGCCCGATTGCCAAACATTGATCAAACCATACTGTTGCATTTGAAGCTCCTGAAATCGATTGCTGCTTAATCGTTAAGACGGAATGCGATAGCCTGCAACGCCTGAACCTGACGCGGTAAGCCACCATCCACATAGGGATGACACTGCCCCACACGCAAAGCGTCGACCGCTGCGGCGTCCAGCAACGGAAACCCGCTGCTCTTTGAGACTGCGGCGGCAACTACGTGTCCATTGGCGCCAATAGTGACTTTGAGTACGACGACACCCTCCTGATCGAGCCGTTTCGACTTCCGTGGGTAGACGGGCTGCGGAATCTGGCAGTCAAGCTGTTTAAGCTCGTTAAAACTGATCGTCTTGGTCGCGAGCATCGGTTGATTGCTGGTGGGGTTTCCAGCTCGCTGCGGCACTGCGGGCGCTGGTGTGGGCGCTTGCGCTGTGGGTTGCGGGGCTGGCACGGGTTGAGGCTTCGCGACCGGTTGCGGTACGGGCGCCTGAACTGTGCGAGTCGACGGAGCCTGTGTTACCAGTTTTGGCGGCTCCTTCACTTTTGTTATCTTGGGCGGCACAGGCTTGACCACTTTCTTCTCAACGGGCTTTTTGACAGGGGGAACCGGTTTGGGCGGTGCGGGCTTCGGGGTTGGCGTGCGCCTGACAAGCGTCACCGCAACCGATCGGCTGCCCGAAGTCGATCCAGCCGAACTGAGCGTGACTTCCGATGATTGATAAACCAACCAATAGATGCCCAGCAAATGCAGGACGATAACTGCTATCACAATCGCCCAAATCCCTCTTCTTACACCACGGGGATTTATTGGGCCGTTGCCTCGCGCAGTGACGCTTTTGGCCGCGGAAGCAGTCATCACATTAGAAGTCATACGTCCCCGTCAGCATCACGGTACGCGACGGCCCCATTGGAATGAATGTCGAGTTAACAGAGCTGTAATAGAGATTTCGATTGAAGATGTTTTTGACCGAGAGATTCAGGCCATACTTCTTTTTCCGGTAGAAGAGGCCGACATCGGTTTCAAGCTGGCTCGGCAGGTTATAAAGCCCTTGGTTTCCAACCGACTGATCACTCGCGAAGAAAAGCCCGAGACCAACCCCAAAGCCGCGCAGATTTGGCGATTGGAAGTTATAGGTTGCCCACATGCTGGCCGTATTCCTGGGCAAATTAACCTTCAGGGCGGGGTTATAGTCCTGCCGATAGTTGTTATAAGCGTATTGTGCGGTAACGTTCAGGCCCGGCAACACTTGCCCTTGCACTTCGATCTCGGCGCCTCTGCTCACAGCCCCACCGGCGGGAAGGGAAAAGCCACGATGGACCGGATCAGAGACATTCTGGTTCGAATAACCAATCCGATAAACCGAGGTCGTTACGAAAAGGCGGTCATTGAGCAGATTGAATTTGAAACCCGCCTCAACCTGTTTGCTACGTTGCGGCGGCAAAAGGGCACCGGTAAACGTGGTTGCGGTACCAGGCACGAATCCGCCGTTATAGCTGACATAAGCCGCCACATCTGAGGTCAATTGATACATCACCCCCAAACTCGGACTGACCGCCCTCTGGTGACTGCCAGGATACGGCGGCATACCAGTGACTAGTGCATCGGTTAAGTTGTTATCCTGACGCAACGACCCGAGAATGTGAAAGCGGCCATAGTTTGCCTGTTCCTGCAGATACAGGCCGACATTTGTCGTCTCGCCCCGAATATCGTTGTACAGCGAATCATTGAGTGGTGGCACTTCGGCCGGCACAAAGACATTGGGGATCGTGAAAATATTGAAGTCGTTCGTGTCAAACTGCGTGTAGCGATATCTTGAATAATCCATTCCAACCAACGTGGTGGACTTGAACCGGCCAACGCTTGTCTTGACACGCAAGTAATTCTGCATGCTCAAGTTGTAGTAGATTGATCTAGAGTAGAAACCCAAAAGCGTGAGGCTGTTTGAGTTGCTAATTGGCGTTACAGAGGCCCATCCGTCCTGCAGTTGATCAGAGCGACTGTACGCGGCATGACTGACAAAGGCCACATACTGCCCAAATTTTTGCTCCAACTTGGCTTCCACTTCATCGGTTTTGACGGGGAAAGCGTCTTCTTTGCTACCCAGCGGATAGCCAAGATAGCCTGGAATAAAACCGCCTTTGGCAAAGCCAACCGTATATTGGGGAAACGGCTGTCTTGCTACCGTTCGACTATAGCCAATCGTGAAATCCGTTGAGCTATCTTTCCACTGCAACGTCGGCGCAAAATAGAAATCGCGTCTGCCGTCGTATCCCATCGCCGTTTGGCCTGCTTTGTCGCCGGAAACAATGAAGCGGTAGCGCAGCTTTTTGTCTTGGGTAATTGCGCCCGTGCTGTCAAATGCCAGTTGCTGGTACCCATACATGCCGACACCCGCCTGTATTTCGTGAAATGGCTTTGCTTGCGGCATCTTCTTAACAATATTGATCACGCCCCCCGGGGGGGCGTCCCCGGCTAGAATTGCTGACGGCCCCTTAACCACTTCCACGCTGGCAATAGCAATCGATGGTGTCAGAGTCGGCCCCGCGTCGATGCTCTGCGTGCTAAGGCCATTAGACATGACAGGAGCACCTGCATAACCTCGCACGTTGTAAGAAGGCACTCCATACGGCCCTGGCCGGGTCACAACCCCCGACGCGTTACGCAGGATCTCCGACAGACTTGTGTCAGACTGACTCTGAATAACAGCGGCGTTGATGACGGACACCGACTTCGGCGTCTCGCTCAAGGGAGTATCGGTACGGGTGAATGTGCTGGATGAGTCTGCGACAAAGCCGGTTCCCCCAGAGTCACGCTGCGCTGCCACGCTAATGAGCGGCAGCTCAGCTTCCGGCAGTGCTGCCGATGATGCAGGCTTTTTCGTCGGCTTTGCAGATTTCACTTTGGCTTGTGAGCTACGCCGAAGCGTCAACTGTCCGCCAGCGGTCGTAACCAGTTCCAACCCCGTGCCTTGGAGCGCTTGTTCAATAGCCCCCACTGGCGAGAATTTTCCGTTGACTGGAGAAGACTGAAGAGAGTTGACCAGCGTCGGGTCATACGAAATCAGGACGCCACTTTTCTTCGCAATCAACAGCAACGTCTGATCAAGCGGCGCCCGCTGAAGATGATATTCCTGCGGCGGCTGGGGATTTTGCGCATAAGCGGCGTTGGCAAGCAGGCATTGTGCCGCCGCAATGGCTAATGCAATGGCCGTGGGGCGGAACATCCGGCAAGATTTTGAAATCACTCTCATTTTGATGTTATCTCTCATGTTATCTGGCGTAAAACAGGGATTTAAAATTACTTTCTATTTCTCATAAATAGCTAGAATTATTTCTCGCACCCATTCAGCCTATTTTTCGTAAAATTTAACAAGCCTCGCTCCATTCTGGTGCCCCTCCTTCTCAGCGTTAGTGCCAACTTCTCGCCGCTTCCGCGCTCAAAAATTTTTTGTGCATTCACATTCATTCGCTCAAGGCGATACCCTAGAAATTCTTGTGCGCAACGCAGTAATCAATGGAAATTCTATAGACCGTTTAACGGATTTTTTTTTTAAATCGACGATGTCATAAGAGCAATATGGAAATGTGATTTCATGCAATGCCTCGCAAATGGAATGGGTTTTCGCATTTCATTTCCCTAGGGCGAACCCTAATCCGAATAAGTCAGTGGCAGTGCCGTCGTCGACTTGAGCACCTCCATCGAAAAGCTTGAGCTCACGTCATGCAATTCCACTGTTCCGATAAGGCGCTTATAGACTTTGTCGTAGGCACCGATATTGGGCACGACCACTTTGAGCAGGTAGTCGATGTGCCCGCTCATCCGGTATGCCTCCACGATTTCCGGGATCGACTCAATCGCGTTGCGAAAAGATTTCAACCAGGCGGCGTTATGCTGCGTTGTCTTGATCTCGACCAGCACCGTCACATCGACATTGAGTTTTTCGGGGTCGAGCAGGACGACACGACGCTTGATCACGCCCTCTTGCTCCAATTTCTGGATGCGACGCCAGCACGGTGTGGTCGACAGACTCACGCGCTCGGCAATGTCCGCAACTGCGCAGGTGCTATCTTCCTGGAGAATTTCTAAAATTCGTTTGTCCGTTCGGTCGATCACGTTTTCCCTCGAAAAATTGTGAGGATTCATTGCTTCTGGATATCGCGGCCGCGACGCTTATATGAGATATGTGCGACGAGAGCGCAAAAGTGACACCACGACATGCGATTTTTTTTTGCGGTACCCTTGCGCTGCTAGGCGAAAGTCAAAGCCCTGGCGTCAAACGCTGGAAAAATGGAATCTCGGCCTGGGGCCATGCCGGCCAAGATTCCGGGGAGACGCAGGAAAAGTCGGATGCCGCGCCGAGCGGCGCTCAAGTCGACGACCATGACCGCCGCATTGCGCGGCGATAATATAAAAGGGTGATCAATTCCTAGCGTTGACTAGCACACCGCCAAGGACCGCCGCCCGGTGCTGGCATTCGCCATGCCCCTCAACCTTCAGGTGCCATTTTGGTCTGCGCATACATGCATACGTAGACCGTGGGCACGACACGGTGAGTTGTCATCCGTGTCGGTGATGATTCAGCCTATCCGGTTTAAGCGTCGATAGAGAGGGCTTTGCTAACGATTTCGGTGGTATTGCGCGACAGCGGCAACTGATTCAATCGGGACAACGCTGCGGTCATTTTCTCGCGCAGTGCCGGCGTATACTTTCTCCATCCTTCGAGCTTGCGCGCAAGTTGCGCTGCCATCTGCGGATTGATTGCATCGAGCTCCGCCACGAGTTCTTGCCAGAGTTCATACCCTGCCCCATCCGAGGCGTGAAATTGACTTGGGTTTCCGTCGCAGAAGCTAAAGATCAGACTCCGCATCCGGTTGGGATTTTTGAGTGTGAACGACGGGTGCCCCATCAATTTCCGAATATGGTGGACAAGCGCTCCCCCGTCGGGTGCGCCAGGCCGTAGCGCTTGCAGCATGAACCATTTGTCGACGACAAGTGGCTCCCTCTCGAACCGTAGGTAGAAGCCGTCCAGCAGTTCGTCAGCGGAAGAATTCCATCCGATCGTTCCAGCAAAAAGCGCTCCAATGCGATCCGTTATATTGGTCGCATCAGCATACTGAGCGCGGACAAGAGCCTCTCCAGCCGGACTACCGATCTCGGCAAGATAGCGAAGGGCTAGGTTTTTCAGTGCACGGGCGCCGCCCGGTTGACTCGTCGACGTATCAGCCGCCATCGCCGCGGCGCTGTGGTAGATATCGAGCCACAGCTCGCTCAGTGTCGTGGCCAATGTTCGAGACAAAAATTTATGCGCGGCCCGGACTGCGGCAGGATCGGCTGCCGTCGTAAGCTCGACCAGATAGCTCTCCGACGGCAACGTCAGTATCAATTCGAGCAATTTCGGGGACTGGGATTGGCCACGGAGCACCTTGGCTACCGCGTCAACGACATTGGGTGTGATTTCAAGCGGCTCGCCCCGCTTGGCGCACCCAGCCAGACGCAGCAACTCCCTGCAAAACAGCTTTTGACCTGCTTCCCAGCGATTAAAAGCGTCACTATCGTGACTCAACAGAAACGCCAATTGCTCATCTGAATAGTCATAGTCGACGGAAACGGGCGCGGAAAAACCGCGAAGTAACGATGGCAAACAGCCGGGGGCTACGCCAACGAAGGTGAATTGCTGTGTTTCCTCGCTCAGCTCGAGCACCCTGGTTGTCCCTCCCGGATTGGCCTCACCCTCCAGCCACAGCGGTACGTCGCAGCCGTCCGCCCCCACCAGCCCAAAGGCAAATGGAATATGAAATGGTCGCGGTGCCAGGCCGGTTCCAGTAACGCAGTGCGCGTAATGCTGGCGTAGGTTGAGAGTAAATCGACGCGATGGCTCGTCATAATGCGTATCAACGCTCACCCGAGGGGTTCTGGCCTGGTCATACCAGCGTTCAAACTGCGTTAAATCACGATTATTCGCGTCCGCCATTGCCATACGGAAATCATCACAGGTCACCGCGCATCCATCGTGACGATCGAAATACAACTTCATACCCGAGCGGAAGCCGTCTCGACCCAGGAGCGTCTGATACATGCGCACAACTTCGGCTCCCTTGTCGTAAACAGTCGGCGTATAGAAATTGTTAATTTCAGCATATGCCTCGGGCCTCACCGGGTGCGCCATAGGACTGGCATCTTCAGCGAATTGGGCGCGACGCAGAGCCCGCACCGAGGCAATTCGCTCCGCTGAGCGGCCGGCGGGATCGCCTGACATGTCGGCACTGAACTCTTGATCGCGAAAGACCGTAAGCCCCTCCTTCAGGCTAAGTTGAAACCAGTCTCGGCACGTGACGCGATTCCCTGTCCAGTTGTGGAAGTATTCATGGCCAACGATCGATTCGATCCGCTCGTAATCCGCGTCAGTAGCAGTATCGGGATCCGCAAGCAGGAACTTTGCGTTGAACACATTCAACCCCTTGTTCTCCATCGCCCCCATATTGAAATCAGTCGCCGCTACAATCATGAACCGCTCCAGGTCGAGCTCGAGCCCAAAGCGATGCTCATCCCAGCGGATTGCATTGATCAAGGATGCCATCGCGTGGCCAGTGCGAGGCAAATCACGCGGCTCACTCCATATCTGCAAGAGCTTTTCCTTACCGGACGCGGTCGTAATCCGTTCCTCTCTGGCAACAAATTTACCGGCGACAATTGCAAAGAGATAGCTTGGCTTTCGGAAGGGATCTTCCCACACTGCGTAATGTCGGCCATTGTCCAGGGAGCCACTCGCCGTGAGGTTGCCATTCGAGAGAAGTACCGGGAATGTCGTTCTATCCGCTCTCAACGTAACAGTGTAGGTCGCCATAACGTCTGGACGATCCAGGAAGTACGTGATGCGCCTAAACCCCTCGGGCTCACACTGCGTAAACAACCCACCCGCGGAGGCATATAAGCCCGTGAGCGACGAATTGGCCACCGGTGAACAGGCGGTTTCGATTTCCAGGTCAAAGACGTCCGGTACACCCTCGATCGTCAGATGGTGGCGAGACACGATCGCGCTGGTTGCCGCCTCACCGTCGATACGAGTCGACAGAAGTTCGAGTCCCTCACCGTCCAAGATCAATGGCCTGTCCTTCGGCGTTTCGGGCGCGCGGCGCACTGCCATGCGGCTCTTCACTAGCGTGCGATCCAATGCCAAGTCGAAAGTCAAGACGACATCATGAATGAGAAAATCGGGGCGGGCATAATCGCTGCGCTGTATCACGGCAACTTCTGTTCTGTTTTGCATCTCAGGAAAAATAAGATTGGTTCTCGGAATATTGATGGGTCGACGCAAACGAGATGCCGATTGAACGTACCAATCGCTGTGAATTCATTCGAGCCTCATCCTGCGTCTCGGGCTCGCCCAGCGAATCGGTAACCGTTGTTCACCGGATGCACCCCGTTCACTGCTCAAGTTCAATTTTCAAATCGGGGTTGTGCGAGACTCAAGCCATGCCCGGGCATCTCCAGAAACCATCGGTGAGACTCTCTCAAGCACCATCTTGTGGTACGCATTCAGCCACAGGCGGTCTTCGTCACTGAGCAAATTCACGGCAATGCAGCGCGTGTCTATTGGACATAAAGTCAGAGTCTCGAATTCGAGAAAATCTCCGAACTCGGTCTGGTTTGCGGTTCGGGTCAACGCCAGGTTTTCGATACGAATACCCCATTTTCCGGGACGATAGACGCCCGGCTCGATGGACGTCACCATGCCCTCTTCCATCGCGGTCCAGGCGTCCGCAGGCGCCTTATATGAGATCGATTGCGGACCTTCATGGACATTCAGAAAATAGCCGACGCCGTGCCCGGTGCCATGGCCGTAGTCCAGTCCCGCGTTCCATATAGGCGCACGAGCGATGGCATCAAGCATCGGCGATCGAATACCACGCGGGAAGCGGGCGCGCGCGAGCGCAATCACACCCTTGAGCACCACCGTAAAGTCGTGTCGATGTGCATCACTGATGTCGCCAACGGGGACGACACGCGTCACATCGGTCGTTCCATCAAGGTATTGGCCGCCGGAGTCAATGAGCAGCAATCCGTTACCTTCAATCAGCGAGTGCGATGCGGGTGTCGCGCGATAATGGGGCATTGCTCCGTTCGGCCCAAACGCCGCGATAGTTGCAAAGCTCGGCCCGACAAACCCCTGACGACGCTCCCTCGCTGCGGTTATCCGTTCGTCAATGGTTAGCTCCGTGATTCGTTCGCGCCCCTGTGCACCTTCAAACCAAGCGAAGAACGCAGCAAGTGCCGCGCCATCACGCGCCATTGTTGCGCGTATGTGCTCGATCTCGGCTTGCGTTTTGCGGGATTTGAGCAGAGTCGATGGGTTCACTGCCTCGATGATTCGCACCGATGCCGGGGCCGACCGCACGATGCCCTGTGCAGTACGGCGCGGATCGATCAGGAGTGCCTGAGCGGCCGGCAGCGCCGCGAGCGCGGCCGATATCTTGTCGTAGGATTCGATCCGAATGCCATCGGACGCCAGCGATTCAGCCAGCTTTTGCGAGATTTTTTTGTCGACCACAAAGAGCGACGCGCAGTCAAGGCCGAGCAACATATGCGCGACGAACACGGGGTTGTACTCGACGTCCGCACCCCGCAGATTCAGCAGCCAGGCGATATCGTCAAGCGCGGAAATCAAATGCCACTGCGCCTCCCGCATCCGCATCGCTTCGCGAATCCGTAAAATTTTCTCACGGCGAGACACGCACGCATATGGGGCGCCGTGTTCATAAATTCGATGGGTCGATAGCGGCGGACGTTGCTGCCAAATGGAATCCAGCAAATCCAGATCGACTCGCAGTCTGATGCCGCGCCGGGATAGTGAGTCACTCATTGCACGCGAGGTCAGTACACTCAACACGGCGCCATCGACGCCGACCGACCCGCCGCAAGGAATGTGCTTTGCGAGCCAATCGACATAGGGAGCGCTTGCCGCCCCATTCTCGGCCCGCATCATTTCAATACCGGTACCTGTCAGTTGTGCCTGAGCCTGTACCCAGTAGCGGCTGTCGACCCACAACCCAGCGCATTCGGCCGTCACCACGAGCGAACCGACAGACCCCGTAAATCCCGACAGCCATTGCCTGCCCTGCCAATGCTCGGGGAGATACTCCGATAGATGCGGGTCGCTTGACGGGACCACATAGGCATCGAGACCCACGTCGACCATAGCAGCTCGCAAACGACGGAGCCGATCGGGGATGGTTGTATCGTCATGAAAACAGCGATTCATAATTTTTGCTTTCTACTGGGCACAAACCGGACTTATCTCGATTTTTCACACCGGTGCTTAAGCTCCGCGTCGACGGCACTGCACACTGAACCAAGCGAACATGCGATGCGGTCTGACAATCAGTAGGCTAGCAAAGGGTCCTCAGAATATTTTGCTAAATTGATGCGCAAACCACGCGGCAAAGAGAAACCTGTTCCTTGACTTACGCCCAATAAGCCGAAGGCTTCGCCCATCGCACCCCACGTACACCAAAGTCATCGCACCAAATGTGGCGTCGACGTCCCCCGTGACGCAAAGTCTCGATCTGTTGCATGATGGTGATTACGTAGATGTATTTTCCAATCACACCTTACGGGAAACTCCCTAGGTGATGCCGGCGGATTCAGTAGATTTTTTCTAGTACCATTCATAGGTGAAGCACTGAATTGCCGTTTAGCGGCGCGCGTCGAAAATATCAACTCCTGTGCCCCGTTATTGGGCAATTTCAGGCGCACAAAAACTGTGCCTTGTCGGGAGCGTTACGTACCAGGTTGGAGAAAAATGCGTGGGACGAGTCCTGATTCATTCGCGTTGACGTCCTCCCCGACGTCTGAGCGAGCCTCCTCGCTTCCTTCCGACGCCGGTGAACTCGCCTTTCGACACGACTTCCTTGCAGCCGAATTTGCACGAAGCTACCGCTGGCTTCGACAATATCTGCGTCGTCACGTCAACTCTCCCGCGGATGCGGAAGACGTAGCGTCGTCAAGCTTCGTCGAGTTGGCGGCAATGCCGGATCTTCGGGGCGTACGGGAGCCCCGTGCGCTTCTCACCACGATTTCACGTCGTGTGCTATTCGATCTTTGGCGACGGCGCGACCTCGAAGCCGCCTATCTTGCCGCGCTCGCCGCCGCCGACGAACCCACCACGCCGTCGCCGGAAGCACTGCTGGAAGTCGTTCAGACATTAAATCACATCGATAAATTGCTTCGGGGGCTGCCCAAAAGGGCTAGGCAGGCGTTTCTGTATAGCCAACTCGACGGTATGACATATAACGAGATCGCGGACCTGCTCGGTGTGTCCGCGAGTATGGTTCGAAAGTATATTTCCAAGGCACTGGAAAAATGCTACTTATGCGCTTGACATCATGTCTGACAGGGACAATTTGAAGGACCCGATCAAGGCAGCAATTGCTTGGGAAGTACGTCTCCGATCAGGCGAGGCCACAACGGAAGATTTCTCGCGCTTTGACGCTTGGCGTTCGGCAAGTCATGCCAACGCCAACGCGTGGAATTCGCTGCAGGCCAAACTCAGGCCCTTTCAAGCACTGGCCACTCAGGCCCCGGCAGCAGGACGCGAAGCGCTCCTGGCGGTTGGCCGCGAACGACGCAATATGCTCAAGCTCGGCCTCAAGGGAACGCTGGGCCTCGCCGTTTGCGGTGTAGTCAGTTATCGAGTCGTTCACGAACTGGGCTATGACGCCCAGTTTCGCACCGGTACTGCCGAGCGTCGCACGGTGGCTTTGACGCCAAACATTCATGCTCTGCTCGATGCGGACACCACCGTCTACACTGACTCACGCCCGCACGACAATCGCTGGCGCCTCCACTCCGGCCGGATGCTTGTCAGTGCATCAAACAGCGCGCGATTTGCAATTGCCTCCAAGCACGGTGCGATTCATACACAGAATGCGCGCTTCAGCATAGGCGTCTTCGATTTGCATACCGTTGTTGCCATGGAATCCGGGCAAGGCAAGCTGACATTAAAGGATGGCACAGTACAACCCATCGCGAAAGGCGAGGTCGTAGGGTTTTCCAGCGACAGCATTCAGCGCAGAAAGGAGGCCGTTGCGAGTGCGCTTGCGTGGACATCCGGTTTGCACGTCGCGTCCAACGAATCCGTGGGAGACTTGATCGCCGTATTACGCCGCTACCATCATGGCTTGATCGAGGTTTCCAGCACGGCGGCGCGACGCCGCGTGAGCGGCGTGTTCAGTCTAAATCATCCGAATGAAGCCCTGCGGCAGTTGGCCGAGTCGCTTTCGCTGAAGATCGATTCGTATGGCAATTTTCTCGTGGTCGTAAGGAACAGCTAAATAGCGCAAGCGAATAGACAAGAAAAATATACTCATAACCATCATTGCAATGGCATTGAATTTCAAAATTTCTCGAAATTCGACGATACCCCCCCACGGATGACGTCTGGGCATTGCCGCCCGGCGGATCATCGCCGACAATCGCACTCGCGATCAATATATGCCGTCCGATGAAACCTTCAACGCCGTTGGTGGAGACCTTCGCATTGAGCAAGCGAGAGCTCGATGCTGTGGCTATTGCAGACCCAAAGACGGGGCTTGTCGACCGTATCTTCCTGCTAGTGCGTACCGCCATCCAGTCGAAGCAACTGGGGCCGGGCCAGAGGTTGCCATCCATTCGTGATGTCGCTCGAGCTTGCGATGTGAGCCGCGACACTGCAACCCGCGCCTATGACAAATTGGTGGCTCACGGGTATCTGATCACGCGACCCGGCGCGGGGTTTTATGTCAGGGGCCAGGACGTTCCGGACAAGCGCACCGGCGTAGCGGATCAATCTCGTGGCGACGCAGCGCTTCCTATGCCGGAGGACTGGCGCCAGCGCCTACTCGACCCACGCACAGTGCTGGCGGGGAACCTTGGCGGCGGCAACTTGCCGGTTGCGTGGATCAACGAACCTCAATTGTCGAACGCATTACGTAGCGTTGCACGCGGCAAGCTGAACTGGATGATGGAATATGAAGATCAGCAAGGTTACCTGCCATTAAGACAGCAACTCCACTTGAAATTGGGAGCTTTTGGAGTAGCGGTAGACCCCAAACAGATCATGACGACAATAGGCGGAACGGATGCACTGAACCTGGTTGTCATGAGTTATCTACGCACGCCCGGCGAAGCGGTTTTGGTGGATGATCCCGCATCCTTCCTTTTGATAGATCGGCTGTTGGCATCCGGCCTCAATATTATTGGGGTGCCACGCCTGCATGATGGCCCCGATGTGGAAGCACTGCGTCTGGCTTGCGAGCACCACCGGCCAAGACTGTTCTTCTGCAATACGCTGCTCCACAATCCGACCTCGACCAGCCTCGAGCCGCACAAGGCATTTCAAGTACTGCAGATAGCCCAGGAATTCGATCTCACTATTGTCGAGGACGATACCTATGGTGACCTGCTGCCAGCCAACACTGCCCCTCACCTAACACGACTTGCGACACTCGACCAACTACGTCGCGTCATTTACATAGGTAGCTTTTCAAAAATCCTCGGCGTAGGTCTTAGGGTGGGATATATTGCGGCATCAGCACAATCCATTGAATGGCTCCTTCGGTACAAGTCGGTTAGTCGCGCTACGAACGGCAGTCTCGGCGAACGTACCGTTTATCGATTGCTGTCGGAAGGCACCTATCGGCACCATTGCGAACAACTGCGCGCGCGGCTCAACTCTTCCCGCGTCCATGCGCTAGAAAAGCTATGCGATCTCGATATCGCGGTGACGTCCAATCCTTACCCCGGCATGTACCTATGGGGTCGACTCCCGGGTGAATTGGACGCCTTGTGCGTCGCCGAGCGAATGCTTGAGGCAGGCTATCTTACGGCGCCAGGTCGCCTGTTCTCTCAATCCCAAGCATGCCGTTCATATATGCGCTTCAATATTGCCGCATGCGAAAACGAGACCGCGTTTCGCATGCTTGCAGCAACGATTAGTCGAAGTCGCTAACTACTGCTTTTTTGATGCCGCCCCCAGCACGTTCGATAGTGCGATCCTTCCAAGCTCGGCCCCGATGCAACGCGCGTCCCGTTCAATTGCGATGCGACGACGCAGCCGCGCCTCCTCTTCAGGGAATTCATCGGCGTAATGGTCGAACACGGTACGCTTGTTTTCCGGATTGTCCTTAAGGAAGCGTTTAAACATATCGTCCAAGCGCATTTTAGTATGAGCCTCATCGGCCTCCGTCCATCCAAACTCAACAACGGCACGAATACTGCGGGCACGGGAAAATTGGCGCAGAGTGTCAACCCCGACTGATGGCGACGTCCGCGCGTCCCACATCGCCGCCTCCACGACGCCCGCCAATGCCGCAACCTCTGACCCCTCTGGCAGATTGTTGGTCAACTCGACCGCCGACTTGCGCATCGCGCGCCACTGCGTGGCATCGGGTTGGTCACCGCCAATTACCCCATGATGAAGTTCGACCAAAGCGCGATAGATCTGCCCCAACACCTTGTCCTGCTCCAATTGCACGAGGCGCTCGTCAACGTCGGCGAGGAGAGAGATTATAAATTTGCTGCCAGCCTGCCCAAGATCCACGCCAACCGGAATTGCCTTGAGTAATTCCAGCCCGGCTTTGCATGCCTCCTGCGGCGCCACATCGCGAGAAGTCAGTCCAGACGCTATTTCATCGATCACAAGCGCCAGCCACTTGGGCAACCCCAACGAATCGGTCCAGATCAACAGGTCGACGCTCTCTATCGCGCATCCCACAACACTGCCGTCCCCGTCCGACCAAGCAAGCGGCGTCGGTTTCATATGCCCGGCGGTCCAATGCTTTTCGGCGCGCAGCAGCATCGTATTCTTCACGTCGATGTTGTCTTGAAACGAACTTGTCATCGGTCACCCCTCAAGATTGGCTTCGATGAACGCGACAAGACGCGTTTTCGATTGCGTGCCAACAAGCCTGGCGCGCTCGCTTCCATTGACGAACAGCAACAATGACGGCAGACCGCGAACCCCAAGGCGTTCCATTTGTTGCTTGTTTTCGTCCGCATTGATCTTGGCAACACGCAAGCCATCGCCGAAATCCTCCGCCACCTCGGCGAGCAACGGCGCAAGCATTTTGCATGGACCACACCAATCTGCCCAAAAATCGACCAGAACAGGAACCGATGACTTCGTCACGTCAACCTCAAACGAAGCATCCGTGACGGTTAAAATTTTATCGGACACGAATAAATCTCCTTAAAGTAGCAGCGAAGCCACCGCACGGAGCTCAAGAAAATTGCCCTTGAGCCGGTTGCTCGCCAGATGACACCGTAAGGGATTACTCGCGTAATAATCGGGACACGGCCAAATATTGCGCCCCCGTCTGTCATGAAATTTTTGTCAGGACAGTTGATGGGGGATGATGATCACGGCGATCGCTGAAAATCAAGCGGTTCGCGATGTACCCGCACGGAGCGCACGAAGTGCCACACCCGCGTGGCGTGTTAACGGTGACATGCACGCTAATGATCCCCTCCACTTTCCTTGGCGATCTTCCGCCAGATGCCCGTCGGACAATCAACATACCGGCTGTCGCCTATCACCCGATTCGGAATGGCAGACCGGCGGCATATTGCGAGCGTTGACGGAGCCGCCCGGGCGCAGCGCAAGTAGGTTGCGGCGGCGCGGCTCCGTCAACGCGAGGGAAATGCCTTTATCTTCAGTATTTGACGAATCGTCTAATATTCTCGACGAAATGACATAAAAATAGTTGATATCGTCAATATTGAACTACGATTCATCAGTCTCTTTTCTTACACTAAGGCGAGCGATTAATCGCTGAACTAACCAAGAAAAGGATCACAAGATGAATATTGCCCTGCTAGGTGCCGGTCATATCGGCCAAACTATCGCCCGACTGCTGAATGCGTCGGGTGACTATCGCGTTACGATCATGGACCGGGACCGCCATGCGCTCGAAGTCGCCGCAAATGCAACAGCAAACGCGTGCGCAACGCGCCCGCTGGCGCTCGAAAACCCGACGATTCTGCGCGAGGCTCTATCCGGGCAGGATGCGGTAGTCAACGCGTTGCCATACTCATTAGCGATTCATGCTGCAACCCAAGCGGCGGCGGCAGGATGTCATTACTTCGATCTCACGGAAGACGTCGCCGCCACTCAAGCCATTATTCGCCTGGCGGAGGGTGCGCGGACGGCGTTCATGCCGCAATGCGGACTGGCGCCGGGTTTTATCTCGATAGCGGCCCATCATGTGGCTGCCGGCTTCGACTCGGTGCGCGACCTGAAATTGCGTGTCGGCGCGCTGCCCGCCTTCCCCTCCAACGCGCTCAAATACAATTTGACGTGGAGCGTCGACGGCCTAATCAACGAGTACTGCCATCCGTGTGACGCCATACGCGATAACCGCCGCATCCCCGTATTGCCCATGGAAGGGTTGGAGCATTTTTCGCTCGACGGCGTCGAATATGAGGCCTTCAACACCTCGGGTGGCCTGGGTACGTTATGCGCCACCCTCGAGGGAAAAGTCGAAAACCTCGATTACAAGTCGGTACGCTATCCGGGACATCGCGCCTTGATGAGCATGCTGCTCGATGAATTGCAGCTCAAATCTGATCCGGATAATTTGAAAACAATCTTTCGCCGCTCAGTACCGACCACACTGCAAGACGTCGTCCTGGTGGTGGTAATTGCCAGCGGGATGCGCAACGGTGTACTAGCGCAAGAGGTACTGGCACGCAAAATCTTCGCCGAGCGCACCGATGGGCATACGCACAGCGCTATCCAAATCACCACGGCCGCAGGCATTTGTGCCGCACTCGATCTGTTCCGCACCGGCAAGCTGCCGAAGCGCGGTTTCATTCGTCAGGAGCAGATCAATCTACCTGATTTTCTCGCTAATCGATTCGGACGTGCCTACGCGCAGTCAACTCATATCGAGTCGATTTCCTGAGCCCATAACAGCAGGAGGTAACAGCCATTAATGGCGACTGGGAAGGGTGGCGGTCTGAAGGCCAATCGACGATCCGCTCCCGACGCTGCACCTGTTCATTTGTCGGGCGACACCGCAGAGTCACTCTCCCCCAAGTCCAGCTGCTCAAACGACCGCCGGGGTGAAGCGATACCAATTGCCGTCTCCGGTCATATTGACCGCCTGGTCTTCGCCGAGGCTCAGCGCAAAGTCAGGTGCGAGCACCTCCGTGCCAAGGATGTCGGCCAGCTGTTGCGCGTAGGCCTGCGGCCCGCCGGACCCCGCATAGTCGGACGCCAGCAGAATTGGCCGGCGCGGCAGACTGCCCCCGTCGAGATTGATGTCCTGCGCCAGCCGATCCGGAGAAAGCTCGTCACCGTTCTGGTCAAACACGATCCCGGCGTCTACGCCAAGCGCCTGCACCGTGTAGTAAGCATCGGGCCCGCCCGGCACCGGCAAGCGCGCGGGAATCCAGCTGGGCAAATAGCTCAGGTTTGGGCTGGACAGCGGCGCGTCGCGCCATGGCACGTCGACGCGCAGCGGCAGCATGCCTGGCGTGCCCGCGTTGCGCAGTTGGGCCACCAGCGACAGGCTCCCATGTTTATCGGTCGTGAACCGGAACTGCTCGACATCCAGCCCCCAGGCGCCCAATGCGCGCGTGAGCGAGATCGCCAGGGGTGTTTGTGCCGGATCGGTACCGTTCGCGAACGCGTTCTTCGTCGCCTTGTTGACAATGCCCTCGAATACGATCTGCCCACCTGGCGCCGGCGTGAGATTGAAATGATCCAGCAGCGACACCAGTAAGCGGCTGCCGCCGCCCTTCGGCAAATGACCGCGATAGAACGAAAGAATGTTGGTCACGCGGGCCCAATCGTCGGACCTCCCGCCTTCGCGCGCATCCACGTCGATATAGAGATCGACATCCTTATCCGCACGCGTAAACGCCGTAAACGTCGAGTCCTCGGTTCGGGCGGTGTACTCCAATCCCAGGCGCGCCCGCTCCCGCGGATCGAACGGCATCGCCCAGCCGGGGGTATCGGCGGCCGTTACATTGACGGAGCGCACGGGATCCAGCGGTCCCGGCCCGCCGCTGTGTGCCGCCTGGTTCAATTGCGCGACGAACGCCTGCGCCGTATCCTCCGATACGCCGACATCGAGCAGCGCGTTCGTCATCCTGACCGGGTCAAGCGCGCTGACGGCGGCTTGTGTGCCCGTCGGCGACCCCGCCGAACCCGCCGAATCGCCCTTCACCACCGGCAGCGACGGATAGAAGCGCGAGAAGCGCAGATCTCCGGTGTCGATGATCGAATACTGCTGCTCACGCCAGGACGCCAACTCCGCTCCGTTCTGCCATTCCTCCCGCGGCGCAACGCGCACGTCGACCGTATAACCGCCTTCGTCCTGCAGCAGATAATACATAACCGGGCTGTTCGCCGCGATGGTGTGGAAGCCCGCATCGACCGGCGTGCCGCGCATCAGCGGGTATAGCTGATGCAGGGAATCGGTGACCCGCTGAATGAGCGGCGCCAGTATCAATTGGCCGCCACCTTCGTCAATCTGCGCGCCCGGTCCGCACGAATAGAACAGGATTGGCGTCTTGCCGTCCCAACCCGCGCCGATGATCAGCGCCGCTTCGGCCTCTGGCGTCAAGGTCTGTTGCGGGTCTCTGTAGATGAACTCGTTCGGGCTCGCGTGCTGACTGACGACGAAATAACCCGGTGGCGCCGGCAGCTGCAACGGGTTGGGGTTGCCCGATCGATCGCGGCCGACCATCCAGTTCTCCGTAAACGTATCGAGAGTGACGTACACCGGGAGATCCGGCTCGCGGCGGGGATAGCTCGCGAGCTGCGTGCGGCCAACGCCGGCCGGTGCGTTGATGGCGTCGATACCATTGCCGCGAATCAGCGGCTTGCCCGCCTCGAAGTTGCCGGGATACGCAACCGCCACGTTGCCCTCGTAATCGTCCATGAAGCTTGCCACCCAGCGATTCCGAGCGGTATCGCGGTATGCGGTCGCAACGGTCCGGCCCGAGTCGTCGACGATCGCAATGGTGGGGGTCGATTGGCTTCCAATCGTATTTACGCCGTATTGCCCACCGTTTGATCCGGGTTGCTGTGATGCATCGATCGCACGAGCGAGCGCATCGATGTTGTGGAAGTGTTCGATGTTGCCCGCTTGGTCGTGGAGCAGATGCGCCGAATCGCCATGACCGCTCGCGCCCCCGACCGCGTAGTGTGTGCCCGCGAGCCGCCCGCCGCTGTTGAGCAACCCCGTAATAAGCTCGTCCATCACGGCGCCGTTGTGGCGCACGTCATCCGGCACGAGCCAACCGCCGGTCGCCGGATCGATCTCGACCGGCGGCTGCGTGCGCGAGCGCCCCTCGAACGGATAAGCGAAGCTGATCGGCTTCGCGTAACCGGGGTTGACGTCGATCTGGTCCGGGGCCAGCGACAATCCACCTGGCCGAATTGTCGCGATCACGCCTTGCGGCGGCACCTCGCCGCTCACGTCCACTGCGCTGCTGTCGACAATTGCAATGCCGTCCGACACATTGGCGGCCGAGCGTGCTTCATCCAGCGAACCATAGGACGAGCTCAAACCGTGCTGCGCCGGGTCGAGATCATCCGGTGCGAACACGCCGTATGTCGCCCCCTCGATGCGGCCATACGAACGCAGCACGGCCGAGATGACCGTCGCCAGCGCCAGCGGATCGGCGCGGGTCTCGGCGGGAATCTCATAGCCTCGCATCGGCGGCTTGCCTGACGGCACCACCGCCTGACCGCGCGGCGGCTCATGCGCGCCCCCGCTGCCCGGCCCCAGCGACATTGGAATCGCTATGGCGCCCGCCGGCGGGTCGGTCAAACCGGTGCCGGGTTCGTCGGCCTTGACAACCGGCAGCGACGGATAGAAGCGCGAGAAGCGCAGATTCCCGGTGCCGATGATCGACACCTGCTGCTGATCGAGCCAGGACGCCACGGCCGGCGAGTTTTGCCAAGCTTCCTGCGACGCGACGTGAACGTCCACCGTGTAGGGAGCGACGTTCGCGCTGGATAGCAAATCAACACCAACCAGACTATTCGCCGCGATGGTGTGAAAGCCTTCATCGACGGGCTTGCCGCGCATCAGCGGATACAACTGCTGCAGCGCATCGGTGACCCGCTGGATGACTGGCGTCGGAATCAGATGGCCGCCGCCTGCGTCGATCTGCGTGCTCGGCGCGCATGAATAGAACAGGATCGGCGCTTTGCCGTCCCACCCCGCGCCGATGATCAGCGCCGCTTCGGCTTCAGGCTCCAACACGCCTCCCGAGCGGCTGACGAATCCCATCGGGTTCGAATGCTGCTCGACGATGAAATAGCCCGGCGGAGCGGGTAGCAATGACGCGCGGGGATTGCCCGACGCGTCGCTGCCGGATAACCGGTTCTGCTGATCTGTATTGGCGCTGAAGAGCACCGAGAGATCGGCCGCGCGGCGTGGATAGCTCACGAGTTGCGTGGGGCCCTCTCCGGTCAGCGCGTTGATGGCGTCGACGCCATCACCGCGAATCAGCGGCTTGCCCGCTTCGAAATTGTCGGGGTACGCGACCGATACGTTTCCCGTGTAGTCGCTCAGGAAGGTCGCCAGCCAGCGGCCCTTGGCCGGATCGCGGTACAGCGTCGCGACCACCCGGCCGGAGTCGTCGACGATCGCAGCGAGGCGCGGCCGATATCCGTTGTTGTTTGCGTCGCCTTGCCCAGCGTTCGGGCCGTGTTGCTGTGACGTATCGATCGCGCGCGCGAGTGCATCGAAGTTGCGGAAGTGCTCAACTTCGTCCGCCTGCTCACCAATCGCAAGCGCCGGATCGATGCCGCCATTCTGGCTGAACAGCGCATAGTGCGTGCCCGCGAGCCGCCCGCCGCTATTCAGCAGTCCGGTAACGAACTCGTTCATCAGCGGGCCGTGCTGACGCACGTCGTCAGGTACGAGCCAGCCGCCCGTGGCCGGGTCGATCTCAACCGGGGGTGGCGCGCTCGCGCGCCCCGCCGACGGATACGAGAAGCGAATCGGCTTCACGTAACCTGGGTTGATACCGATCTGCTTCGGGCCCGGCGAGAGTCCTCCCGCCCCGATCGTCGCGATTACGTCGTGAGACAGCACCGCACCATTCTGGCCTACCGCACTGCCATCGACCATCGCGACGCCATAGGACGGCGACGCATTCGCGACCATGCGCGCGTCGGCCAGCGAGCCGTAGCGCGTCGGCGGGAGCGCATTGCGGCTGGCCAGATCGATCTCTTCGAGCAGTTTGTCGGCCTGCATCGCGGTTTGCGAGGCATTGGATGAATTCAGACCGCGCTGCGCCGGATCGAGATCATGCGGGAACACCACGTAAGTCGCCCCATTGATGCGGCCATGGGTGCGCAGCACAATCGACATGACCGTCGCCAGCGCGAGTGGATTGGCCCGCGTTGCAGCGGGGATTTCATAGCTGCCCGGCGGCGGCGCGGCCATGCTGGAGACCTGGGCCGCCAAGCCGCGCGCCGTCTCGTCCGAAACGCCGACGCTGCGCAATGCCGGGTACAGTTCGACAGGATCGATTCCGGCGATCGCCTGCAGCGTGGCCGGCGACGGATACTGATCCAGCACGCCGGAATGCAGCGGGTTGGCCAGGTCCATCAAGCCTTGCCGCCAGTTGTCCTCGGGTGTCACCGCAAGCGAGGGATTCAGCTCATACGCCGCTGGCGCCGCGCCCTGCCCGCCCCCCGCCGCCGCCCGCTTCCCCGGTGGCAGCGTTAGTAAGGCATCCTGCGCATTGAGCGCATTCGGCTTGACGAAGCTGTGCAACCCTCCTTGATTGCCCTGCGCCCCATCCCTCCCGCCGATGCCAGCGACCGCGTCCTGCCCCTGGGCGCTTTGCTGCCCCTGCCCGCTCTGGTTCTGTTCTCCTTGATTCCCCAGCTTGGCCAGCGCGTTGCCGGCCAGCCCCACCGCCGCGGCTTGGGTGAGCGCCTCGTCCCCCGGCGGCGCGAATGCCTCGCCCGGCGCGCCCACCGCAGGCACCGTCGCGGCATTCGGATTGCTCGCCGCCAGCGCGTTGCGCTGCGACACGATGGTCTTGTCCACTGCGAAAGGCACCAGGTTCAGCGCCATCTGCGCGGCCTGCCACCACTTCTGCCCGCCCGAGAGCGCCCCCCAGTTCTGCATCAGCGAGGCGCCCTGCTTGACCGACATGTACCCGCCTCCGGCCATCGCCGGCAGATTCGTCAGCCGCGCCGCGCCCTCCCAGCTCCGCGCGCTCGCCCTGACCGCTTCCACCGCCGCCGGATCGGCCCCCGCCTGTTCCATGCCGTTCGCCAGCGCCACCACCCGTGCACCCTTGAACGCGAGCCCGCTGGCGCCCATCGCCACCAGGCTCACCGTTCCCATCATCCAGTCCTGCGTGGCCTTGCCTCCCGCAAACGGGTTGATCGCCTGCCCGTGCTCGCCCAGGTTGGCCAGGTCGTCGAACGAGCGGTACGCCCCCCAACCCATGCCCGCCGCCGTCACGCCCAGCAGCGAGGCCCCCGCGATCGAGCCCACGCCGGTAAACATCAGTCCCACGCCGGCCGCCACGGTGGCGACCGTGGCGATGCCGTCCACCACGCTTTCCACTTCTTGACCAAAGCTCGTCTTGTGCGAAGCCACGTCGGTATAGCTCGCGCCGGCACCGCCGCTGGCGCCGGGGCTGCCGCCCGGGCTGTAGCTCGCCAGTTCGATACCCGCCCCCGGTGCCGTGTTGCCGTTCTTGAGCCACGTGGGCACATACAGCTTGCCCCCCGCCAGCGCGTTGTTGTGCTGATAGTCGTTCAGATCGTCGTACCGCCACCCCCGGTCGTCGATCAGTTTGGTGTGACCGTCGCGGTCTTTTTCGCTAAAGAGCGCCGAGGGGCTCGCTCCGACCCCGTTGGACGCGTAGAACGTGGGGATCAGGCTCACCGTGAGCACTGGTCCGGTGCCGCCCGCGCTGCTCTGGCCGGGCAGGCTCACGCCAGCGGTCTTCTGCAGCTCCTTGGCGATCGGGTTCACGATCTGCTGCAATTTTGGGTTGTGCGCGTACAGGTTTTCGCCCTGGTACGTCCCGATGCTGATCTGGTGCAGCAGCGCGCCTTCCGTGAGCGGCTTGCCATAGATGTCCACCGGCACCGCGTGCCGCCCGTCCAGCGTGCTCTGTGCGCTGAAGTTCACCAGCCCCGCGGCCGGGATCTGGTATTTTCCGGCGCTCAGCGCGTTGGCTATCTGCTGCGCGCCCATTGCCTTGCCCTGGTTGTCCGTGGGCGGCGTCACGTGCGCATACTGCCCGGTGGCCAGCAGTTTGGCCAGCTGCTGCGGGGTGAGCAACTGGGCCTGCCCGTCGAGCGGCAACGCATATTGCCCGTCCACGATCAGCTGCGCCCAAGCTTCATTGGAGACCGGCTTGCCCCCGCTTTGCGGCGCCGCATACCCGGCCTGCCTGAGCCACTGCGCGGTCATCAGCGGCGATTGCGCTTGCCCTTGCGCCTGGGCGTCGCTGCCCTTGGCCGTAGGCATCGCCACCGTGTCCGGCGACACGTTCAGCCCAGCCGCCAGGAAGTTGTTCAACTGCGTGCCATCCCTGAACTGCACCGGGGCGTTCCCGAAATTCTTCGCCACGTCGCCAAAGTAGGTCTGCAACGTCTGCGGCATTGCGTTCAGGAAGTTCTGGTAGCTTTGCTGCGCCGCCGCCGAGTTCTGTTTGCCCGCCGCGGCTTGGCTGCCTTGCTGGTACGCCTGGGTGAAGTTGTTGGCCGGTACGTTCCTGGCGTTGTAGATTTGCGCATTCAACGCATCCGACAGGTCAGTGCCAAAACCCCCGCTCATCGCGTCGCGCACGCTTTCAAACAACATCTCCCCGCTGCCTGCGCTGCCCTGGATGACATAGATGAGATTGCCGGATTTGCCCGTCGCGCTGGTGTTGCCTGCATCGAGCAGCCATCCGGCCATTCTGTTGGCCTCGGTATGGCTGGGGTCTTGCAGGTCTGCCGTTTGCACCGCCTGACTCAAACCTTTGTAGATGTTCTTGCCGCGCGTGGGGGACGGGATGCCGCTGTTGGACTGGAACCACTGGCCATTGAAGTTGTGCCGCAGGGTTTGCAGCGCCAGGGCGGCAAACTGCGGCGGCGCATTCTTCGTCATCTGCTGCAGCCACACGCCGACCTTGTCCGCGTTCATCGTCGCGTCGCTTTTCTGCGCCGGCGTCGCGTTATCCCCAGGGCTCTGAACCAGCGCCGCGTATTGGCTCTGGATGTAGCTCGCGCTGAATTTGGGCGCCCCGATGTTTTGCCACAGCGCGTCGGCTGCGCCCGGCAGCATCGTTTGATTCATGTTGACGGCCAGGACTTGCAGCGCCTTTTGGTCGTTGGCCGTGCTGCGCGTGCCGCTGGTCAGTGCGTTGACTTGCGCTTTGACGCTGTCGTAGCGCACCGCTTCGCCCGCCCCCAGAATGAGACCGATTTGCTGCTGCGTACCCTGGCTCGCGTGGGCCATCGCGTACTGCAGGTATTGCTGATTATGCAGTTGCGTCTGGTCGGTGGCGCTCAGGCGCGGATCGTTGGGGTTGACCGCCGTGGCATCGACCCCCGTCATTTTGTAGATCGCGTATTCCAGCGGGTCGCTCTGCGCCAGGTGCTTTTCCCACGGGTTGGCGATTTGGCTGGGGTCGATCCGCACCCCGCTCATCTGGATTTGCGCCACCGCGATCGGGTTGGTCTTGGCCAGTTGCTGTTCAGCCGGACTGAGCATCGGGTCACTCGGATCCAGCGTCGCCACGTAGTGCTGCAAGGTTTGCCTGGCCGAGACGACGCCGATTTGCCCGGCGACGGCCAGCGGCGGGGCGTTGTTGCCTTGCGAATAGATTTCGCCGTTGTGCGCCTGGCCAACGGCTTGTTCGGCTTGCGCCTGTTCGTCGGGGGTGATGCTGTTGCCGGCCGCGTCATTGCCTGCCTGCACTTGGCCGTATTCGCGCTTCGCTTCGGCGAGCGTCGCATTCACGTCGCCTGCGTCGGCACGGCGCGCTTCGATCGGCTTCTTGCCCAGCGCCGCCAGTGCCGCCTGCGCATTGTCCAGATGCAGTTTGGCTGCGCTCAGTGCTACCTCATGGGCCAACGCCTGTTTGAACGCTCCGATCGCCGTGCTGACCTGCGTCGACGTCGCCCCGGGCATGTTGCTCACAATCTCCACCCGGAATGCCGCTTCGCTGGTCGCGCGCGATGCCGCGCTTTGGCTCTGGACCTGCGTGACCGAATCGTCCACCACGGCGTCCAGCGTCGGGTCGTCTTTGCCGGTTGCCTTGATTTGCCTGGCTCGTGCGGCGATAGCCGCGTTCACGCTGCCCGTGTCACCCGGGTCCTTCGCCCCATCCGCGGCCAGCCTCAGTTGGTTTGACACCGAGCGTTGCACCGCCGACCAGTCCGCGTTGAATTTCTGGCCCGTCGGGTCGTTTTGCAGGAATGCGCTGAACTGGGCGTCAGTCATCCCGTTCGGGTATTGCTTCTGCAAAGCGGCCTGCACCGTCTTCGTATCGCCTTGCGCGATCGCCAGACGTCGCGCGGTCTCCGCGTCGGCCGCCAGCAGCGCTTGCTGAGGACTCTGACCGGGTGCGTTCACCTGCGACGTGGCGGGGACCGTCGGGTTGCCGCCGCCGTTGGGAGGGCCGCCAGAAGCGTTGGCATTACCCGGCGCATCCGCCCTGGTTGCAAGCGCAGATGGGTCGACGAGGCTTCCGTCCACGCTCGCTATGTACATGTTCCATCCCCTATGAATGACGCCGGCCATGCAGTTTCACTTGGCCACCCGCAGGCCACGGAGTCGCTGGGAATGCGTCTGGTATCGGCTACGAAATCCGCAGATGCCTCGGTTCGAGCAGCGTATGGCCCGATGGCTTCAGTGTCGAAGACGTTACGGGAGAAGATATCTGCGGGGACCGTTAGCGCGATACATTGTGCGGCGCGGCACGCCAACGCTCAATCCAACCTTCTCGTAGTCGACGATGCAGGCACTGGGGAAAACTTTGCAATCCTCGGTATTTTCGTAGGGGAGGAGCTATTCGGCTTGAAATATCGAGGCAATCCAATGTGGCAATACGCTTGGCAATGCCAGTGTCCACATTGCGGATGAACGGGGCCGGATCGTCTTTGCCATCATGGGCAACTACACCCCGGGCGCGACCTCTCAATCGGCGCCTACCGCGCACCCCGCCGCGCCACCGCGCTGCCCAACAAGTCACGCCCTGCGGCCAGTATCGCTCCGAGTGGGGCGCCAGGCGGGCGACCGAGCAGGTATCGCCTTCGCTCAGACGGCGTGTCACGCCATCGCAGGTGAGCCACATCGCCCTGTGTGACGAGCCCGCGTGCGTCGAAAGTGAGTGTGGGCGTCGAGGTTTGTATCGGGCGCCCAGCGGCGCTCGAGTATCGTCGAAACCGGCAGCATGAGCTTCGGCGGCAAATTCGTCAGAGGCTTTTGCGGTCAGATTGTCTACAGCACAAACGACTTTGCGGCGATGCCGCCCCCGAACCATCAGGGGGCAGCATCGCATCCGGGCGCTGCGGGCTTTCAGCTATCGGTTAGCCGAATGCACGGGACGGAGCCCGTGGAGACGAGGTCCAGGCAGACGATATTGGACTCAAACCAGCGTCAACTCGACTTCGATATTGCCGCGTGTGGCGTTCGAATAGGGGCAAACCTGGTGCGCGGTATCGACCAGATCTTGCGCCACGGCCCGGTCGAGGCCGGGCAGATGGATTGCCATTTTGACCGCAATACCGAAGCCGGCGGGAATGGGGCCGATGTCGACGCTGGCGTCGATGGAAGCATCAGCGGGCACCACGACTTTCTTCATCCCTGCCACATGCTTGAGCGCGCCCATGAAGCAAGCCGAATAGCCGGCGGCAAAGAGCTGCTCGGGATTGGTCGCGTTGCCCGCGCCGCCCATGACTTTGGGCAATGCCAGCTTGACGTCGAGCAATCCATCGTCGCTCACCGAGCGGCCGTCGCGACCACCCGTGGTGTGAGCTTTGGCGGTGTAAATAACTTTGTCGAGTTTCGTCGTCATCATGCGTCCTTGGATAGATTGAATCAGTGGGATTGAGGGGAAATCAGGCCACCAGCCGTTGGCGGAAGGCCTTCACGCTTTGGCTCAGGGAAATCAATTCAGAAACAGAACACCCGGAGAGTTGGCGAATGCACGAGGGTATGCCGGCGGCCGCACGCTTGAGATCGCTGCCTGCTTTCGACAACTTCACGCGCACACGACGCTCGTCGTCGGCGTCGCGCAGCCTGCTCAGCAAGCCGTTTGCCTCCATGCGTTTGAGCAATGGTGTCAATGTGCCGGAGTCCAGAAACAGACGCTCGCCGATTTCCGACACCATCAGCCCGTCGCTCTCCCACAACACGAGCATTACAAGATATTGCGGATAGGTCAGTCCGAGCGCATCGAGTAGCGGCTTGTATATTTTTGTCATGGCAAGCGACGTCGAATACAGTGCAAAACACAGCTGATTCTCGAGACGCAGGTCATCGCCAGGACTTTGATCGGCGGGTTTGGATTTGTTTGGCATGGCTTTAATATAGGACACAATTAAGTTGTGTGCAATTTAAATTTTCAATCGAATCTATTGTGGATACCTGTGGAATCTCTGTTTGAGCCCGTCAGCCAGCAACGGCGGGAAATGCCGGGCAGCATCGTTCATTCAGACTAAGGAATCGAATATTCGGCCGATTCTCATGTTTCAAATGCGTGTGGACTCGCATAATGCATGCACCTCTTTGTGCAGAGGTCGGCCTTTTCATCCCCGTGAAAGGCTCGTTTTTACACCCGCCCTCGTGGCGGGTTTTTTTTGCACGCGGCGCGCGACTGGCGCCGAGCCTATCGGCGCAAGCAGCATCGGTGCAGACCGGCTCAATAAAATGGAATCGAGAAGTTCGCGTTGAGCGACTCGAAACGATAGGCCCATCCGCCCGCTCCAGGGGCCACTGGCGCCAGCGGCGATCCGACCCGCTGCAACAACGAGAAATCGACATAGCCCATGCCGAGATAATGTCGCTGCGTCAGGCCGATTTGGGCGTAAGTATCGCCGGTGGATTGATCGCCGGCCGCCTGGTCGATGTTGCGCGTGACCGAGAACAGCAGGGATGTCTGGCCGTCGCGCGAGCCGTCCAGGACGTGCCGCACTCGCCATTGCAGCGAGTGGAAAGTATTGTCGCTCGACGGCACGCCCTGATCGGCCGAAAAGATCGAACTGCCAGAAACGCCGAATGTCCACGCGTCGCTCCACGGCAAGGTGTAGTTGGCCCTCATGCCTTGATTGGTCGGATCATTCGCGGCATTTTGCAGATCCTTGCTCCAGGTGGTATTGAGCAAACCGCGCAAACCCAGTGGATTGTTGACGGTCAAGCCGGCAGTGCCCTCCATTTTTCCGGTGCTGGTCATGCCGTTGTTGTTCAAGCCGACATTGAATTGCCAGGGGCGCTCGTCGATGACCTGCCAACCCACGTTGCCCTCACCGGGCACGCCGCTGCGCTGCACATTCAAGGTTGGCAGCCAACTGCCGCGCTGCGGCTGAAATTGGGTGATCGCGTAATGGATATTCTGCTGGATGCGGGTGGGATTCCGCGCTTCAAGCCGGAAACAGTCCGACACCGGCGGGGTCCGATTGGCGCGCGGGGGCTGCGCCTGCGCCGATGTGTTCGACGGCGGGGTAATGCTCGCCGAGACACCCTGCTCCGGCGCGGCTCCGTCTGTCTGGGATGCGTCGGCCGCCTGGGGCAATGGCGCGACCACGATGTCCCCCGACGTTATCGGCGCGGCCGTGACTTCCGTCAGCGGCGCCGTTACGATCGAATGCCGGCCGAGTTCGCCGCCGCTATTGAATGTCGGGCGTGGCAAAGAGGCCCCGGCCGACGCCAATGACCACGGGCTTGCAGGCATGGTGAACGCATAGACGACCGAGTTCACGAAACAGGGGGTGCCGGTGGCCTGGGCCGGGCACTGGCAAACAGCGACGCCAATGGCACACAGTCCGATCCATTTCACGAAACGTCCGAGAGAAGCCATGCTGCAGTCGCTTTGCATAAAACATCAGTGGTCAAAGCGATATTTTAGTGCCTTAAATTTGTTCGGTGAACGCATGCGCGCGGAACCAACTGCAGATTCTTCGACTCCCACGAGTGCAGGACTTCCCCAGAAGTAATTTCACCCGCTACCGGCATCTCGCCGTCGGCGGGTTTTTTCTTTCTCGTCTCGCTAAAGGGTAGACCGGGCATCGGCTCGTCCTCTCTTCCTGACGGCAACTCCCGACATCGCATCGCCGGCGCCGACCGCGCACCATTACGTCGAATCGGCTCATCCGCCACGTCGATAGGGCGCCGACTCTCGATAGAGCCGCTCGAACTCCTTCTCGTATCTGTCGAGCAACGTCGGCGCGCCACGGAAAATATTGAAATTCTCGGCATTTTTTTCATCGCCGGCACGCGTGAAATTCATCGACCCAAATCCCAGAGTGCGATCCGCGATGATGAATTTGTGATGCATGATCGCGTATTTTTTATCGATCACTACGTCGATGCCAGCCCGCGCAAGATAGGTGGCGCCGCTGTATCGGTCGGTCTCATTGGCCGAATCGAGCACTACTCGCACCTGCACGCCGCGAGCGTGGGCTCGCTTGAGCGCCCGGGCAATCGGATACGAGGTCAGGAGATAGCCGGCCAGCATGACGCGCTGACGGGCGCCGTCGATCATGCCGACGACCGCGCGCGCCGCGCCGCCGTCGGGTGAGAAGTACACCTGCACGGTGGCGCCGCGCAGTGCCATCGGCGGGTTGGTTTGCGCGTGTAACGCGCCGGCAAGGAACAACAACACGGCGGCATAGCGTGAAAAGCGTCGCATGAGGTTCGGCAGGAAGCGTTTGAGAGGCCGGCCATTGTAGCGGCTCGGCAAGCGTTACGCCCCGGGCACGACCACGCCAACGCGACTCCCGGAAAATTCCTGCCGCCACTGGGGCGTAATCCCGCAACTCGAATGCAGAGTGCATCCAAATCGCGCGACCGGCCGTATCTACGAATATCGTTGCCGCCCAGCACTTTTCGTGGAGATTTTATGACTGGTTCGATCTGGTCCAGGTTTTTTCTGACGCCGCTCTTACTGGGCTGCCTCGCCGCCTGCTCGCCACTGCGCACCATCGATCGCCTGACGCCCGATAATACCTACCGCCTGAGCGCGGGCATCGCCTATGGCCCGCTGGGGCGGCAGAAGCTCGACATCTATGCGCCGCTTGGCGCGACCCGGCCAACACCAGTGGTGGTGTTTTTCTACGGCGGCAACTGGGATAGCGGGGCTCGCAGCGAGTACCGTTTCGTCGGCGAGGCGCTCGCCTCGCGCGGCATCACCGCGGTCATCGCAGATTATCGTCTGTATCCGCAGGTGGTTTATCCGGACTTTGTGGAGGACTCCGCCCGTGCGGTTGCGTGGACGCTTGCGCACATCGAAGCCTATGGCGGAGATCCGCACCGGCTGTTCGTGATGGGACACAGTGCCGGCGCCTACAACGCTGCCATGGTGGCGCTCGATCCGCGCTGGCTGGCCCGCTTTGGCGACTCGCCAGGCATGCTCAGCGGCTGGATCGGATTGGCCGGTCCGTACAATTTTCTGCCGATCGACGTCGACGAAATCAAGCCGATCTTCCTGTTTCCGAATACGCCGCCGGCCTCGCAACCGATCAATCACGTCACCGGCGACGCGCCGCCGAGCTTGCTGCTCACGGGCTCGGCCGACACGATCGTCAGCCCGATACGCAATTCCGACGCGCTGGCTGCCGCGTTGCGCGCCGCGCACGACCCGGTCCAGGCCGAAAACTATCGGGGCGTGACGCATGCACTGTTGATCGGCTCGTTTGCCAGGCCGCTGCGCTGGGTCGCGCCGGCGCTGGCGCGGGTGGTGGCGTTCGTGGAGCACACGGCGCCGGCGACGCGCCCGACACCCGACCATGTGGCGCAGATCCTGCCGCGCGGGGCGTCATGATGACCGCGCGCGGCATGGGCGCGGCGGCATGGCCGGGAGCCCGGTCAGCGCAGCCCGTCGAAGCACACGCGCAGCATGCTGGCGACGATCGCCTCATCGTCGAGCTGGCTGTACAGGCGCAGGTAATCGACCGACGGGTCGCAAGTGCGGGCGTAATAGCTGAACAGGATTACGTCGTCGGGCAATGCCGCGTCGAGCTGTCCAGCGGCCTTCGCCTGGCGCACCAGCGCCTTGAGCTGCTGATGCAACTTGAGCACGCGCGCGACGTACCGCAAATTGCGCGTCAGCATGTCGCGCACGTGGGCACTCGTCGAGGGCAGGAACGGCAAGCCGCCGCCGAGCCGCACGCGCAGCGCCCATTCGAGCAGATCGCTCAGGCGCTGCAATGGCGTGAGCGTGGCGGGCATTTGCCCGAGATGCTCGATCGCGCCGTCGATCAGGCGGATCAACGCCTCGCCCACCAGATCTTCCTTGGACTTGAAATGCTTATAGAGGCTCGGTTTGGAGATACCGACCTCGAGCGCGACGTCGTCCATGGTCATCAGATCGAAGCCCTTGCTGGCAAGCATGCGCGTGGCGGCATCGAGGATGGCGTCCTCGCGCAACTTGAAGGCTTGATCCTTGAAGCTCAATTTATTGAAAATACCCATTGGTAAATATCGCTACTGTGTAGTAGTATTTTTTCCAAAATAGTTTAAGCATCTTAGCACCGTTACCGGCAAAGGCAACGGGAAAAGCCAGAAAGCAAAAAAATAGTTATTTAACAAATAGTTACGGGGATTCCCGGAAATGACTCAAAGCGGCCGGAGAAAATAACTCGATGGGCAAGCACGCGATCAACACTGTCAATCCGACCAGATCCAATGGACTACGCATTGCCGTGGTGGGCTCGGGCATCAGCGGTCTGGCCAGCGCCTACTTCCTGGCCGGGCGCCACGCAGTCACGCTGTTCGAGGCGGGCAGCTATCTCGGCGGTCACACCAATACCGTCGAGGCTGAAGTCGATGGCGAGCGCCATCCGGTCGACACGGGTTTCCTGGTTTTCAACGACCGGACTTACCCCAACCTGATCGCGCTGTTTGCCGAACTCGGCGTAGCGAGCCACCCCAGCGACATGACGTTTTCAGTGTCGCTCGACCAAGGCCGGCTGGAATGGGCCGGCAGCGATCTGAATACGGTGTTCGCACAACGCCAGAACCTTTTTTCGCCAAACTTCCTGTCGATGCTGCGTGACACCCTGCGCTTTAACGACGCCGCCGAGCGCCACCTTGCCGAATCTCAGCACAGCGGCTGCTCGGTGGGTGAGCTGTTGACGGCCGGCGGATATGGCACGCCATTTCGCGACAACTATTTGCTGCCGATGGCCGCGGCGATCTGGTCGAGTGCGACGGCGGATATTCTGCGTTTTCCCGCTGCGACGTTTCTGCGCTTTTGCATGAATCACGCGCTGCTGCAAATTCGCAACCGCCCGCAGTGGAGGACCGTGCTCGGCGGCGGGCGCGAGTACGTGCGCCGCATTGCCGCGCGGCTGGACGACGTGCGCCTCGATACCCCGATTCACGCGATCCAGCGCGATGCGGACGGCGTCACGCTGCTGACGCCCTCGGGCCCGGCGCGCTTCGATGCGGTGGTACTGGCCACTCATGCCCCGACCTCGCTGCGCCTGCTGCTCGACGCCGACGACGCCGAGCGCGACACCCTGGGCGCGGTGCGTTATCAAAAAAACATCGCCCTGCTGCACACCGATACGCGCTTGCTGCCCCGGCGGCGGCGTGTCTGGTCGGCGTGGAATTACCTGGGCGGGCGCGCAGTTGCAGGCAATCGCCCGGTGTGCGTGAGCTATTTGATCAATCAATTGCAGCCGCTGCCGTTCCGCCGTCCGGTAGTCGTCACGCTCAATCCGATCGAAATGCCGGTCGAGGGCTCCGAGCTGGAGCGCTTCGAGTATGAACACCCGCTGCTGGATTTGCCCGCCATCGCGGCCCAGCAGCGCCTGCCGGCACTACAGGGTAAGCGGCGCACCTGGTTTGCGGGCGCCTGGACCGGTTATGGCTTCCATGAGGACGGCCTCAAGTCGGCGTTGCGCGTTGCCAGAGATTTCGGCGTGTTGCCGGCCTGGGCCAAGCTATGAAAACATCCCGCCCCGCCCAACATATCGGTGATGATGCCCTGTTGCTGACAGGCCAGGTCATGCACGAGCGCCTGCGCCCGACGCGCAATCGCTTCGTCTACCCGGTATTTTGCGTGCGCGTGAATCTGGACCGCCTGGCCGGCCTGAGCCGCTGGTGGTTCGGCGTCAACCGCTGGCGGCTTTTGAGTCTTTTCGTGCGCGACTACGGCCCGCGCGACGGCAGCGACCTGGCAACCTGGATGCGGGCGCAACTGGCCGAGGCTGGCCTGCCCAACGACGGGCCGATCTGGCTGCAGACCTTTCCGCGCCTGTTCGGCTATGTCTTCAACCCGGTGAGTTTCTGGTACTGCCACGACAGCGCGGGCCAATTGCGGGCGTTGCTGGCGGAGGTCAACAACACCTTCGGCGAGCGTCACCGCTATCTGCTGGCTGCCGGCGACGCCGCGCCGATCGGCCCGGGCACGACGCTGACGTGCCGCAAGTCATTCCATGTTTCGCCGTTTTGCGAGGTCGAGGGGCATTACGAGTTCCGCCTGCGCGAGAGCGCCGCGACCGCCTTCACGGGCATCGATTACTTCGATCGCGACGGCCTGCTGTTACGCACCTCGGTGGGCGGGCGCAAGCAGCCATTCTCCCGCGCGCAGGTGCTGAGCGCCGTGCTACGGCAGCCGCTGCTGACCTTTGGCGTCGTCGCGCGCATTCATCGACAGGCGCTGCGCCTGTGGCTGCGCAAAGTGCCATTTCATACCAAGCCCGCCCCTCCAGCAGTCGCGCAAACCATTCACGTTACCGAGTCCTCGTCGGAGAAACACCCATTATGAATCTCTCCCGCACTCTTTATTCGTCGCGTACGCCCATCCCCGCCTTGGCGCGCGTGTTTCTTTCGCTGCTCGAGAAAATCCGTTGCGGGCATCTGGTGCTGATCATGCCGTCCGGCGAACAGCGCGTATTCGGCGATCCGCACGGTAGCCCCAGCGCCCGCCTGGAAGTGACCGACTGGCGCGGCTGCGAGCTGGTTTTGCGGGCCGGCGATATCGGGTTTGCCGACGCCTATCGCCACGGCTGGCTCAATACACCTGATCTCACCGCGCTGCTGCGGCTGGCGATCCGCAATGAGGACGCCGTCGCGCAAACCGTGTGGGGAAATCGTCTGGCGCGTCTGTGGTACGGCCTGCTGCATCGGCTGCGCCCCAACACCAGAGCGGGTAGCCGGCGCAACATTCACGCACACTACGATATCGGCAATCCGTTCTATGCGCTGTGGCTCGACCCGACCTGGAGCTATTCCAGCGCATGGTTCGACGGCGATCTGCAGCGCCCGCTGGCCGATGCGCAAGCGGCGAAATACCAGCGCATCATCGACACGCTCGGCCTGCGGCCCGGCATGCACGTGCTCGAAATCGGCTGCGGCTGGGGCGGCTTTGCGCTGCACGCCGCGCGCCAGGGCATTCGGGTGCATGGCGTGACGATTTCCGAGGCGCAACTTGCGCTGGCGCGCGAGCGCGTTACCGAGGCAGGCCTGGGCACGTTGGTCACGCTGGCGCTGTGCGACTATCGCGACATCGCCGGCCGATACGACGCCGTGGTGTCGATCGAGATGTTCGAGGCGGTGGGCGAGCGTTTCTGGCCTGGCTTCTTTAACGTGCTGCACGACCGGCTGGTGCCGGGGGCCAGCGCGTTGCTGCAATCGATCACGATCGACGAATCGCGTTTTCTCGCCTATCGCGCGAGCAGCGATTTCATCCGGCACACGATTTTCCCCGGCGGCATGCTGCCGAGTCCCGAGCGGCTGCTCGACACCGCCCGCCGGGCCAATCTGGCGGGCCGCGTTTCGCTTGCTTTCGGCAGGGACTACGCCGAGACACTGCGGCGCTGGCGTCAGGCGTTCGAGGCACGGCTGGCCGAAGTACGGCAGCAGGGATTCGACGAGGAGTTCATCCGCCTGTGGCGCCTTTACCTGGCGTATTGCGAGGCGGGCTTCGACGAGGCCCGCACCGATGTCGTGCAGTTCGTGCTGAAGCGGCAGGCCTGACATGCGCCGTCTTATCCCGGCGCTCGCGATCGCCCTGCTGCTGACGCTGCCGCCGGCATCTGCCGCGCCGCTCGACGCCGGCTGGCGGGCCGATGTGCCAGCCGCGCAACTGTGCGGCCAGGGCGACTTTCGCGTGATCGGATTCCTGATCTACACCGCACAAATGTGGCGCGCGTGCGATGCGGCAAATCCGGGCGCGCCGTTTGCGGCGCCGTTTGCGCTCAAGCTGATCTATCACCGGCACATTTCCCGCGCCCGGCTGGTGCAAAGCAGCCTGGACGAGATCACCCGGATGGCGGTGCACCCGATCGACGCGGCCGCTCTGCAGCAGTGGCGTTTGGCAATGCAGCGCGCCTTCGTGGGCGTGGCGCCGGGCGACAGCATCGTCGGCGTGTTCCTGCCCGGCGAAGGTGCGCGCTTTTATGCCGACGGCCGCCTTACCGCGACGGTCGACGATCCGGCATTCGCTAAACGGTTCTTCGGTATCTGGCTCGATCGCGGCACGCGGGCGCCCGATCTTCGCCGCCAGTTGCTGGGACGGGCTTCGTCATGAGCGAGAAGGTCTCGGCGCTGGCCGCATATGGCGCACTCGGCATGCCGTTGGCGATGGCCGCGCTGCCCGTGTACGTGCAGGTGCCCATCTATTACACGACCCATCTCGGGCTGGCGCTGTCGCTAACCGGCACGGTGCTGTTTGCCGCCCGGCTGGTCGATACCGTGCAGGACCCCTGGCTGGGGCAATGGATCGACCGGCTGGCCCGGCGCGGGCGGCTCACGCCGATGCTGGTCGTCGCGGCACTATTGCTGGCCATGACGTTTGCCGGCCTTTGGCTGCCTCCGCTGTCGGGCAATGCACTGGCGGCATGGCTCGCGTTGGCGCTGATCGCCGTCTATACCGCGCACAGCCTGCTGAACATCACCTACCTCGCCTGGGGGGCGCGTCTGGCGCCAAGCACCACCGGGCTGACCAATGCCGCGGGCTGGCGCGAGGGTGCAGGCCTGCTCGGCGTGATGCTCGCCAGCGCCTTGCCGACCTGGCTGATGAACAGCCACACGTGGTCAGCCGAGCGAGGCATGGCCGCTTATTCAGCGTTATTCGCCGTACTGCTGTTCATCGGCCTGCTGGCATTGCTGCGCTATGCACCGCGCTGGCGGGATCCCGTCGTGGCGGTTGCGCCGAACTGGACCTCGACGCTGGCCAATGCGCGCTTTCGCCAGTTGCTGGTGCCCTACTTCCTGAACGCCATATCCGTGTCGGTACCAGCCACGCTGGCGCTCTTTTTTATTGCCGACCGGCTGCAGGCGCCCCGCTGGTCGGGCCTGTTCCTGGCCGTCTACTTCGCCGCCGGAGCGGCTGGCTTGCCGGGCTGGACGCGGCTGGCCGCCCGCATCGGCCCGGCACGTGCCTGGCGTCTGGGAATGGCGTTGGCGGTGGCGGCTTTCATTTGGGCGACCCTGCTCGGGCCGGGTGACGCACCAGCCTATCTGGCCGTGTGCGTGATGGCCGGGCTGGCGCTGGGGGCAGATTTGATCCTGCCGCCGGTGCTGTTGGCTTGCCTGATCCCACCGAACGAACAGCCGGCCGGCTATTACGGCGTGTGGAGCCTGCTCGGCAAGCTGGCGTTGGCGCTTTCCGGCCTGACGCTGCCATTGCTGGCTGCGTTCGGCTACCAGCCGGGCGCGGCCGCCAGCGGCGGTGCGGCGCTCGCGCTCGCCTATGGCGGGCTGCCCTGTTTATTCAAGCTCGCGGCGTGGGGGACCCTGCGCACCGCGGAATTCTCAACCAGCGAGGAACCTTCGACATGATCTCGATTAAATACGCGCTCGCACTGGGCGCCACCATGATGCTCTCGGCCTGCGCCACGCAAAAGATTTCCGATTACGCGCAAAATCAGCCGCACTTCGACGTCGTCAAATTCTTCAGCGGTAAAACCGAGGCATGGGGCATGTTCCAGAAACGCAACGGCGAAGTGGTCAAGCGCTTTCACGTCAATATGGAAGGCCGCGAGGAAAACGGCAAGCTGGTGCTCGACGAGCATTTCACTTATAGCGACGGCACCAAGCAAAGTCGCGTCTGGACGCTCACGGCGCAACCCGACGGCTCGTGGCGAGGTATCGCCGCCGACGTGATCGGCCAGGCGATCGGCCATACCGCCGGCAACACCCTGCATTGGCGCTATACGGTCAAGCTGCCGGTCGACAAGACGACCTACAACGTGCAATTCGACGACTGGATGTATCTGGTCGATGAACACACCATGATCAATCGGGCCAAGGTCACCAAGTTCGGCTTCGAGGTCGGACAGGTCACCCTGTTCTTTCGGCATCCTGCCTAATCTTATGCGCTCGCCGCGAGGCCATCATGAAATGGACGTCTCTTAACCCTCGTTGGACCAACTGGCAAGGCAAGCGGGTGTGGGTGGTCGGAGCCTCCAGCGGCATTGGCGCCGCGTTGGCGCGGAACCTGTTGCGGCGCGGCGCGAGCGTGGCCTTGTCGGCGCGGCGCATCGACGCGTTGCAAGCGGTCGCGGCGGATCTTCCGACCGCCTGGATCGTGCCGCTGGATGTGACCGACCCGGCCGCGTGGGACGCGTCCCACCGGACTCTGCGCCAGGAATGGGAAGCCATCGATCTGATCGTTTTTTGCGCGGCCGAATATCGCCCGCTGCGTCCGTGGGATATCCGGGCGGATCAGGTTCGCAAAACAGTCGAGGTCAATCTGAACAGCGTCTACTATGGGCTTGAAGTCGTATTGCCTGGGCTGCTGTCGCAGCAAAGCGGCGGCATTGCGGTCATCGCGAGTATTGCCGGCTACCTCGGCCTGCCCAATGCCACCGTGTACGGGCCGACCAAGGCGGCGCTGATCAATCTTGCGGAGTTGCTGTACACGGAGCTTCATGCCAAGGGGCTCGGTGTCTATTTGATCAATCCCGGTTTCGTGAAGACGCGCCTGACGGCGGCCAACAGCTTTCCGATGCCGGCATTGCAAACGCCCGAGGCGGCCGCCGAGGCGATCGTCGACGGCCTGGCGCGCGGGCGCTTCGAAATCGACTTTCCAAAGCGCTTTACGCGCTTGTTAAAATTCGCCAGCCTGCTGCCCTATCGGCTTCGCCTGGCCGCCCTGCAACGCGTGACGGGTATATCCTAGCCTCCGCCTTTTATTGAAATTGCCATGTCCGCAACGTCATCACCGTCACCCGCGATCGTCTGGTTTCGCGACGATCTGCGCGTGGCGGACAATCCCGCCCTGCATCACGCTGCCGCATCGGGCCGCCCGCTGATCTGCGTCTATGTATTGGACGAACAAAGCGACGGTTTGCGCCCGCTTGGCGGCGCTGCGCGCTGGTGGCTGCACGGCGCGCTCGAAGCGCTCGATGCGAGTCTGAGCTCGCTCGGCGGACGCCTGGCGATATTGCAAGGCTCAGCGGCACAAGAGATCGAAACCCTGGTGGCGCAAACAGGCGCCGGCGCCGTTTACTGGAATCGCCGTTACGGCGCGGCCGAGCGTGCGCTCGACAGCGGCCTGAAAAAGAATCTGGAAGCACGCGGCATCACGGTGCGCAGCAGCAACGGCCAATTGCTGACCGAGCCATGGACGGTGCTCAATGGCGCCGGGCAGCCGTTTCGCGTTTTCACGGCCTACTGGCGGGCATGCTCCCGGCAGGATGAACCGGCCGTTCCGTTATCGGCGCCCGCCACCCTGACCTTTCATCCTTGGCCTGGGCAGATGCGCACCGTGTCGCTGGCCAGCTTGCGGCTCGAGCCGCACACACCGGACTGGGCCGGGGGATTGCGTCGCGCCTGGCGGCGCGGCGAGGCTGCTGCGCACGAACGGCTCGATGACTTCCTGGAAGATGGATTGGCAGGCTATGCCAACCACCGCGACCTGCCGCATGTGGCCGGCACGAGCCGACTGTCGCCGTATTTGCGCTTTGGCCATCTGTCGCCCCGTCAAATCTGGCACGCAGCCAAGGCGGCGATGCGCGCCGGGACGACACGCGCGAGCCAGACCGATCTGGACAAGCTGCTTGCCGAACTCGGCTGGCGCGAATTCTCGTATCACCAGCTTTATTATTTCCCCGATCTGGCGCGCCGCAATTTTCAAGCGCGTTTCGATGCGATGCCCTGGCGTACCGACCCGGCTGCATTGCGGGCCTGGCAGCAGGGTCGCACCGGCTATCCGTTGGTGGATGCCGGCATGCGCGAACTGTGGACCACCGGGTGGATGCACAACCGCGTGCGCATGGTGTGCGCGTCGTTTCTTGCCAAGCATCTGCTGCTCGACTGGCGCGACGGAGAGGCGTGGTTCTGGGATACGCTGGTGGATGCCGATCCGGCCAGCAATCCGTCGAGTTGGCAATGGGTGGCGGGCTCCGGCGTCGACGCGGCGCCGTATTTCCGCATTTTCAATCCGGTGCTGCAAGCGGAGAAATTCGATCCGCAGGCGGTGTATGTGAAACGCTGGGTGCCGGAGTTGGACGGCTTACCGACCTCTGTCGTGCATCATCCGTGGGAGGCTTCGCCAGCGCAGCGCGAAGCAGCCGGGTTGACGCTCGGCCAGACCTACCCCGCGCCAATCGTGGCGCATCAGGCAGCGCGCGAGCGCGCTCTGGATGCGCTCAAGCTGACGACAAGCCCTTCTCCGTAAGGCGCGCGCGGTAGTCTCGTCGGCAGCGCCTCGCTAGCGACGCCAGTCACCTGGAGAGAATCGCCACTCGCGTCCGTCGCGTACCCAGTGCGGCGGCTGGTAGCGGTAACCGCGGCGCGCGCGCACCCATTGTCCGTTGACCCAGATGTGGCGATGACCGGTCCAGCGCCAGTAGCCGGGCGACCAGACATAGCCGCGACGCGGCGGCGGCATCCGTTCGTAGACGGGCGGCGGCGGCGCCCGGTCGATCATCACGGTTACGTTCGCCTGCGGTCGCGCCGACGACGCCGGCGAGAACAGCGCGGCAGCCAACGAGATGGCTGCCGCCATGAAAAACCAGGTGACGTTCATGCGAATTCCTTCTGCGGTGCGAATGCGTTTCATGTTAAGGGCTGGCGCTTGCACGTGCTGTAAGGATTTGTGCGTCGATTGTTACAAACGCTTACCCGGGTGGGGCCGCGCGAATCACATCCAGGGCCTGCCGATGGAGTTCCGGGTTCGCCGCGGCCAGCACCCGCGAGCCGGAGCTCAACGTCAAGGCGCGGCCCTGCCAATCGGTGATGACGCCCCCCGCACCTTCGATGACCGGCGCGAGCGCCAGGTAGTCATAGGGCTGCAAGCCTGCCTCCATGACGAGATCGACATGCCCGGCGGCCAATAGCGCATAGCTGTAGCAGTCGCCGCCGAAACGGCGCATGCCGACGCGACGGCTCAGCGCATCGAACACGGCGAGTTCGGCCGCGTCGAAGATGTCAGGCGTGGTGGCATAGAGCGTGGCATCGGACAGGTTGCCGCGGGCACCGGTATGGCACGGTTCGCCGTTCAGGTGCGTACCGAGGCCGCGCACGCCAACCCAGCACTCGTTCAACACCGGCACGTCGATCACGCCGAGCACGGGCGCGCCATGGTGCAGCAGCGCCAGCAGCGTGCCCCACAGCGGATATCCGGAGATGAAGCTGCGTGTGCCGTCGATCGGATCGATCGACCAGACGTATTCGGCCTCGCCGTGCGCCAGGCCGAATTCCTCGCCCAGGATGCCGTGCAGCGGAAAGCGTTCGGCGATGCGCTGGCGCAGCGCTTGTTCGATCTCGCGGTCGGCGATGGTGACCGGGCTCAGATCGGCTTTGGATTCGATTTCCAGCGGGTGGCGAAACCACCGCCGTGAAATGGGGCGTACCGCCTGAGCGAGCTCGACCGCAAAAGCGGCGAGCGCTTCCGGCGTGGGTGAAGTCGTCGGCGAGGGGTGCACTGAATGCCTCCATAAAGCGCCCAGCAGGACGGCAGAGCCGCGCCAAGCGGCGCCAGCAGGGCATCAACCGCTACTGTAGCGCGGCCCGCCCTTCTTTGCATCGGGCTCGCCGCGCAAGCGCGTGGCGCCGCGCTATACTCCCGGCATCTGGATTTCCTCGACACACTCTCTCGTCATGAAAACTGCCATCTGCGTGAGCGCGCTTGTCTTGACTGCCTGCAGTTCGGCTCCGCCGTTATTCACATCCGACAATCGGCCGACCAACCTGATCTCCTGTCCGGGCAGTTCATGGGACTTATGCCGGTTGCGCGCGGCCAAGCAATGCGGTCCGGCCGGCTTCGACGTGATCCAGCGCAACGATGACGACGATGCCACGCGCTCGATGCTGATCGCGTGCAAGGCGGCGCCGAATTGAGTCGCGCTGATTAATTTGCACTGCTGATGACGATACCGCCCGCCGGTGCGACAATGGCGGGGTAGTCATGACGAACGGCGTTGATCCTCGTAAAGCGCCCTCCCATCGAGAGAACATCCTATGTACGAACGCATCCTGGTTGCCGTCGACGGCAGCACGCCGTCGCAACGCGCGCTTGACGAGGCCGTCAAGCTGGTCGGTCTCACACAAGGCAAGATCCATCTGGTGTCCGTCGTGCCGCCGATGCTCGACCCGTCGGCCGCCGGCGCCTATGCCGGCTTTGTACCGGTCGATACTCAAGCCGTCCTGGAGAAGGACGCCGATGACATCCTGCAGGCGGCGCTGGCACCGTTGCAGGCCAAGGGTGTCGCCGCCGACATCAAGCGGCTCGATCTCGATGTCGGAGCGCAAACCATCGCCGAGGCCATCCTCGCCGAGGCAACCGCCTGGAAAGCCGATGTGGTGGTGCTGGGCACGCACGGCCGGCGCGGCGTGACCCGTCTGCTGCTGGGCAGCGTGGCGGAAGCGCTGCTGCGCATCTCGACCTTGCCGCTGCTGCTGGTGAAGTCTCCCGAGACGACGTGAGGCCACGGCGCCAGCCGGCGCCCTGCTACGTCGCACACTGTGACGGTAATGCAATCGTGAAAGCGGCCAGACCGGCTCACCTCATGCGTTGAGGCTCCAGATATTGGGCAAGACGGCGTTCGAATAGCCGGAGACGAAGCTTTTGCGGCCGCCTTCTGGCAGATAGACCGATCGCCGGACGCCGCCGATGTTGGCGCCATAGACGTGGATGCTGATCGATGCGCGGTCATCGAAAGCGTTGCGTACCTGATGGACGTCGCCGACCGTCGGCGAAACGACTTCGACCTGCCCCGGCTCCAGCAACTTGGCCGGGCCCTGCACGATAGGCCGATCGCCAGGCGCCAGGCGATAGGGCTGCGAATATTCGGCGCCTCGCAGCAATCCTATGATTCCCCACACGGTGTGATCGTGGATCGGCGTCGACTGTCCGGGGCCCCACACAAAGCTGACGATCGAGAAACGCTGCTCGGAATCGGCGTGCAGCAGATATTGGGTGTAGCGGGCCGGATCCGGCTGAGCATATTCAGCCGGCAGCCAATCGTCGACCGACACCAGGCCGGCCAAAAGCGGTTCGCCTTCGCGCAGCAAGTCTGCCTCGCTGGGCCGAGCTGCCACCAACGCCCCGAAGGCCGTTACAAATTCACGAAGACGTGCGAAATTCGGATTCATCAACGGTCGACCTCATGCCAAACGAATATTGTGGGGTTGCTGGCCATTGTGCATTGCCCAGCCAGCCGGCAGTGCTGCAATGCGTTACAGGCGGCAATATAGGCGCTGACCGGCTCAATTGTTGCAATAGAGCAACACCTCTATTAAGAGCTATCCCTGATAGGGATTTCCCTGATATTATTCACCTGTCTCCTCCACCTCCTCCTGGTGGATTTTATGGCCAGCAGATTGCTGGCCATTTTTTTTGCTCGTCGTTTAAGGCGGATTTCGATTTCCGCCGCGATAAATCACATGCTCGACAGCCTCGCGCTACCGCGCTTTGCTGCTAGCCGGCCGACATCTTCCGCCGGGTAGATACTCACCGGCACACACGCTCCCGTGACGAATCGAGGAGGTTTTCGCTAACTCAATACGGCTGCGCGTGCGCTGTTAAACTCATTTTTGTCAACGGCCATAATGCGAATGGTAATCACGAATGGCGCGCATAATGGAAAAAATGCAGCACTGTCAAACGCAAAGTAAATCTGAGCCACTAGGCGGCGGTTTACGCGACCGAATTCTGAGCCACTGGCTTACCTGGTTTGCCCAGGAATCCTGCTTTCTTCTGCTTCCTTAGCCTGTAACTGTCACCCTTGATCTGCACGATGTGAGCGTGATGCAAGATGCGGTCGAGCATTGCCGCAGTCAGCGTCGGGTTATCGCCAAAGGTGTCGCCCCATTGTGCAAACGGAAGATTGCTGGTCAGGATCATCGAACCGCCTCGCTCATAGCGCTTTGAGACGATATGGAAGAAGTGGCTGGCCTGATCTCCGGTAAAGGGTAAATAGCCGATTTCGTCGATGATCAGCAATCGTGGGCCGAGCACCCGGTGGCGCATGACCGAGTCGTAGCGGTCCTGTCGCTGTGCGGCCGCGAGTTGCAGCATCAGATCGGCGGCACTCACGAAGTGAGTTTTTATGCTGGCCTGCGTGGCTAGGTAGCCCAGAGCGATAGCTAGATGGCTCTTGCCCACGCCAGAAGGACCGAGGAAGACAGCATTCTCTCCGCGCTCGATGAAACGCAGCGTGGCCAACTCTTCGATCAGGTTCCTTGGCGTGCCGGTGGCGAACTCGAAGTCATACTGCTCCAGTGTTTTGATCACCGGGAAGGAGGCCATCCGGGCGAGCGTCTGCCGACTTCGCACCTGCCGAGCATCCCGTTCGTGGGCCAAGGCCTGCTCCAGGAATTCCATGAAGCTCCAGTCCTGCTCGGAGGCCTGAGCGGCGATAGCTTCGAACCGTTCGGCCAAGCCGTCAAGCTTGAGTTGCCGACAGTAGGCGTCGATGCGCTCTGCTTGCAGATTCATGCCACCACCTCCGTGAGGATCTGTTGGTAGACCGACAGCGGATGCTGAAGCGAGTGGATCTGCTCACGCACCGGCCGTGTCGCCGGCCAGCTCGGCTGAAGCTTCGGTACGTGCTTTGGTAATGATTGCAGCTGTGCCTTCTCGACGTTCTCATACAGGGTGCACGGGGCATGACCGGTTTGCGGATGCACGCGGCGGTTGGCTACATCACGCAGCCATTTGCCGACTTCGGCATTGGCGGTGGCGACATCGACGACCAGTCCGCTGGCGCGCATCCGGCTGTCCAGCGGGACATAGAAGTTGCCGCGCAAGTAGCGGTGGAAACGCTCTACCTTGCCCTTGGTGCGAGCGCGATACGGACGGCACAGGCGCGGCATGAAGCCATACAGCTTGGCCATGTCCAGGAAGTCATCGTTCCAGCGATGCTGGCCTTGGCCGTAGCCGTCGCGCTTGATCACGACGCTCTTGGCATTGTCGTACAGGACCTCCCTGGGCACACCCCCCAAGGCCTCGAACAGAGCATGGTGGCAGGCGACCAGCGTGGCGGCGGTCTCGTCGCTAGTGAAGCATACCCAGCGCCAGCGGCTGTAGCCGAGGGTGGCCGTGAACGCATAGAGAGGAGCACGTCCGCGCCGGAACACGACGAAATCACACTGCATCTGCTGGCCGGGTGCGGTCTCAAAGCGTACCACCGGATCGTCCTTGGGAATCGGCTTGCGGCTTCGCATGAAATCCTGTAATTGCCGGATCTGGCCGGTGTAGCCCTGTGCACGCAACTCGCGCAGCATGGCCGGTGCCGGTATCCAATCCGGCCGGGCCTGCGCAATCCGCTTCTCGATATAGGCTTTGAACGGCTCCAGTTTGGTCGCTCGTGGCTCGCGCATCTTGTACTTCGGTGCCTGCGGTGCATCCAGGTACCGCGCAACCGTGTTTCGCGAAATGCCCAGCTGGCGGGCTATCTGTCGCTCCGAGAGGCCCTGGGCCTTGAGCACATGAATTTCCATCCACTCTTCCTTGTGTAGCACTCGGATCTCGCGCAAAAAGATCCGACTTTACGAAAAAGTGGCTCAGATTTACTTCGCGCGAAGTGGCTCATTTTTACTCCGCGCGTAACAGCACAAGTCGATTCACACGATGGGTATGGAGATCAACAACCTCGTGGTGGTTCGATTTTCGCTTAAGTTGAATCCAGAGTGGCAGGAAATTGCCTACGGACCAGAAGAGAATAGAAGCAAATGGTTCGCCTACAGAGTTGCATTGTTTCGTCGGTTCCTGGCGGCGTCACTGCGGCGTCAAAAGGTTAAGAGCCTTAAAAATTTTCTCCTGATGGATGAAACTGACGAGGCAGATTACAGAAAATTTGAGCATCTATTTTCCGACATCGTTACCCCTGTTTTTTCAAAAGACAAAAATCATATCCAACAGGTCAACGAAGAAATCACACGGGCGGGATATACCAACATTGCACTGTCTCGCGTTGATTCGGACGATGCTTTGGCCGACAACTATTTTGAAGAGATTAATCGAGCGATTCAAAGAGCAATCGAAAACAATATTCGATTCACGCACGTGGTCGCGACACGAGGTTATCACGTCACGAAAGAATGCTGGCAGGAAGTGTATTACAACCGCTCACCGTTTCTGACGAGATTTTGCCCGCGGTTCAATGGAGAAAACGTCTACGATATCTATCACCAGCACGTGATTTCACACCCGCACATACAGTGTCACTCCGCGCGATGGATACAGCTGATTCACGATACGAATGTCTTCAATGCGCTAATTGACTCACAGCTGGACGAATCGCTCTTTATCGAGCACATAAAATCCAATCCAAGACGGATAGCCACACAGCCGACTCCCTATTCGCAAGGCTTTCCTTCCGCTCTCTCTTCTTTTCTTTGTGATCTCGAAGATATGCCTGTGTTTGATACAGCCAGTCATCGCTAAACGAGCAAAAGATTCGGAGGCACCCCAGGTTCGGGCGGCACGCGCCGTTGCCCCGTCGTCTCGCAAGCGGGAAATATCGTGGATTGACGACCATGTCGATCGCTCCTCTCGTGAAATCGTCGCGCAATAAAAAAACGGGCTAGCAAGCATATGCTTGCTAGCCCGCAGGGATGGTGGGCCGTGATGGGTTCGAACCATCGACCAAGGGATTATGAGTCCCCTGCTCTAACCGCTGAGCTAACGGCCCGTCAAACGATAGGCGGTTACCAGCGGATCAGTTGCCTTCCAGGAACGACTTCAGTTTGTCCGAGCGGCTCGGGTGACGCAGCTTGCGCAACGCCTTGGCTTCGATCTGACGAATGCGCTCGCGTGTGACGTCGAACTGCTTGCCTACTTCCTCGAGCGTATGGTCGGTGCTCATTTCCACGCCAAAGCGCATGCGCAGGACCTTGGCCTCACGCGGCGTGAGCGAGTCGAGCACGTCCTTGACGACGTCTCGCATGCTGCCGTGCAAGGCTGCGTCGGCCGGTGCCACCGTGCCGGTGTCCTCGATGAAATCGCCAAGATGGGAATCGTCGTCGTCGCCGATCGGCGTTTCCATGGAAATCGGCTCTTTGGCGATTTTCATGATCTTGCGGATCTTGTCCTCCGGCATTTCCATTTTCTCGGCCAGCGTCGCAGGATCGGGCTCGAGACCGGTTTCTTGCAGAATCTGGCGAGAGATACGATTCATCTTGTTGATCGTCTCGATCATGTGCACCGGAATGCGGATGGTGCGCGCCTGATCGGCAATCGAACGGGTGATCGCCTGCCGGATCCACCACGTGGCATAGGTCGAGAACTTGTAACCGCGGCGATATTCGAACTTGTCGACCGCCTTCATCAAGCCAATGTTGCCTTCCTGGATGAGGTCGAGGAATTGCAGGCCCCGATTGGTGTATTTCTTGGCGATCGAGATCACCAGCCGCAAATTGGCCTCGGTCATTTCGCGCTTGGCCTGACGAGCGCGCCGCTCGCCTTCCGACATTTTGCGGTTGACGTCTTTCAGTTCGGGCAACGGCAACACCACACGCGCTTGCAGATCGATCAGTTTTTGCTGCAGTTCCTGCACCGCGGGCACGTTGCGCTCGACGATCGCGCTGTACGGCTTGCCATCGGCGACCACGCTGTGCACCCAGTTCAGGTCGGTTTCATTGCCGGGGAAGCGGCTCACGAAATCGGCGCGGGGCATGCCGCATTTATCGACGACGATATGCAGAATCGCGCGCTCGATCTTGCGCACTTCGTCGACCTGCGAGCGCAGTGTGTCACACAGGCGCTCGACCGTGCGCGCGGTGAACCGAATCGACATCAATTCGGTCTGGATCGCCTCGCGAGCCTTCATATACGGCTTCGATTGATAGCCTTCCTTCTCGAAGGCACGGCGCATCTTCTGGAACCAGTCGGCGATCGACTGGAATTTCTCCAGGGAGTCGCGCTTGAGCTGTTCCAGTTGCGCGGCATTGGCGCTGGCGCCGCCGTCGCCATCATCCTCGTCGTCAGCCTCTTCGGTTTCCTCTTCCTCCGCGTCAGCCTCGAACTCTTCCTCCTCGGCTGCCGCCGCGGCCAGAGCGTTTTCCTCGGCATTCGGGTCGATCAAGCCATCGACGAATTCGTCGATACGGATTTCTTCGTTGGCCACGCGGTCGGCCTGCGCGAGGATTTCGGCAATCGTGGTCGGACATGTGGAGATGGCCTGCACCATGTGCTTGAGACCTTCCTCGATACGCTTCGCGATCTCGATTTCGCCCTCGCGCGTGAGCAACTCGACAGTGCCCATTTCGCGCATGTACATGCGCACCGGGTCGGTCGTGCGGCCGAATTCCGAGTCGACGGTGGACAGCGCCGCCTCGGCTTCTTCTTCCACCTCGTCGTCGCTGGTGGCGGCCGGAGCGTTGTCATTGAGCAGCAGCGTCTCGGCATCGGGCGCCTGTTCGTAGACGGCAATCCCCATGTCGTTGAAGGTGCCGATCACGCCCTCGAGCGCTTCGGTTTCCACCAGATCGTCCGGCAGGTGATCGTTGATCTCGGCGTACGTGAGGAAGCCACGCTCCTTGCCGAGCTTGATCAGCGCCTTCAGCTTGGTGCGGCGCTCTTCCAGCTCTTCGGCGGTGCCGGGCTGGTGCGAGGCGAACGCATCCTTCAGGAGGGCTTTTTCCTTGGCGCGGCGATCACGCGCCTTTTGCTTTTCAACTTTGGTCTGATCTTCGTTCACGGATTCGTTGTCAAGAGACTCGGGAGCCACCGGTTGCGTCGCGGAGGCGACCGCCTTTGCCGATGCGGCTTTACCGCGTTTGGCAGGCGTCGGGGCCTTGGAGTGTTTCTCGGAGCCAGCATGCTGCCCGGATGGGGTTTTGCGTTTTTCCATGACGGGTCTTTTGCCGGTTAGGGGTTTCGATGCGGACGCCTTGGCGTCCGTTCCGTTGCGAGCAGGTTGCTTTGCCTTGGGCGCAGCGCTCGCCTTGCTGCCGGTCTCCGTCTTGCGCACTGCGGCGTTTGCCGCTCTCGCAGCCGTCGTGCCAACTGATTTGGCCGCTGCGCTTTTTTGTGCCGTTACGTTTCCCGACGTCTTTCGGTGGCCTGTCGCGGACGGCGTGGCGGCAGCAGATCTCGCGGAGCGAGCCGGCTTGCCCGTGACGGGCGCTTTGTGACCGGCCTTTGCTGCCACTGCCTTCTTGCCCACCGTTTTTCCGCTTGTCATCTTTGCCATAGCGATCTCGCTTCCGCTCGAAAACAGCCCACTGAAAACTCTCAATTATAGCACTCGGAGGCCAGTAGCTCCGATGCCGCCCTCTACTTCACGCCAACTGCTGCTTTAGCACGGCCCGCTGGCGCGTCAGGGCCGCGGCCTCGGTCATTTCGTCCGGGCTCAGCGTGCCGCGCTTGAACATCTGCTCGAGCCGGTCGCACACGCTGTCGTAATGCAGCTTGCGCACCGCCGCCCTGAGTTCGGCCAGACGCAGGCGCCATTGCTCCTCGGCCCGCTCGGCCTGCAGGGCGTCGTCCGGATCGTAAAGCAGCAAATCGCGGACGTTTTCGTCCATCGACAGGATTTCCTTGAAGAGGTCCTCGTAGCTCGCGGCATTCTCGGAGTCGCGCAGCCGGTCCGACAAATAGCGGAATTCCGCTTGCGCCCCCATCTCGCGGCAATGAGAAAGAACCTCGCCAAACAGTTCGGCATATGAGGTCGACGCTAAAACTTGGATGTCGTCGGCGCTCAATTCGTTTCCCAACCGTGGGTACATGAGCAAATTCTGCAGCGCGCGATGCGCCTGGCCCTGCACCCGGCGCTTTTCGCGCTTGGCCGGAGCGCGGTCCCAGGCCGGTTTGCCCGCATCGAGTCCGCACA